>DATDHT010000295.1:0-9502 GCA_036521435.1 Roseiarcus sp.
CACATATTCGAACTTCGGCCCGTAGAAGGCGCCCTCGCCCGGATTGAGCGCGGTCGTGACGATGTTGCCATGGCGCAGCCGGATTTCGTCCAGCACGCGGGTCATCACCGCCTCCGCGTGGTCCCACATGGCGTCGGTTCCAACGCGCTTTTCAGGACGTGTGGAGAGTTTTACCACGATCTTGTCGAATCCGAAGTGGCCGTAGACGGACAAGATCAATTCATTGATCTTGTGACATTCCTCGGCCATCTGCTCTTCGGTGCAGAAGATATGCGCGTCGTCCTGCGTGAACGATCGCACCCGCATGAGGCCGTGCAGCGCCCCCGACGGCTCGTAGCGGTTGACCGCGCCGAACTCCGCGAAACGCAGCGGCAACTCGCGGTAGGAGCGCAGGCCGTGCTTGAAGATCTGCACATGGCCCGGGCAGTTCATGGGCTTCAGGGCATAGACGCGCAAATCCTCGGTCTCGGCTTCGTCGCCAGCCGGGCGGCACATGAACATGCTCTCGCGATACCAGCCCCAATGCCCGGAGATCTCCCATAAGTGCTTGTCGAGCACCTGGGGCGCGTTGACCTCCTGATAGTCGCTGGCAAGACGCCGGCGCATATAGGCGACCAAAGTCTGGAACAAGGCCCAGCCTTTCGGATGCCAGAAAATCGAACCCGGCCCCTCCTCCTGGGTGTGGAACAGATCCATCTCGCGGGCGAGCTTGCGATGATCACGCTTCTCGGCCTCCTCGAGCTGCTTCAAATAGGCGTCGAGCTCTTCCCTCTTCGCGAACGCGGTTGCGTAAATGCGCGACAACATCGGCTTGTTCGAGTCGCCACGCCAATAGGCGCCGGCGACTTTCATCAGCTTGAAAGCCTCGCCGATCTTGCCGGTCGAAGTCATGTGCGGCCCACGGCAGAGGTCGGTCCACTCGCCCTGGCTATAGAGCTTCAACTCCTGATCGGAGGGAATGGCGTCGATCAACTCGATCTTGAACGCTTCGCCCTTCTTTTCGAATCGGCTCTTCGCCTCCTCGCGCGAGACGACGGTCTTCTTGAACCGCTCGTCACGAGCGATGATCTCGCGCATGCGCTTCTCGATGGCTGGAAAATCCTCCGGCGTGAACGGCTGGTTGCGGAAGAAGTCGTAATAGAAGCCGTTCTCGATCACCGGCCCAATGGTGACCTGCGTTCCCGGCCAGAGCGACTGCACGGCTTCGGCGAGAACGTGGGCCGCGTCATGGCGGATCAGCTCGAGTGCGCGGGGATCATCGCGTGCGACGAACTCGAGCTTAGTGTCGCGGTCGATCGGATCCGCAAGGTCGGCAAGTTCGCCATTGCGGACCATCGCGACAGTCCGCTTGGCGAGAGAGGGTGAAATCGATTTGGCGATTTCGAGGCCGGAGACGCCGGGCTCATACGCGCGCTCAGCGCCATCGGGAAAAGTGACGTGGATCATCGAGGCTCCTTGAGCTCACTCGCCGATACCAATCGGCGTAAGCGTGGAAGCCTCCATATAAACGTCGAACCCTGTCAGGGCAACCGGCGAAAGCCCGGGATTTCCCGCCGTTCCGGCGCTTAGAGCGTGAACTCCTCGACCACCGGCGCCCCGGAGTAGTTGGCGTATCGAATCCACTTCGGCCGCACGACGACATAGGCGACGTTGGGCCAGTTCTCGCGGGCGCGGCCGTCCGGCCATTCGCCGAAATAGGCCGCCTTGGCGCTCGCCAAGTCATCCTCGGCCGGCCGGCGCGCCACACCCTCGATCTGAAGAGAAATGTTATCGTCCCAGCCGATGACCAGCGCGGCAGCGGGATTGCGCGCAAGATTTACCGCCTTGCGGCTCGTCGAGAGAGTGTCGAACACGATTTCCTTTGCCTGGGTCAACGCGAAGCCCATCAGCGCCGCCTCGGGCGCGCCGGACTCGTTGACGGTAGACACGATGAGATACCGCTTAGTCTTGGCGATGTCGAAAACCTCTTCGAGCGTCATGACCGCCTCCGCTTCTCGCGGCCCCGACCACGACGGTCGGGTCGCATAGTCCACGGAGATAATAACGCACCGTGACCGAAACTGGCGCGATTATCCGGCGTGTCTTGGTCGACGGCCACGTCCAGGGCGTCGGCTATCGGGAGTTCACCCGCCGAGCGGCGCTGAGGCTCAGCGTTTCCGGCTGGGTGCGCAACCGATACGACGGCGCGGTCGAGGCGCTGATCCGCGGTCCGCCCGCCGCTGTCGAAGCGCTCGTCGCCGAAATGCGCCAGGGACCACGATTCGCAGACGTCGACAGCGTGAGGGTGACCGAGGTCGACCAAACCCCTGGCGACAACAGTGCCGCGTTCGTTATCCGGGCAACGGCATAGCGACGAGGCGACGCGAACGCCTGCGCGCCTCAGCGGTGGCGCGTGGACTTGCCGGGCGCGGGACGCTTCGTCCGCGCCGGCCCACCGGCAGAGGTCGGCGTGTTGGCGGGCGGATCGCTGGCGGGAAAGGACTCTTCGAGCTCCTCGTCGAGCTTCTCTTCTGCCTCAGCGCGCGACTTGCGCGGCGGCGTCTTTAGCGGCTCTTTCATCCCAAGCGGCTCCGTGGGGACTTCGGAAAAGGGCGCAGCCTCTCGGGGCCAGTCAGGCCCCGATGCGGCCTAACCCATATAGGTCCGACAGGCCGCAACAGCGAGATCCGAGCGCGGCGACTCAGGGGAATCGTGCGCTAGTCCACGGTCTTGAGGCCAGCGTGCAATTCTGCGCGCGACTCAAACTTTTCAAGGCCTTAACCTCATTTTTCTGCAACTCGAAAAAGAGCCTCACATCAGTGTCGACTTCGCGGCGCGATCCGTTTTCTTCCGAAAATCGCGCCTTTTCAAGCGCTTGTGGCGCCATTTACTTTCGGGCCGCTGGGCCTCGGTGACGCCGCGGGGCGGGCCAGCCGGTCACACAAATGCGCCGTGTCCTGGCCTCCGCACGCAATTTTTCTGGGCGCCGCCGCACGGAACAAACATAGAACAGAACTCCGAAATTGGCAAGAAAATGTTGAATTTCTTTGCGAGCGGGGTCGGCGGCCTTCGATACGTTTTGGTTGGGACGGGTGGATTCGCGCTAAGCCGGGCTGAGGAGCGGCGCGCGTGACTTGCGCCCGCGAACCGCTTATTTTCCCGTCATGCCTCTGAAGAGTGTCCCCTACGAGGACGATTTCTTCGCCTGGAGCCGCCAGCAGGCCGGAAGTCTTGCGCGCAGGGAAACTGGCTGAGGCGAACGGCCCCATAGTCCGGCCAGCGGGAAGCCGGCAGGAAGATTCCGATATGACGCTCGAGTTCACGGTTGGAATCAATGTCGCCGGCGACCGGCAAAGCGTGACCGTGTCTGCAGAGGACGCCTTGATCGCGGCGCTCAAGGTGAAGCACGAAACGCCGGAAGCGATCATCAACTACGTGCGGCGCAGTAACAGACGCGGCGATCGCCGCCACCCGCATAAATCGATCACCGCCGCCAGATGACATGCTCGTAGGGAGGAGGGAGTCTTTTGCGGCAGGGGCGTATTGTCGAGACGGGGCTGGCCCGATCGACCTTGCCCGACGCGTGACCGTGGACGATCAAATGATCCTCCCGTCTCCCGCTCGCTCCCGAATGGGAGAGCGGAGTGGCGTGTGGCAGCCGTCCTTTTGACGGTCCTGTCCGATGGTGTATTTTCGACCTTGTGCAAGAGAGTCTGCGCAACGCCGAAATCGTTCCGATCGGTGTCGGCTATTACACCGCGGCCGAGGCGGCGCGGCTGCTCAAGACCACACCGAGAAAACTCTCGCGCTGGCTCGGCGGCTATTCCTACAAAGTCGGTGACGGGCAGATAGTCGAAACCACACCGCTGTGGAGCCCGCAATTGCCTCGGCTTGGTGACAGTCTGGAAATCGGGTTTCGCGATCTTATCGAACTTCGGTTCGTTTTGGCGTTCATAAGGCATGGGGTTGGACTAAACGTCATCCGCCGTTGCCTGGATAGCGCGCGCAAGATCATCGGCGAGGAACGCCCGTTCTCGACGCATCGATTCCGGACCGACGGGAAAAGCATCTTCCTCGAGAGTCTGCGCGAGCTTCAGGAGTCGGGTGAGCGCGGAGGTTCCTCCGCCATCATGGATCTCAAGACCAACCAGATGGTCTTCAAGCAGGTAGTCGAGCCGACGTTCCGCGACCTCGATCTCGCCGACGGCTCCGTGGTTCAATGGCGCCCCTTCAACGGCAAATCCTCAATCGTCATCGACCCGGTCCGGTCTTTTGGCAAGCCACTCGCCGCGGACTATGGCGTGCCGACGGTCTCACTCGCGATAGCCGCAAAGGCTGAAAACCCGGCGCGGCGAGTCGCCAGCCTGTTTGAGATTCCGGTCGACGTCGTCAACGATGCGATTGCCTTCGAACGGTCCCTGATGGCGGCGTGAAGGTCATTGTCGACGAAAATCTATCGCCCGCGCTCGCGAGAGCGCTAAATGCGCTGTTCGCCGGGCAACATGAAGTTGCTCACATCAGAGACAAGTTCGGTGCGAGCGTCAAAGACGTCGACTGGATCGGCCGCCTTTCGGACGAAGGTCGCTGGATCGTCATTTCCGGCGACGCCAACATTACCAAAAGGAAGGCGGAACAGTCCGCCTTTCGCAATTCGAGGCTGACCGGCTTCTTCTCGCCCCCGCCTTGAACGCTGCCAAGGTCACAAAGCAGATGCAGCGTCTTCTTGCGCTATGGGATGACATTGAAGCTATCGCGAAACCGGTTGCGCCCGGGGCGATGTACGAATTGCCCATAAAAGGGAAAATACGCCAATTGCGGACTTGACCAGCTACCCCTTCTTCCCTGCGATCTTGGCGATCTCCCGCATCACCCTGAGCGTCCCTGTGAGCCTGTCCTCAAGCTTGTCGAAATCGTCTGTCACGACAATGCGCATGTCAGGGCGCACGTAGGCGCGGTCGCCCTGGGCGGCGACCCATTTGACCAGCGCAGTGGGGTTCGCGAACGACTTGTTGCGGAAGGCGAGCGTCAAGCCCTTGGCGCCCGCGTCGAGCTTCTCGACGTTGGCGCGTCGGCACAAAGTCTTGATCTGCACCAGGCTCATCAGCAGGCCGACCTCTGGCGGCGGCGGACCGAAGCGATCGACGATTTCCGCCCCCATCGCGTCGATCTCGCCCTCATCCTCGAGCGCCGAGAGACGGCGATAAAGCGCGAGTCGCGTTGCCAGGTCCGGAATATACGCTTCTGGGATCGTCACCGGCGCGCCCAATTGAATGGTGGGCGACCACATGTCCTCGGCCGGCGCGTCCTCGCCCGACTTGATGCGTTCGACCGCCTCGCGCACCATCTGCTGATAAAGCTCGTAGCCGACTTCCTTGATGTGCCCGGACTGCTCTTCGCCCAGAAGGTTGCCGGCGCCGCGCAGGTCGAGGTCGTGGCTCGCGAGCTGAAAGCCGGCGCCCAGCGTATCGAGCGATTGCAGCACCTGGAGGCGCTTCTCCGCCTGCGGCGTGATCTTGGCCTTGGCCGGGGTCGTGAAATAGGCGTAGGCGCGAATCTTCGACCGGCCGACGCGCCCGCGCAATTGGTAGAGCTGCGCGAGCCCGAACATGTCGGCGCGATGCACGACCATGGTGTTGGCGCGCGGAATGTCGAGCCCGGATTCGACGATCGCCGTCGACAATAGGATGTCGTACTTGCCATCGTAGAACGCGCCGACCTTATCCTCGAGCTCGCGCGCCGCCATTTGGCCGTGGGCTATGACAAATTTGCACTCGGGCGCATTCTGACGGAGGAACGCCGCCGCCTCGTCGAGGTCCTCGATGCGCGGGCAGACATAAAAGGATTGTCCGCCGCGATAGCGTTCCCTCAGCAGCGCCTCGCGAATGATGAGCGCGTCGAAGGGCGAGACGAAGGTGCGCACCGCAAGCCGGTCGAGCGGCGGCGTGGCGATGATGGACATCTCGCGCACGCCGGTCATGGCGAGCTGCAGCGTGCGCGGGATCGGCGTCGCTGACAGCGTCAGCACGTGAACTTCCGAGCGCAGTTCCTTCAGCCGCTCCTTGTGCCCAACGCCAAAATGCTGCTCCTCATCCACGACGACAAGGCCGAGATCCTTGAAACTCACGGTTTTCCCTAAGACCGCGTGGGTGCCGACGACGATATCGACCCCGCCCTCTGCAAGGCCCTTCTTCACCTCCCGAGTTTCGGCCGCGTTGACCATCCGCGACAGTTGGCCGACGTTGACCGGGAGACCAGCGAAGCGCTGGCGAAAGTTCAGAGCGTGCTGACGAGCCAGCAGCGTTGTAGGAGCGATTATCGCCGTCTGCTTGCCGTTGATCGCAGTGGCAAAGGCGGCGCGCAGGGCGACCTCGGTCTTCCCGAAGCCGACGTCCCCGCACACCAGCCGGTCCATCGGGCGGCCGGCGGCCAGGTCGTCGAGCGTTGCATCAATCGCGCCCGCCTGGTCTGGCGTTTCGTCATAAGGAAAGCGGGCGCAGAATTCGTCGTACAGGCCCTCGGGGGCCGTGAGGCGAGGCGCCGTAAGCGTCATGCGCTGGGCCGCGACGCGGATGAGCTCGCCCGCCATCTCGCGCACGCGCTTCTTCAACCGCGCCTTGCGCGATTGCCATCCGGCGCCGCCAAGCTTGTCGAGTTCGCCCGTTTCCGAGCCGTAGCGAGACAGAAGTTCGAGATTCTCGACCGGCAGGAACAGTCGATCGCCGCCGGCATAGTGGATCTCGAGACAGTCATGCGGCGCGCCGGCCGCCTCGATTGTCTTTAATCCCACGAAGCGCCCGACGCCGTGCTCGATATGAACGACGAGATCCCCGGCGGTGAGCGCGCTCGCTTCGGCGAGAACGTCTTGCGCGCGCCGCTTGCGCTTCGACTGCCGCACGAGCCGATCGCCGAGAATGTCCTGCTCGCCGACGATCGCGAAATCCGGCGCTTCAAACCCCTGTTCGAGCGCGATGACGGCGAGCGGCAGCGCGCCGGCGCGCGCTGTCGTCGCCTGATGATAGGACGATACGAACTCGATCGGTTTGAGCCCATGCTCGGCCAACACATGACTGAGCCTCTCGCGCGAGCCGTCGCTCCAGCCGGCGACGATCACGTTTGTGCCCCGTTCGCGCAGCGCCCGCACATGCGCGACAGCGGCGTCGAACACGTTTGCGCTCTCGTTCTGTCGTTCCGGGGCAAAATTGCGTCCGACCCGTCCGCCGCAATCAACAACATCGCTTGCGCCCGGCTGCGCCTCGAATGGCGTGAGCCGCGCCACCGGTTGGCCGCCCAACCGCTCCTTCCACTCGTCTTCGCTCAGATAAAGCCGCGTTGGCGGCAGCGGCTTATAGTCCGCCCTACCGGGAGCTTCGGCGTAAGCCGCGCGGCGTGCTGCATAATTGTCGGTGATGAGCGCAATGCGCTCGTGCGCCGCGTCGTCGGCGCGACCGTCGAGCACGAACGGCGCGTCACTGACATAGTCAAAGATCGCGTCGAGCTTATCGTAGAGCAGCGGCAGCCAATGTTCGACGCCGATGGCGCGGCGGCCTTCGCTGACGGCGGCGTAGAGATCGTCGTTTGGAGCGGGGGCGCCGAACTCCGCCGCGTAGCCTTGGCGGAAGCGCTTGATCGAGTCAGTTGTCAGACGCGCTTCGCTCATCGGCACAAGATCGAGCGCGCGCAATTGCGTGGTCGAGCGCTGCGTCTCCGGATCGAACGCACGGATCGATTCGAGCGTGTCGCCGAAGAAGTCGAGGCGGACCGGCGCTGGGCTGCCTGGCGGATAAAGGTCGAGAATACCGCCGCGCGAGGCATAGTCGCCGACGTCGCGCACAGTGCTGGCCCGCGTGTAGCCGTTCGACTCGAGCCAGTGCGTGAGCTCTTCCATCCGCACGCTGTTGCCCGGCGCTGCGGCGAATGCGGCCGACTTAAGGTAAGCGAGCGGCGGGACGCGCTGGGTCAGCGCATTGACCGAGGCGACGAGAATACGCGGCCGCTCCACGGCGCCGCGGCTCTTGGCCAGCCGCGCGAGCACCGTCATCCGCTCGGCCGACACAGCGGCGTTTGGCGAGACGCGATCGTAAGGCTGGCAATCCCACGACGGAAGATAGAGCGCCTCGATCTCGGGCGCGGCGAAGCTCAGGGCGTCGATGAACGCTTGGGCACGCAGGCTGTCCCGCGCGACGAAGATGAGCGTCACGGCGCGCTGCTCGCCGTCTTTGGCCAACGCCCGCGTCAGTTCGGCGACGACGAACGCATCGTAGCCCTCCGGCGCGCGCGCCAGCGTGACGGCGCCGCCATCTTCAAGGCGGCGAATGGCGGGAGCGATGAGGCTCACGGAATCTGGTCGGCGGGCGTTGGCGGTTTTCATCGCGATCCGCACAAGCGAGCAAAGAGCGGAGTGTCAAATTCCCGCGGCGGATGCTCGCCTCCGATGATCCAGGCGAGCGCCTGCGGGTCGGGGACGTCGAGGAGACGCTCGAACTCGGCAAGTTCGTCGTCGTTCATCGTTGGCAAATGCGCATCGGCGAAGCGGCCCATGATGAGATCCATCTCGCGCACGCCGCGGCGCCAGGCGCGAAACAGAATCCGCCGCCGGCGCTCGTCGAGCGCTGCGCTAGTGAGGGCGGAGCCGGACATTGCGAACCTTTGCGACGGAGACCTGATACATTCAAACCTGTTAGCGCCGGACTTGATCCCCCGGCCCGCGCTGCCTCGGCGCGCCGGACCGAAAAGAGCGCGAGGGACGGAAACACGGATGGCCGGGACAAGCCGGATCACGATGGCCCAGGCTGCAGGGCCGGGCTTATAGCGTGGAAGGCAGTCCGTGTCAGCGCTTCCTTATTTGATCGCAGGCCGAAGCGGCTTCGGCGGCAAAGTAACTTCGGCGAGGCCAAGCCAGTCCGCCAGCGCCCGAAGCTCCTCGGAGATCGCATCCATGGCGTCCGAAGGCGCCTGCGATTCAAGGTGCACCGCATGAACAAGCAACCGCCCCGCCTGACGGTCGGCCTTCAGGTCGAGCCGGGCCACGAGCAGGTCGCCGAGCAGAAAGGGAAGGACGTAATAGCCGTGCTGGCGCTTCTCGGCCGGCGTGTAAATCTCGATCCGGTAGTGGAAGTCAAAGAGCCGCAATGCGCGGGATCGCTCCCAGACGAGCGGATCAAACGGCGCCAGCAGCGCCCGCGCAGAAATGCGGCGCGGCCTGCGCGCGTCACGGTGAAGGTACGCGAGCCGCGCCCAGCCCGGAACCTCGACCGGCTCGAGCACGCCCGCCTCGAGGAGCGACTCGATCGCCTGTCGCGCATCGTTAGGGCCAAGACGAAAATAGTCGCGCAGGTCCTGGCCCGTGGCGACGCCGAGGGCCTGAGCGGCACGGTCGATGAGCACGCGCTGGGCATCCTTCTCTTCTGGAGTCGGCAGGGCAAGGATCTCTGTCGGAATGACACGCTCGGTCAGGTCGTAGACCCGCTCGAAGCTGCCGCGCCGAGTGGCCGTCGTGATGTGTCCCGCCCAGAACAGCCACTCG
>DATDHT010000296.1:0-4834 GCA_036521435.1 Roseiarcus sp.
CGTGGCGAGCGGCGTGAAGAACGGTAAGAAAAAGGTCGCTCCGCCGCCGCGTCCCGTTGCGACCACGCCCCATTTCGACTTCGAGCGTGAGGCCTTCGCAGACGGCCATCGATGGGTCGCAGGCGTCGATGAGGTCGGGCGCGGCCCGCTGGCCGGGCCGGTCGGCGTGGCCGCCGTCATTCTCGATCCGGATGATCTGCCCGAGGGGCTCAACGATTCGAAGGTGCTCCTGGCGCCCGCGCGAGAATCGCTCTGCGAAATCATCTTCGCCAAGGCGCTCAGCGTGTCTGTCGTCTTCGCCAGCGTCGAGGAAATCGACCTCTTCAACATCCGCGGCGCGGCGCTCCGCGCCATGGCGCGAGCGGTGGCGGCGCTAAGCCTGCGTCCGCACTTTGTGCTGATCGACGGCCGCGATCTGCCTGACGGCCTCATCTGCCCGGCGCGCCCGATCATCGACGGCGATGCGCTGTCGATGTCGATCGCCGCCGCCTCGATTGTGGCCAAGACGATGCGCGACGCGCTGATGCGCAATCTTGGGCTCGAATACCCACACTATGGTTTTGGCGACCATGTCGGCTATGCGACCGCCGGGCACCGCCGGGCTTTGGCCTCCGCGGGCCCATGCCCCTATCACCGACGCTCGTTCCGACTCGAGCCCCAACAAGAATGACAGGCGGTCCAAAAAGGTTTCAAAAAGGTTGAAATTAAATATCCTTTAAAACGACTTACGCCGTACGAAAACGACACAGCGGAATGTGTGGCGGCATAACCGGACCTTTACTTTAAACCGAGCATAAACGACGCGCCGGCTCAATTGATCCGGCTCATGCGACGAGTGATTTGCGTTGATGCGTATCGCGCGTGCCGGAGCGTTCCGCCTCCCCGCCCAGATTCAGGTTTTGCGTACTGGGACCGGCGAGGCGAAACGCCCGGCCGCAATCGTCGAAGCGCGCGACGAGCCAATCCCCGCTCCGCGCGACGTGATCCTCGTCGGCGACTGCGTCGCGGAAATGATGAGGCTTCCGCCAGCCTCGGTCGATCTCGTCTTCGCCGATCCCCCCTATAATCTCCAGCTCGAAGGCGCGTTGTCGCGGCCCGACCAGAGCGTGGTCGACGGGGTGGACGATGCGTGGGACAAATTCGCCGATTTCGCCGAATACGACGCCTTCACGCGCAACTGGCTCACTGCCGTGCGGCGGCTGATGAAGCCGGCCGCCACGATCGTGGTCATCGGCTCCTATCACAACATCTTCCGCGTCGGCGCGATCTTGCAAGATCTCGGCTTCTGGATCCTCAACGACATCGTCTGGCGTAAAGCCAACCCGATGCCGAACTTCCGCGGCCGCCGGTTCACCAATGCGCATGAGACCATGATCTGGGCGGCGCGCGGCCCTGAGGCCAAGGCCTATACGTTCAATTACGAAACCTTGAAGGCCGGCAACGAGGACGTGCAGGTCCGTTCCGACTGGTTTTTGCCGATCTGCACCGGCGCGGAGCGGCTGAAGGACGAGCGCGGGCGAAAGGCTCACCCGACGCAAAAGCCCGAAGCGCTGCTGACGCGGGTGCTGCTGGCCGCCTCCAACGCGGGCGATCTGGTGCTCGATCCGTTTTTCGGCTCCGGGACCACCGGGGTCGCTGCGCGGCGCCTCGGCCGCTCGTTCATCGGCGTCGAGCGCGATCCGGCTTACGCCGAAGCGGCGCGCGCCCGGATCGACGCGGTCGAGCCCTTGCCTGGACCGGCGCTCGCGCTCGCGCCGACGCGCCGCAGCGAGCCGCGCGTGGCTTTCTCGAGCGTGGTTGAAGCCGGGCTCGCGCGCCCCGGGGAACATTTGGTCGACGCGGCCGGCCGTTACAGCGCGCTGGTTCGGGCCGATGGCGCGCTCGCCGCGGGCCCTGCCGTCGGCTCGATCCACAAGATCGGCGCACTGGTGCAAGGGCTGCCCGCCTGCAACGGCTGGACCTTCTGGCATGTCGAGCGCAAGGGCCGGCTGACCCCGATCGACGATCTGCGCGCCGCCATGCGCGAGGCGATGCGCACGGCGGCGGAATAGGACGTTCGACCGCACCTCAGCTCGACGCCGCCGATCCCGATTTCGAAGGCGAAGCTTCGCCCTCGAACGCATCGACCAGCGAGCCCAGACGCGAAACGACCGCGGCGTAGTTCGACAGCGATTGGAACTGGGTGACGATCAGCGAGAAGGCGGCGACGAGGGTCGTGAAGACCATCGCCGATTGCGTGATCACGCCGAATTCGACTTCGCCGCGCATGAACGCGGGCGCGATGATCAGAATTGGAATGAGTTGAATGAGCCAATTGTAGCCGGTTGAGAAGAACCCGACGTTGCGGTTGATGGAAGTGATGCGCCGGAAATTCGCAGCGAGTTGATCGAAGCGCGCGGTGAGCCCCGCGATCTGTCGCTCGCTTCCCCGTTCAAGCCTGATGCTTTCGGCGCCCTCGCGAACATGGATGAGGGCCGAGCGGAAGCTCGCCTCGTGGTCGAGCTGGTCGCTGTTCAGTTGCACGAGCGGCCGAGCGAGCTTGATCGTCAGATACGAGCCGAGCGCGGCGTAGACGACGGAGATGACGAAAAGCGTGGGACTGATCGACCAGAGGACGCCCGAAAAGGAGAGGATCGTGAAGGCGCTGTTGATCGCCATGAGCGCGAACGAAAGCGTGGTCGCCGTAAACGCGCGCGTGTCTTCAGCGATCCTCTGATCCGGATTGGCAAGATCGCCCGACATCGCCAGGCGATGGTACGTTCCGTCGGCCATATAAGCGGCGACGCAGCGCTTGGTCAGGAATTCGCGCCAAAGGAGCGCGAGCCGCTCCTCGGCGAAGCGAGCCAGAACAGCGACAATCGTGGACCCCGCGAACACCGCGAGCGTGAGTTGCGCTTGCCTGATGAATTCCCCGATGCGCCGCTCCTCGATCGCGGACATGAGGTTCCTGTTGACAAAGCTGTTCGCGACATTGAGGCCGTTCGCCCCGATGAGAAGCATGAGGATGACAGCGAACATCAGTTTCGCTCTCCAGCCGACCTCCGACCGCGCGAAGGTTCTGACGGCCGCGACCAGCCGCGTCGCGACAGCAGCGTTGGGCGTTCCCTGGGCTTGCATACACGCCTCGGCGAATGGGCGGCGAATTGACGACCAGTCTACCTGATCACAAGAGGAGGGGGGAGCCGCGACGATGGGGCCGTCCAGGGCGCCATCCCGGCCCTCTAGCGACGCGAAGCAGGAAGGCCGATCCCTGCGCGCGGCTGCGAAACTCCCGCTGACGTCGGGCGCCGACCCATCGCGCAACTATGAACCGGAAGGCACGCATCGCCGATGGGAAAAGGTGAGAGAAGGCCGCCATGGGGGCCTTCGTTTTTTCGAACAAATACTTCCTGAAAACTGGAATTCAGGATATCATGATCTGCGCATGAATGAATGAGGGCGTCGACAGTGTGAGTCACGAGGACGGCGGCGAGCCAAGCCAGACTTTTAGCGCATACCGGAGCGAGCGACGGCGATCATAAAAAAATTTCCCTTGGATTCGCCGTAACCCATTGAAAAGCCCAGATTCGGCCAAAGAAATACAAGCAAATCCAAGCTTTTTTGCTTGGTTTTATTTGGTTTTTCTTGGATAAATTTGGATCGGCTATGCTCAGGACGCATATCGCCTGCCACAGCCCGTTTCAAATCCCGCGAGCTACGGTCGAGCCATTAGCGGCGCGGCGCCTTCCGGCGTCAGGCGGTCGCCGGCCTATGGGGTCAGCTCCGAGGCCGGCGGCCTCGGCAATCTCACTTTGGCCAGAATTTCCTCCGCCTGGACCGTTGCGCGCGCCGCCGGAAAGAAGCCATCGACGATCAGATGCGCGAGCCCGTGCACGAGGCCCCAGGCCGCCATGGCCGCCTGATTGTCGTGGAGCGGGCGCGGGTCGAGGTCGGTGACGCCGCGCACCAGCATAGCTTCGACGCCCGCGCTGGCCGCCTGGAGCGCCGGATATTTCGCTCGCTCGGCGAGCAAGGGCCCGAACATGAGGCGAAAGAGGCCAGGGTTCTGCTTGGCAAACTCGATATAGGCAAGGCCCCCCTCGACGAGGGGATTGGCGCCCCGGGTCGCGTTCTGCATCGCCGCGGCGAGTTCATGAAAACCCTCGGCGGCGACGGACGCAAGGAGGTCTTCCTTATTGGTGAAATGGCGATAAGCGGCCGTCGCCGACACGCCGACGCGGCGGGCGGTCTCCCGCAGTCCAACCGCGTGTAACCCGTTCTCGTTCAGAATCTCACGGGCCGCGTCCTGAAGCGCGACCGGCAGGTTCCCGTGCCGATAGGACCGCATGGAATCCATTTGAACCTCGCCTGTCCGTGTTCACAGTGTGAACGAACGAATGGCATCGATCAAAGTTCCACTTCCCTGGACTCTAAAGTTCCTTCGTCGCGGAGGTTGCGAGCGGGCAACTCCCAAGGCTCGGCGATTTTGAGCCCGCCCCTGAGGCTCAGGAAGGCGATAATCGCTTCCATCCCTTCCCCTCTTTTCATGTTCGCGAGCACGAATGGACGGCCCTTGCGCATCATGAGGGCGTCCGTCGTCATCACCTCGAGTGAGGCGCCGACGTAAGGCGCAAGATCGATCTTGTTGATCACAAGCAGGTCCGAGCGCGTTATGCCCGGGCCGCCTTTGCGGGGTATTTTCTCCCCGCCGGAGACATCGATGACATAGATCGTGAGATCGGCGAGCTCGGGCGAGAAGGTCGCGGCCAGGTTGTCGCCGCCCGATTCGATGAGGATAAGATCGAGATTGGCGAACCGCTTGCGCATTTCCGCGACCGCCGCGAGATTGATCGAG
>DATDHT010000297.1:0-2840 GCA_036521435.1 Roseiarcus sp.
TGGGATGGCGCAGCGGCCGAGAAGCCGGCGAGAGCAAAGGCAGAGGCAATCAAGATGTTTCGCATGAAGTGGCCTTTCGATTTGCATCGCGGCCAGCCTTAATGGGCCGTCGTTGAACGCTCGCTGAATGGATTGAGGCCATCGGCGCCTCATTGGTTAAGGGCGGCTTGCCACCAGGTCGGGCAGACAGGCGGGAAAAGCGCAGGCGGCCAATGAAGCCTCTCGACAGGTCCGGACAAACCTGCGAGTTCGACGAAATGGCCAAGTTTCGTTCTTCTTATGTCTGCCAGAACTGCGGCGCGATCACGCAGCGCTGGCAGGGCAAGTGCGAATCGTGCGGCGAGTGGAATACGATCATCGAGGAAGGCGCGGCGCTCGGCATCGGCGGCGCGGCGGTGCGAAAGGGAGCCGCTGGCCGGCCATTTCCACTCGAAGACCTGTCGGGCGCGTCCAAGACCGAGCCACGGCTCGTCACCGGCATCGGCGAACTCGATCGGGTCGCAGGCGGCGGGTTCGTGCCGGGTTCGGCGACGCTGATCGGCGGCGAGCCGGGCATCGGCAAATCCACCCTCCTGATCCAGGCGTGCGCGGCGGTCGCGCGGTCGGGCGGCCGTGTCGTATACGTCTCGGGCGAGGAATCGACCGCCCAGGTGCGTCTGCGCGCGGCCAGGCTTCAGCTTGCCGATGCGCCCGTGCAGCTCGCGGCGCAAACGTTCGTCGAGGACATCGTGGCGACGCTCGGCTCGGGCGACGCGCCGAAATTCGTCGTGATCGATTCCATCCAGACCATGTGGAGCGACGCGATCGAATCGGCGCCTGGAACGGTGAGCCAGGTGCGCGGTTCGGCGCAGGCGCTGATCCGCTTCGCCAAGGCGAGCGACGCGGCCTTGCTGCTCGTCGGACACGTGACCAAGGACGGCCAGATCGCGGGCCCGCGCGTCGTCGAGCATATGGTGGACGCCGTCTTCTCCTTCGAGGGCGACGGCGCGCACGCCTTCCGGCTCTTGCGGGCAGCCAAGAACCGGTTCGGCGCGACCGACGAGGTCGGCGTGTTCGAAATGACCGGCGGCGGCCTCGCCGAAGTGCCGAACCCTTCGGCCTTGTTCCTGGCGGACCGGGACGGCGCGGCCCATCCTGGCGCCGCGGTCTTCGCCGGGGTCGAAGGGGCGCGCCCGCTCCTGGTCGAAATTCAGGCCCTGGTCGCGCCGACCACCTTCGGCACGCCGCGACGCGCGGTTGTCGGCTGGGAGCCGAGCCGATTGGCCATGGTGCTGGCGGTGCTCGAGGCCCATGGGGGCATGAAGCTCGGTCAATATGACGTCTATCTCAACGTCGCCGGAGGCTTGAGAATCATGGAGCCCGCGGCCGATCTTGCCGCAGCGGCGGCGCTCATTTCCTCGCTCACCGGCGCGAGCTTGCCGCGCGATGCGGTCTATTTCGGCGAAATCGGATTGTCAGGCTCGGTGCGCGGGGTTGCGCATGCGGGTTTGAGGCTCAAAGAGGCCGCCAAGCTTGGGTTCGCGCGCGCGTTCGCGCCGCAGTCGCTTCACACTAGCGCCGAGCCCGTGAATATCGCGGCTCAGCCGATCGACAATGTGGCCGCGCTGGTCGCGCTGATCGCCGCGAGCGCCGTGGAAATAAAGGCTCAAAGGGCCGACTCGAGACGGGGATAGGGGCTAGTTTGAAACTTGAGCGGCCGCGGCCCAGATGAAGGAGCTTCCGGTGACCTTTGGCGCTCCTGCTTCTGGAAATCGGCCGTTACGAGGGGTGAGCAGATGGTCGACGATATCTTTTCCAGCCCCGTGGCGAGGGTTCAACTACAGCTGCGCATGGGCCAGACGCAAAACGCGAACACGATAAGAAAATTCGCAAGCATGAGTGGCCAGGCGGCAATCGAAAAGATGATGGCCGTAAATAAATTGCTGAGTGGGCCGGTGTCCTTGACGCCCACAGCAACTACGTAAATGGCGTATATAGCTCCTATCGTCAGATACGTGATCGCAAATCGCTTAAACGTCATCATTGCGCTCGGTTCGTCTTGGATGCGGACGCCGATGTAACATGAAGCCCAGAAGTGGCGCGAGCGCACGCCTCGCTCTCTCGATTTTCAAACTAGCCACTGCCCGAGGCCCGCGATGGGGTGACGAACGGAGGCGGCTTGGTTATAAGGCGCTCGCTCCGGCCGCCGCCTTAAGGGCGCACAGGACGCTGGACCGTCGCGACGAGGTTCGTTTCGCTTATGCCATCTTATCTCGATCTAGCGGTTCTCGGCATCGTTCTTGTTTCCGCCCTTCTGTCCATGATGCGGGGGTTCACCCGCGAGGTTCTCGCCATCGCCTCATGGGCCGCCGCCGCCGCCGCCGCTTATTACTTCTATCCGCTGGTCATGCCTTACCTCACTCCCTATATCCATAAGGAGGTTATCGCCCAGGCGGCCGCCGCGGCCATTGTGTTCTTCCTCACCTTGATCGTCGTGTCCCTGTTCACGGTTCGGTTGTCCGACGCGATCCTCGACAGCAAGATCGGCGCTCTCGACCGGTCGCTGGGCTTCGTATTTGGGGTCGTCAGGGGGTTCCTCCTTGCCGTCGTCGCCTTCGCCATCTTCAACTGGCTAGTCTCCGAGAAGCAGCAACCAGAATGGGTCAAGAACGCGAGGACCCGGCCGGTCCTCACCGAAACCGCCAATCGAATCGTCGCCATGCTGCCGACGGACGCGGCCCAGACGATCAACGGCTGGATCGAGTCGCACGCGAGCGCGGCGACAAACGAGTTGACGCCGGCAAACAATGGTGCCGCTTCCCGGTCCAAGACCGACGACGATCAACCGATCGCGGTGCCCT
>DATDHT010000298.1:0-30770 GCA_036521435.1 Roseiarcus sp.
ATGAACTTTCCCGGCGTTCTCGCGCGCGACCCGTCATGCCTCGCCAAGCTTGCGGCATTCCAAACCCGGCCGATCGACGGACACAGCCCGCTCTTGAGCGGCGCGGCCCTCAATGGCTATTTGAGCGCCGGTGTGCGCACCGACCACGAGGTCACCAACCTTCCGGAAGCGAAAGAGAAGCTCGCCAAGGGTATGCAATTGCTGATTCGCGAGGGCTCGGTGTGCAAGGATTTGCACGCGCTCAGCCCCGTCATCACCGAGCGAAATTCGCCGTTCATCGCCTTCTGCACCGACGACCGCAATCCGCTCGACATCGCGGAGGAGGGCCATCTGGACTTTCTCATCCGCACCGCGATCAAGCTTGGCGCCCCCCCGCTCGCAGCCTATCGCGCCGCGACCATTTCGGGGGCGCGCATCTTGGGCCTCAGGGACCGCGGCCTTGTCGCGCCCGGCTGGCGCGCCGATCTCGTTGTGATCGACGACCTCGAACATTGCGCCGTCTCGATGACGATGGCGTGGGGGCGCGTGGTGGACGAGGCTCTGTTCGCCGCGCGCGCTTCAATCGCGCCGGTCGGGCGCGAGAGCGTCAAGGCGCGGCGAGTCGAGGCGGCCGATTTCGCCGCCAGAGGGCAGGGCCCGTCGACGCAGGCGATCGGTGTCATTCCGGGCAAGATCATCACCGACCGAATTCCGGTGACGTTGCCGTTCAGACACGGCGAGCGCGCCATCGATCTCGCCCAAGATGTGGTCAAGGTCTCGGTGGTCGCGCGCCACGGCGTCAACGACAATCACGCGACCGCCTTCGTCAAAGGCTTTGGCATGAAGCGCGGCGCGATCGCCTCGTCCGTCGGCCATGACAGCCATAATCTGTGCGTCGTCGGCGCTGACGAGGTCGACATGGCGGCGGCGGTCAACCGGTTGCGCGAGACCGAGGGCGGGTTTGCCGTCGCGCGCGACGGCAAGGTGGTCGCCGAACTGCCGCTGCCGGTTGCGGGCCTCATGAGCCTCAAGAGCTTCGAGGCGGTGCGCGAGGCGCTGATCCCGCTCCGCGCCGCAGCCAAAGGCCTGGGGGTCACGCTTGCCGAGCCGTTCCTGCAAGTCGCGTTCCTGCCGCTGCCGGTGATCCCCCATCTCAAGATCACCGACATGGGCCTGGTCGACGTCGACAGGTTCGAGTTCGTGCGAGACTAGTAGTCACGTATCCTGCGCCCTTCCTCACTAAAGATGAACGGCAAATGGGGCCTCGTGGGAAGGAAGTGAGGGCAAGATTCTCTGCCTTTAGCCTTTCGCAGAACGCTGGCGAAGCGCGCTGTAGACGAGTGTGTTTAGGATTGTCAGCTTCGGGAATTTAGAGCACATTCGAAATGATCGCAGTCCTGGGGCGCCGGTCTTACGGACGGTCGACGTGAACTCCCTTTTGGCCTTTAGTCATGCGTGAATGGACGCCTTCGCAAGCATTTCGGCCCGGGAGACAGGCCAGCTCAATTGCAACAGAGGGCCTTTACCTCAAAAGCAATGCCCACCGTCGCGTTCTCATTGTGGACCTGAACAATTTTGCGACGTTTCCAACGCTGACTGTCGGAGTCCTTGTTGCAGCTCTCCGTCGGGACGGACATGAGGTCCAAGTACTGTGCCCACTCGCGCACGATGTTCCAGCTGCGGAACGAGAGAGGCAGGAGAATTGGTTCGATCACCTCAAACAGAGGGTTCACCTAACCGAAAGGCCGTGGCTCCGAGGTCCAAGAAACTTGGCCCGAACGGTGCGCGAGGGGTGGATGGAACGACCGCATCCGATCGTGCTGAGGGAAGTTGAGCGCGCTCTGGAACGCAACCCGGACATTGTTCTTCTCTCCGCGTATTTTCAACATTTCAATAGCGTGAAAGAGATTGAAAAACGGGCGCTCAAGAAAAAGATCCCGGTGCTCCTCGGGGGCGCCATGTTCAACAACAGTGACGCTGCCGCCGTTTGGCGAACCGTCCCGGGATTGTCGGCCGTCGTGGGCGCCGAATTGGATTTGGAAATTTCGGCGCTTGTTGAGGCGGTCTGCAATGGCGAGAAGTTGGCGCGTTTTTCTGGCCTGACACTGCCAGATGGTCAAAGGACGAAACCTGCGCCGCCACTGCGGCAGTTGGACGATGTCCCTATCCCTGACTACACGGATTTTCCCTGGGATCGCTACCGCGTCAAAATTATTCCTATGATGACGGGCAGGGGATGCCAGTGGGATCGCTGTCACTTCTGCAGTGACGTCTTCACCGTCAACGGCCGAACGTTTCGAACCCACTCGATCGAGTATGTTCTTCTGGAAATGCAGGAGCAGGCGCGCCGACACGCGACGACAAGTTTCCTTTTTCACGATCTTAAGCTGAACTCTTACCCGGATATGATCCGTGGCGTTGCCTCGAAGGTCCAGAGCTACGTCAATGGCGCTGAATGGATCGGTACCGTGCACGTCGACCTTCGCAAGGATAATGGCTTGTCCCGAAGCGATCTTTTTTCTGCCGTGTCTGGTGGCATGAGGCGGATCAACTTTGGACTGGAATCGGGAAGCCAGGCGCTCTTGGATCGAATGGATAAAGGGACCTCCCTCGCCGGGAATTCTCAATTCATTCGGGATGCGTTCGAAGCGAGTTTGAGCATTCGCTGTTCAATGTTCAAGGGATATCCCGGCGAGACGGCCAAGGATATGGAACAGACGGCGTTATTCCTCGAAAAGCACGCTCCATATCTGGACAGGATTAGATTTAGCGACTTCTCCCTTCTGGCCGAGACGCCAATATATAAAATAATTAATGGGAATAAGGCCGAAATAACCAGGTTCAAAGTGACAAAAATCGTCAAGACGAAAGCGAGATCTACTTACGCTTACAAGAGACTAGATCAATCGGCATATGCAAAAGCTTTGAGGAAGGTATTGCGAATCGTACACGGTATAAACAGCCGTCCAATTCGAGCGGCTGCGCGTCAATTCGATGGCGCAATGTAAAAGTCGGTCATGTCCCTCGATCGGACGATCGGCTACCAAGCCAACCGTTTCCGAATGTTCCAGCGTCTCGTAACTCGATCATAGGCCGATGGGAGTCTGCCGCCAATTTCTTGAGTAGGCTAATCAGTCATGTTGACGGGGATACGAGGGTGGCCTTGACCGGCGTCGCTGCGGTTACGCGCTGCCGTTTTTACTCCTTGTTCGCGGAGTTCCAGCGCCTGTATTTCAATAAGGTATGGGGGATGGATATCGGCGCCAACTGCCAGATCTCTCTTTCCGCCAGATTGGACAAGACCTACCCACGCGGCGTTCATATCGGGGAGAGCACCGCAGTCAATGACCGCGCCTGCGTTCTAACGCACGACTTTCCTCGCGAGCTTCTCGCGGATACGTGCATTGGTAAGCAGTGTGACGTTGGCGCCCGCAGCATCATCATGCCGGGCGTTACAATTGGCGACAATTGCGTGGTCGTGGCGGCGAGCGTTGTGACGAAGGACGTGCCGCCGAATTGCTTCGTGGCGGGGAACCCGGCGCGCATCATTGAAAAGGGGATTGTAACCGGCCCACTGGGTGTTATCAGCCCGGGGACCGGCGCAGAGGGCTAGCGCCTTGCACGACGAAAGGATTGCCGGGAAGCGCTTTCCTCGGCGTCTCAGCCGTGATGGGGCGGCCTGATGGCGTGCATACGCGCGCCGGCGTTCGCGGTCCTCGTCGTAGCGGTCCTCGCATGCGTCTCGGTGCGCGCTGCACGCGCGCCCGTTTCTACCACTCTGCCCGAGGAGGCGATTGGCAGACCATGCAGCGCTGAGGCGCTGCTTCCGTTTGCGCAGCCCAGGTTTCCGCCTCCGCCGCCCCCACCTGACGACGCCCCGATGCCGGCCGTGACATGAACGCCGCCCCCGCCACCCGCTGCCGCGTGAACGCCCGCGGGATGGCTCGACCCTCCACAAGCCGCTAGCGCCCGATCGGAGGCGGAGAGAGCCAAGGCAGCGATGAGCGGAACGCTGGCCAAAATCGCAACGGCGAAGTTAACGCCACGTGTGCAAAGCGTCGCTTTGACAAGCTCGAGCTTCGTTTGCATGAGATCCTCCTGCAATCCCTCCGACGCGCAAGTCTGGCGCAGAAAAAAGGCTAGACTTGGTCAATAGCAGCAACGTCAACCCGCGATGAACTCACGAGTTCGCGATCGGATGCGCATCCGCGGCCGAGGTCTTGCCGGAATCTTGGCCAGTTCCCCGGCCGCGCGGGCAAGCGCAAACCTTAGGCGGCGCGTCGGCTTGCGGCTGCAAAAACCACCGTGAGCGCCAGCCAGGACAGGATCATGGTCGTGCCGCCGATCGGAGCGGCGAAGGGGAAAATGCGCTCGCCGGTGAAGACATGCATGGCGAGCTCGGCGGAAAACAGGATCGCGCCCGCCTCCATCACGAAGCCGACAATCACAAGCGCGGGGGTTGAGGCGGTCGCGATCCGGGCGTGCGCGGCGATCGCGAGCGCGGCGGCCGCGTGCAACAGGAGAAACATCGCGGCCCTCTCCGCGAGCTCGCCGCCGTTCTCATGCACGCCGGCCGCCGCCAACGCCACGCCGGCCGCGCCCATCAGCGCGGCGACACCTGCGAGAATGAAGGGCGAGCGGGTCATGCCTGGCTCCATCGCCGACGAGGTCGGTCGGCATGGGCAAAGCAATCCCTCGGACCCATGTTGTCAAGACGGATCGAACAAACGATTCTGCCGATCGCGCGAGGGTCGCGATTCGGGACGAGCGGAGAGGCAGCAATTGCCGGACTTCAGGGTGCGCGCTCTTGAGCGCGGGGATCGCACGCGCTGGGAGCCGCTCTGGCGCGCCTATCTTGTTTTTTATCGCGCTCAGTGGAGCGACGAGGTCGCCGACGCCACCTTCGCGCGCATTTTCGAACCGCTCGAGCCGGTGCATGCGCTGGTCGCCGATCGCAGCGGCGAACTCATCGGTTTGACGCATTACCTGTTTCAGCGCAGCACGTGGCTCCTTAATCCGCAATGCTATCTGCAGGACCTGTACACCAGCGAGGCCGCAAGGGGCAGCGGCGTCGGCCGGGCGCTGATCGCAGCCGTCGCCGCCGCCGCCAAGGAAGCGGGCGCCGCGCGCGTGTACTGGCACACGCACGAGAGCAATGCCGTAGCGCGCGGGCTTTACGATGCGGTCGCTGTGAACACGGGCTTCATTCAGTACCGGATCGAGCCGCTGGGCTGACGCGCGGGGTCTTACACTTGCCGCAGCGCAAAACTTCCCCCATGGTGTGCGGCCCGGAAACCTTGTGTTCGGGCGTCATGGTCGGGCGTCGACTGGACAGGGGTTCTGGATGGTCTCACGACGTCTCGCCAAACGATCGCTCGTCATCGCGAAGGCCAACGCGCAGGCCGGCGCCGATGCTGCGCTGACCATCGCCGCTCGCACCCAGAGACTGCTCGCGCCGGGCGGTCGGCAAGCGGATAAATCACGCGAAGCGCGCCTTATGGTGCAGGAGAAAATCGACGCCGCCATTGAAGGCGCTTTCGCAGCCCAGATGGCCTGGGGCTCGTTCTTCATCAAGGCCGCATTCGGCGGCGTGCGCACGCCAAACGACGTTTCTGCCGGTCTGACCGCGATCGCGGAGGCCGCCGCCGCGCCGGCTCGGCGCGCAGTTCGCGCCAACGCGCGCCGCTTGACCGGGGTCAAGGCGTCGCTCTGAAATGGAACTCGTTCCGCATCTCCAGCACGTCGTCGCAACTTACGGCTATCTCGCGGTCTTCGTGATCGTCGCGTTGGAGAGCGCCGGAATTCCAATGCCCGGCGAGACCGTCCTCGTCACCGCCGCGATCTTCGCCGCTTCGGGCACGCTGAAAATCTACTGGGTGATCGGAGCGGCGGCCGCGGGCGCGATCATCGGCGACAATTGCGGCTATTGGATTGGCCGCGAGCTCGGTTTTCCGCTCATCTATCGCTTTGGCCATTATATCCGACTTGATGAGAAGCGGCTCAAGGTCGGGCAATACCTATTTCTTCGACACGGCGGGAAGATCATCTTTTTCGGCCGCTTCGTCGCGGTGCTGCGCGCCTTTGCGGCGTTCCTCGCCGGCGTCAATCGCTACAATTGGGAAGAGTTTTTTCTCTACAATGCCGCGGGCGGAATCGTCTGGGCCACGATCTTTGGCGTGGGCGGCTATCTGCTCGGCCGCGCCTTTGAGCACTATGCACGGCCCGTCGGGATCGCCGCGCTGATCATCGCCGTGGTCTGCGCGGTCGTTGCCGCGCGATTTATCCGTTCGCACGAGCATGCGCTGGAGGATGCGGCCGAGCGAGCCCTTCCAGGACCGCTCAAGCCTCCGAAGGCTTAGGCCGCCGCACTATTGACGCCTCCAGCGTTCACTGAGGTGCGGAAGTCAACCAAAGGAGCGGAGATGCCGGCCAGCTTGATCGCGGCGATTCCAGCATTGCCGGCCCTGCTGCTGGGCTTCTGGCTCATGCAGACAGGCAATACGTTTCAAGGCACGATTCTCAGCATCCGCGGCGAAATCGAGGGCTTCACGCTCGCTCAAATCGGCGCGGTCGGGGCGGGTTTCTGGGCCGGCGTCATCGTCGGATCGTTGCTTGCCGCAAGGGTGATACGGCGAGTTGGCCACATTCGAACCTTTGCGGCCTTCGGAGCCATCGCCGCCACCGCGCCGCTCGTGCACCTTCTTGTGGTCGATCCGTTCGTGTGGATGGCGGCGCGAGCGCTCACCGGGTTCTGTTTCGCCGGCATGTTCATTGTCGTGGAGAGTTGGCTGAATGCCGGGGCAAGCTCCGAAAACAGGGGACGGGTTTTAAGCATCTACGGCATGACGGGATTGGTGGCCGGCGTATGCGGCCAGCTTCTTCTGCCCACGACCGATCCGGCGGGCTTCAGGGCGTTCTGCATCATCGCCTGCATCATTTCGCTGGCGCTAGTGCCGATCGCTTTGACGCAAGGGCCCGCGCCGGCGCCTCCGGGCGAGGGCAGCCACATCGGCCTGAGCATACTCTACCGCGACTCGCCTCTGGGGGTCGTGGCCGGATTCCTGAGTGGCGTGACCACCGGCGCGTTCTTCACGCTCGGGCCGATTTTTGCCGAGGGGCGGGGTCTAAGCATCGGTGAGATTGCGATCTTCATGGCATGTGGAACGGTCGGCGGATTCGTCGCGGCCTGGCCCCTGGGTCTGCTCTCGGATCGCTATGACCGACGCCTTGTTATCATCGGCGCGGCCGCTGCAGCGGCTGCGAGTCTGATCGCCATGCTCGCGCTCGTGCCGGGCGACGCCTATCCGTGGCTGCTCTACCTTTGCGTTGCGCTGTTCGGCGGCATGATCATTCCGACCTATAGCTTGGCGCTCGCCCATCTGAGCGATGCGGTCGAACAGGAGCAGATGGTGGCGGCGTCAGGCGGCCTGTTGCTGGCGCACGGCGGCGGGGCCGCGGTGGGGCCTTTGATCGCCGGGTTCGCAATGTCGGCCTCGCCGCGAGGCCTGTCGTACACGCTCGTTGTCGCGCAGGCCCTCATTGTGCTTTTCGGAGTGAGCCGGCTCTTCTCGCGAGCGCCGGCGCGTCAGACGCACAAGAGCGCCTTCGCGGTCGAGCCTCCGGTTCCTGTCGGCACCGCGTTCGCGAGGGCCCATTCGACGCATGTGTAGGCTGGGTCTCGCCATCGCGGCTTTGGTTGGGGTCGAGCCGTTTCAAGGGGTTGGGCGCCAAAACCTGTCACAACTTTCGATCGCAGCGTCCGTGCCGGGCCTTGCATTGATGGGGTAGAAAGGCACAAATAACATTGCATATATGGTATTAAAGGCTCAAAGCAGCGGTGCCTCCGCCGGTCAGCAAATCTAGGCGGCCAGTGGCCGCTCCACGGGTCCGATCCACACCCTGAGCTGCTCCGATCGGCGCAGAAAATCGACGCTGACGGTGCGGTCGATCTTGTCAGCGTCGAGCGCGCGTAAGAGGTCGCTGACGCTCGTCACCGGCTTGCCGTCGAGGGCGATGACCAGGTCGCCCGACAACAGCCCCGCCTGCGCGGCCGGTCCCGCCTGGTCGACGCTGAGGAGCCGCGCCCCCGTGGCCTGTGCGAGGGCAAGCCGGAGCGCGATGCGGCGTGGAATTGCGATCGTTGCGGCGCCGACCCCGATATAGGCCCGCCGCACGCGCCCATGCCGGGCGATCTCGCCGGCGACGAAATTGGCGGTGTTCGAGGCCACGGCAAAGCAGATACCCTGCGCGCCCATGATCACCGCGGTGTTGATGCCGATCACTTCGCCGGCCGAGGACACGAGCGGGCCGCCGGAATTGCCCGGGTTGAGCGGGGCGTCGGTCTGCACCACGTCCTCGATCATCCGACCGGTGCGCGATTGCAGCGACCGTCCGAGCGCCGAGACGACGCCTGCGGTCACCGTCGCGTCGAAACCGAGCGGATTGCCGATGGCGATTGCGATCTGGCCGCGCTTGAGTTTCGTGCTGTCGCCGAGTTTCGCCGCAGGCAGGGAGACGTCGGCTTCGACCCGCAGAAGTGCGAGATCCGTGTCGGGATCGTCGCCGAGCACGCGCGCCTGGAGCTCGCGGCCTTCGAGCGTGGTCAGACTGACCGTTCGCGAGCCCTGGACGACATGGCTGTTGGTGAGAGCGAGCCCGTCCGAGGAAATGATGACGCCGGAGCCCGAGCCGGCGCTGCGGCCGTTCTTGCGCACGTCGATGCGCACCACGCTCGGGCCGACGCGGTCGACGACGTCGCTGACCACGCGCGAATAGTCGTCCAGCAGAGCGGCGTCGCTGGGGCATGAGGAAATGCCCGGACCCTGGTCGAGACTGTCGGAATCGAGGGTCCAAACGGGAGGGGGAGATGGGAACGGATCGATCATTGCGGCGATATGGTGACGGGGGTGCAGTGTCGCAAGGATGGGACGCTGGCGGTCCCGCGGCGGGCGGTATCCGCGTCGAACTTGCCAGCCTCGGACAATTGGCTCAGATATCCGCGCATGGCGCCCAGCCGTCCCTCGGACCTCGTCCTGAGACACCGCGAAGCGGCCTCGAAGGACAGTTGAGAGACGCGCCCGAGGGGCGTCTTCTGGATCATCCTTCGAGACGCCGCGCTTCGCACGGCCCTCAGGATGAGGCAGATAGATGCGCCCCGCCGCGTCGCGAAAACAGAAGGTCGATGGCTCCAACTAATCCCGCGACACGATCTCCAGCGCAACGTTCCGTGCCGTCCTCGCACACGCTCGGATTGAGCGCAGCGCTAATCTGCCTCAATGAGGCTGAGTGTATCGGCAAATGCCTGGAGAGCCTGCGCGATTGCGCGGAAATTGTCGTCGTCGACTCCGGCTCGACAGACGCAACACCCGCAATCGTCGACGATTTTGTTCGCCGTGGCTTTCCCGTGCGATTCATTCTCCAGCCATGGCTTGGCTACGCGCGGCAGAAGCAATTTGCGCTCGATCAGACGATGGAACCCTGGATCTTGAGCGTCGACGCGGACGAGTGGCTCGACGAAGAATTGCGAGCGTCGTTGCCGCGCCTGATGGCGGCCGATGAGTCGGTCTCTGGTTGGAAGCTGCGCCGTTCGCTCACACTCTACGGACAGGCGAAGCCGGTCAGCCGCTGGACAAGGCCCGAGCATATTTTGCGGCTCGTGCGGCGGGGCAGGGCGCGGTTCGATCCAGCCCTCATCGTGCACGAGGGCCTTGTCGCCGATCATGGCGAGACGCCCATCGCCCGCGAAGGGCTCCTGAGGCACGAGCGTAGCCTCCCCCTGTACGAGCAGATGAAAAAGGAAATCACCTATGCACGGCTTAAGGCCGAGCAGCGGCTGAAGCAGGGACGGAAGCCGTCGACGCTCAAGCTCGTGTTCAGTCCGCCGATTTATTTCCTCCGCATCTTCTTCTGGAACCGGTTTTTTCTATCTGGCTGGGCGGGCTTCATCCACGCGGCGACCGGCGCCATGTATTCTCTGATGACCGAATCGATCCATCGGCAATTGTATCGCGCGCGTAAGGAGCGGTGAGCGGGCTCTTGTTCAGGTCGATGCGATCGCGCGAGGCGGGATGAGCCGGGAATTCGATGACCAGACCCTCGACGCGCTCGAGGTCGTCATTCCCAATCTGAACTGGCGCTATTCGGGCGGCACCGCGGTGAACCGCACCATCGCGCCCCTGATCGCCCAACGCTGGCGTGCGGCCTGGTGCGGGCCTGACCGGCCGGAGGGCATCGCGGCCTTGAGCCTCGGCGACCTTATGCGTTTACGGTTCCGTCCTCCGGCGCGCGGCAAGGTCCGCATCTGGCACGCGCGCCGCAATGTCGAGATGCTCGCCGGACTTTTCCTGAACCTGCTCGGCTACGGATTTGCGCTGATCTTCAATTCGGCCTCGCAGCGTAAGAAAACCTGGCTTACCGACTTTCTCATCGGGCGAATGGACGCGGTGATCGCGACCAGCGAGATCGCGGCGCAATTTCTGCGCCGCCCTGCGACGGTGATCCTTCACGGCATCGACGTTGATCTCTATTCCCCGCCCGTCGACCGCCCCGCCGCCTTCGCAAAAACAGGCCTGCCGGGGAAGTATGGGATCGGAACGTTCGGCCGCGTGCGAAAGCAGAAAGGCAGCGATCTGTTCGTCGAAGCGATGTGCCGACTCTTGCCGCGATATCCGGAGTTCTGCGCCGTGGTGGTCGGGCTTACGACCGTCGACAATCTGCCCTTCGTTGAAGGGCTCAAGCAGCAGATTGCCGCCGCCGGCCTCACCGAGCGCATCCGTTTCCTGGGCGAACTGCCGATTGAGGAGGTGCCGCTCTGGTATCAGCGGATCTCGATTTACGTTTTTGCCTCGCGAGTCGAGGGGTTCGGCCTCACCATGCTCGAGGCGATGGCGGCGGGTGACGCGGTTATCGCCACGCGCGCCGGCGCGGCGGAAATGATCATCACGGATGGAGACGACGGCGTTCTGGCGCCGGTTGACGATGTCGAAGCGCTCGTCGCCGCGATCGAGCCGCTCATGCGAGATCCTGAACGCATCGAGGCGATGGGAGAACGTGCGCGGGCTCGGGTCCTCAGCGCGTTCAGCCGCGACCGCGAGGCCGACGAGATCGGCGACGTATACCGGCAGGTCTGGGCGGCGCGAAGGGGTTAGAACGGCCTCGGCGCCAATCCCACGGCGAGGTTGATAGCGCCGGATCGGTAGAGAATGAGGCAGCCAAGTCCGATCAGAATGAAGGGCAGGACAACGTGCCCATAGCGACGCAGCGGCTTGCCCAACGCCGTGTGCCTGACCAGTCCCAACGCGGCAAAGCACCAAGCGAGGGTGAGCACGGCGAAGATCGTGAGCGTCGCGATCAATTCCAGAGATCCCTGGGTCGCGAAGATCGGCGTATAGGCGGCGATGTTGTCGCCTCCGTTCACGATTGTGACGGTCGCGACCTGGAGAATTCCGACGGCCGTCGGCTGTCCTTCCTCCTCGGCCTTCCCGAGGCGCAACAGCTTTCCCATTCCGATGACGATGGGCGCGACGCCGAGCAAGCCCACATGCTGGGGCGAGATCGCGAGGGCCGCCGATGCCGCCGCCAAGCTGATCGCCACGATGGTCGCCATCCCGAAGATCTGGCCCGCGAAGATATGGGCGCGCGAGAAGCTTCGGTCGGAGAAAAAGCCGACTAGAAGGAACAAGTCGTCGATATTCGTCGATACGAAAGCGCCGGTCGACAGCAACACGAGCGAGAGAAGATTCACGCTGCCGCCGGCTTGTCGTGAGCGCCGCCCGTTCCCAGTCTCTCGGACGTTTCCTTCAGGCCGCGCTCGGCCGCATCGCGGCGAACAGGCGTTTCAAGGGCGCCGACACATGGTGGCGCAGCATCGCCATCCGGCGATCGCCTTCGGAAGTGACCCAGTTGAACTGAATGACGCGGCGCTCCCCGGCGAAAGGCTTGTGCCCGTGCCAGGAATTGTCGGCCCGCTTGAACGCGAGCAGCGTTCCCTCGGTCGGCGGCACCTCCATGATCATATCGTCGAGGTTGTCGGCCGACTTCAGGAGGCGCAAGCGGCCGCCGGAATTCTCCCAGGCAGGGTTCATGTAAATGAGGACCGTGATGATCTTGCTTTTCGTATCGGTGTGAATGCGTCCATCCTTGGGGCTGCACTGGCCGCGAACCGTGGTCGTGGTCGGCCGCCCGGCGAGTTCGAGGCCAAACTTCTCTTCGAATGCGTCGCGGAACTCCTCGCTCTCCAGTTCAGCGACGAACTCGCGGAAGGCGGGCCCATACGAGAGTTGAGCGACCGGAAAACTCCCGCCCTCCGAGATCTTTGGATAGTCGGCGTTGATTTTCGCGCGCGCCTCGGAACGAACAAAGCCGGGGACGACGAAATATTCGAACGGATGCCGGGTCAGCGGCGTCGCGTTCAGGGCTTCGAGGTCGAGAGAGCGCAGGGTCATCGAGACTGATTCCGGCAATTACGAATTTGCCGCCTTTTAGATCGCGAGGCCCAACCCGTCAAAATCGGCCGAACGTCATCCCAGACGCAGCCGCGTTCGTCATCGCGACCCGGGGGTCGCGATGACATTCAATCGATCCGTCGGGCGTCTAAAGGGGCAAGCCGTTCTTCTTGAGAATTTCGGCGGCGCTATCCTTGTCAATCAACATGGTTGGCAGCACGATGACCGGCGGGATCTTTTCGCCGTTCAAGAGCTTGACCGCCTGGCGCAGGCCTTCGGCGCCCGGCGTGGCATACAGGAAAGTCGCCGTCAGCTCACCCTTATGCACCCAGGTCACGCCTTCGTCGGGCAGGCCGTCGATGCCGAGGAAGAACTTGATGTCCTTGTCGCGTCCGGCGTCCTTCGCCGCAAGATACGCGCCGTAGGCCATCGGATCGTTGTGGCCATAGACCAGGTCGATCTTCTCGTTGTTGCGCAGCGCCGTCGTCATGATGTCGTAGGCTTTGTCCTGCTTCCAGTCGCCTGACTGGTTGTTGAGCAGGTACTTGATGCCGGGCTCCTTGTCGGTGAAGGCGTGGAAGCCGTCATGACGATCGTGCGCCGGCTGCGTGCCCATGCCGCCCCAGATCTCGACCACATTGCCCGCCGCCTTGCCAGGACCGCCGAGGAGGTTCACCGCATATTCGCCAACCGCCTTGCCAATGAGCGCATTGTCGCCGCCGATGAATTGGGTGATGCGCTTGGTGTCGACATTGCGATCGAGCACGATCACCGGAATCTTGGCGTCGATCGCCTTTTCGACGACGCCCGTAAGCCCCGCCGATTCCTTGGGCGAGATGAGCAGCACATCGACCTGCTGAGCGATCAGGTTCTCGACGTCGGCGACCTGCTTTTCCGTCTTGTCCTGGCCGTCGGTGATGATGAGCTCAACCTCGGGGTGATTTTTCGCTTCGGCTTCAATGTCCTTGTTGAACTGCACCCGCCACGGCTCGAGCGTGGTCGCCTGGCTGAAGCCGACCTTCCATTTCTTGTCGGCGGCCCTGGCTGGGGTCCAGCCGGCAGGCAGATAGACGCTGATCGCAGCGCCGGCGAGGGTCGCCGCTGACAGTTTCAAAAATTCACGACGCTTCATGGATGTCCTCCCTTGCTTTTGACGTCATATTCACTTGTGGCGGCCGATGAGACTCGACCGATCCGGTCCTCGTCGGCGGCGGTAGAGGCGCCTGGCCTCGCCACCGCGTCAGAAGCTGACCCAGATTCTGTTCTTGCACGAGCACCGTGCCGACGATGATAAGCCCCTTCATCAGGAGCTGCACGTTGGAATCGATGTTCTGGAGTTGAAGGATGTCGGAGAGCAAGCCGAAGATGAGGACGCCGACGAACGTTCCGGCGAGGCCGCCGCGGCCGCCCATGAGGCTGGTCCCGCCGATCACCACGGCGGCAATGGCGTCCAGCTCGAGGCCGGAGCCGGCGTCCGGCTTTCCCTGCCGGTACTGGGCCACGAACAACACGCCTGCGACCCCGGCCAACAGGCCCGAGATCATGTAGGCGGCCAATTGGACCTGCGCGACCTTGATGCCGGACAGCTTGGCCGCTTCCGGATTGCCGCCGATCGCGTAGATATAGCGGCCAAAGGTGGTAAAGCGCAGAACAGCACCGAATATAAGGATCGCGGCGAGAAAGAAGACGCTCGGCATCGGCAGGATGCCCCAGACCATCGAGCGCAACACTTCGAAGGCCTGGGTGGCGTTCGTGCCGGTGTAAACGGCGATGACGGCATTGTCCTGGCCCGCCGTCAGCCGGCCAAGACCGAGCGCGCTCACCATCATCGCCAAAGTTGCAATGAACGGTTGGAGTCGACCGGCGACGATGAGCGCGCCGTTGATCGCTCCAAGCGCCATCGCGACGCAGGGCGTCACCAGCAGCACCGCGAGCACGCCGAACTTGGTCGAAACCTGCGACGCTGTGGCTACAGCGACCAGCGCCCCGCAGACGAGGCCAAGCAACGCTGGAATACGAAGCCCACGCCAGGGCCCAAGCACGGTCTCGTTTCGCCGCCCGGCGTCCACGTCGCGGCCGCGCGCAAGCCCGTGAAAGACAAACCGAGCCAGGAACGCGACCCCCAGCCCCGCGACGAGCGCCGCCGCAGGCACAGCCACGATCGAGGCTGGCGTCCACCCAGGCTGAGTGAGCAGCATGGCGCAGATGATCGTCGAGAAGCCCATGACCGAGCCCACCGACAAATCAATGCCGCCAAGCAAGATGACGAGAGTCATGCCGGTGGCGACAAGGCCTGTTATCGACACCTGGCGAAGAACGTCGGTCAGGTTGTTGAACGAGAGAAAGATGTTCCTGCCCGAAGAGGTGTGCGGCGAGGCGAACGCGCCGATCAGGCAAATGATCGCGAGCCCCCAATAGAGCTTCGTGCGCGAGATGAGACGCAGAACGATCATGGCGCGACGGGCTCGCTCATTCCGGGGGCGGCCAGGCGCATAATTGCTTCTTGCGTCACCTCGGCGCCAGACAAGACGCCAGTCTGCCGACCCTCGCACATGACCAGCACCCGGTCCGACAACAGGAGCAGCTCCGGCATCTCCGAAGTCACCACGACAATGGCTAATCCCTCAGCGGCCAAGCCGAATATGAGCTGATAGATTTCCTGTTTCGCTCCGACGTCAATGCCCCGCGTCGGTTCGTCGAGAAGCAGCACCCGGGGACCGGTCGCGAGCCATTTGCCGATGGCGACCTTCTGCTGGTTGCCGCCGGACAGCGTCGCAACGATCTGATCGATCCCATAGCAGCGCACGGCGAGCTTATCGACGACGTCGGTGGCGAGCTCAGCCTCGCGGGCGAAGCCGCGCACGCCGAAACGCGACGCGGCGCCGACTGACGGCAGCGCGACATTGTCTCGAATGGTCGAAGCAATGTGCAAGCCCAGCGCCTTACGATCCTCGGTCACCAGCGCCACGCGCAGGCGGCAAGCATCCGCTGCAGAGTTGATGGACACGGGTTCGCCGTCGATGGCGATCTCGCCGTCTCGCCAACCGCGCGCGACGCCGAAGATCGACTCGAGAATCTCGGTACGGCCCGATCCGAGCAACCCGCCAATCCCTAAGATTTCGCCCGGCCGGACATCGAAGCTCACGCCTTGGAGAACGCGCCGCCAGCCGCGGCTGCTCACTTTGTCGAGGGTGAGATTGCGCACCGAAAGAACGGGCGCGCTGGAGTTGGCTACAGAATCCCGGTGCGTGAGCGTCACCTCGCGCCCGACCATTGCGGAAATGATGGCGCTCGACGAAAGCCCCTCGATCGGAGCGGTCGAAACGCGCTGGCCGTCGCGCAGGACGGTCACGCGATTGGCGAGAGCGACGACTTCGTCCAGGCGGTGCGAGGTGTAGATGATCGCGACCCCCGCTTGCGCCAATTGTCGCACGACCTTGAACAGGGTATCGCATTCCGCGGTGGAGAGCGCGGACGTCGGTTCGTCCATGATCAAAATCCGCGCGTCCAGCGACAACGCCTTGGCGATTTCGACCAGTTGCTGTTCGCCGATCCTGAGCTCGGCAATGCGACGCTGCGCGTCAATCTCGATGCCGAGCCGCTTCAACAACGCGCTTGCCGCTTTTACGATGCGCCTGTGGTCGACGATGGTCCCGAGGATGAGCGGCTCGCGGCCAAGGAAGATATTCTCGGCTGCAGTCAATTCGGGAACCAGGTTGAGTTCCTGGTGGATGATCGCGACGCCAGCTCGCTCGGCATCCTGAACGCCAGAGAAGCGGACCGGCGCGCCGTCGAACCGGATCTCGCCGTCATAGTCGACGTGCACACCGGCGAGGATCTTCATCAAGGTCGACTTGCCCGCGCCGTTCTCACCCATGAGGGCGTGGACTTCGCCGCTCCTGAGGTCGAAGTCGACGTCGCGCAGAGCCGTTACGCCGGCGAAAGTTTTGGAGACGCCTTCCGCTTTTAGGACGACGGGGTGGCTGTCGGACGTCTGACCGCTATCGCCGCCCGATCGTCGGCCCGATTGGGCGCTCGAAGCCATCTGGTCTTGAATGGAGGCGCCGTGCGTCGTCATACCCATCACGTTGCCGCCCGGCATTTCCATTGGCCGCTTCCAGACACGCGCGGACGGTTATCGGGCGAACTTGTAAAGCTTAAGACCCAGCTCCGTCAAAGCCCAAGAAGTGCCCGAAGCGCAAAGCGTTTCCGCCGCGTTAGACTCGCCCCTTGGCCAGCGCTGCGAGGATCGCTTGCGCCCGATGGCTGGCGAAGGCGGCGGCGACGTCTCGGCCCAGCTTAAGCCGCCAGTTTGGGCGCTCTTGATCCGTGCCCGGAAGGTTGGTCGCGACCGTTTCGCCGACAAGGTCATCGAACTGCGCATGAGCGAACATCGACGCTGAACCGCCGATCAGCGCGTGAACGGCTGCCGCAGTGGCGTCCGGAAGCGGCCCGTCCTCCGCTTGTGAGACGGTGAATCCTGCCGCGGCGAGGGCGCGCAGAAGCGCGCGCTTCTCCTCCCGCCGCGCGGCGATCGCGTCGCCGGACTTCCCAAGGCTCAGAAGACCGAGTTCAAGCCTCTCCGCGATGTCGGCGGCCTGCCACCAGCCCGCGAGCGTCGCGAGATCATGCGTCGCGACGCAGGCGACCGACGTCGGCGGATAGGACGCAGGAGAAACGAACTCCACGCCCTTGCGCTCGAACCACAGCACGCGCATGCCGGTGATCTTGGCGCGCATCAGCCGATCGCGGAAACCTTCCGGAACGGTGCCGAGGTCTTCGCCGACCACCATGCACTGCGCGCGTTCGCTCTCGAGCGCGATATGGCCGATGAGATCGTCGATCGGATAGGAGAGGTAGGCGCCGTCCGCCGGGCGCGCGCCATCGGGAATGAGGAAGAGACGCTGCAGGCCCATCGCATGATCGATGCGCAGCATGCCGGCGTGGCGCATGTTGGCGCGGTAGACGGCGCTGAGCGAAGCCCAGCCCTCACGCGCTCCAGCTACCGGATTGGGCGCCGGGAGGCACCAGTTCTGCCCCTGGACGGAAAACGGATCGGGCGGCGCGCCGATGGTGACGCCGTGCGCGAGCGCGCCTGCATGCGCCCAGGATTCGGCGCCGTCGGGCGCTGCGCCGACTGCAAGGTCGCGGTACAGACCGATCTCCAGGCCGTGTTTCTTCGCGCGCTCGGCGGCCTGTCCAAGCTGGCGGTCGGCAAGCCACTGGCAGAAAAGAGCGAACTCGAAGCCATGGCGGTTGCGCTCGATCGCATGATCGATCGCCTTGGGATCGCCATCGCGCATAACCTGCGGCCAGAGAGCCCAATTTGGGCCGGCGTCTCCGTCAGCGGCGGCCTGAAAGGCGGCGAAGCGCCGCAAGGACTCGCCGCCCGATCTCGCAAAGGCATGGTAGTCCGCGATGAGCGGATCACTAGGCCGCGACAGGCGGAGGCGGGCGAAGGCCGCGCTTCGAGCCTCGAGCGCCGCGCGCTTGGCGAGCCACACCTCCTCGTACTCGACATGTTTTGTCGCCGACGCGGCGGCAAACCGCGGCGCCAGTGACGCGAGCACGGCGGCAAGCGCCTCGTCGCGCGGCAGGCCTGAATCGTCCTGCACGTCGATGAAGACGGGATCGAGGAATCGGCGATCCGACGGATAGTAGGGGCTTGCCCTGCCTCGGTCCCGCGGGAACAGCATATGCAGCGGGCTGATCCCAAGGTAAGCCGCGCCGGCTTGGCCCGCCTTCTCTCCCGCGAGTGCGAGCGCTGAAAAGTCGCCGATCCCTTGGTCACGACCGCTCTCGTCCCCGCGCCGTAGAGCGTAGAGCTGAGCCGCCGCGCCAAAACGCTTACGTGAGGCCGAGGTGGGACTGTAAGCTTGCGGCGGCGCGACAGTGAGCCCGCATTCTAGGCCGTCAACGATGAGACGATGGCGCCCAAGCGGCAGTGTGGGCAAGGGGACGGTGCGCTCGGTTACGGAGCGTCCGTCGGCCAGGTCGCGCCCGACGCCGTCTGCAGCGTCGATCGACCATTCGGCGACAGCGCCGTCTTCGCGCTCGATCCGAGCATCTGTTTTGCGAGGCGTGTCGCGCAAGGGTGCGACGAGAGGCTGATCGGCGCGCAGCACAAGCGAGAACGGCAGGCGGCGGCGCTGCGTCTCGTCGGTCAGCCGCGTCAGGCTGTCGCGGGCTTGAGCTTCGCTCGCGATCTCAAGGCCGAGCGCCTTGAGAAGCGCGATCTTGGTTTCCGGCGACACGATCGTACGCTTGCCGCTGATGTCCGACCATTCCGCAGCGACCCCCGCAGCGCTTGCGAGCTTGCCGATCGTTTCGACGCCGGGCGCTCCAGAATTGAGGCCGCCGACCGCGGTTCTCGCTTCAGTGAGAATGAGCGACGAGCGCGTTCGAAGCAGGACGAGGTCGGAGAGCGCGAGCCAGCGCTCAGGCGCCGCGGGATCGTAGGTGTCGATGACGGCGCGCCACGCCATGCCAGGGCGTGGCGAGGGCAAGTGAACCTCCGCGTCTGCGTTCGAGCGGTTCATCGCGACGGCGACTCGATCGACGCCTTCGCTCTGAGGCGTGGAGAAGACCGCGACGAAAACGTCGCCCTTGGGATCGTTCCAGGCGCTCTGGGTCATCGGCCCGTTGGCGTCGCGCCATTCCACGTCGGGGAGCTGGCTCGCATCGAATGGCGACCCGGTCAGGAAAGCGTCGCGCGACAGCGCAGCATTGGCGCGCCGAGCCACAATGAGCCGCGTCGTGAAGGCGATCAGCGAGGCGTCGGCGGCGCGCCAATCGATCGCGCTCGTCGCGTTGTCCTGGGCGTAAGCGTTGTTGTTGCCGCCTTGGCTGAAGCCGAGCTCCGATCCCATGCCGAGCATCGGCGTCCCGCGCGAGGCGAGCAAAAGCGTGAGCAGATTGCGCTCGTCGCGCGAACGCGATTCGACAATTGCCGGATCGTCGCTCGGCCCCTCGACGCCGTGGTTCCAGCTGTTGTTGTTGTCCGTCCCGTCGCGATTGTTCTCGCCGTTGGCTTCGTTGCGCTTGCGCTCGTAGGAGACAAGATCGTGAAGCGTGAAGCCGTCATGAACGACGATGAAATTGACGCCCGTAGACGGCGCGGCGGCGCGCCCGAATACGTCACGCGAACCCGCGATGCGGGTTGCGATCTCTCCGCGGAGACCGGGATCGCCACGCCAGAAACGGCGCGCGGCGTCGCGAAAGCGATCGTTCCAGTCGGCGAATGCGGGCGGGAACTGGCCGAGGCGATAGCCTCCCGGGCCGATGTCCCAAGGTTCGGCGATGAGACGGGCCTTGGCGAGTATGGGATCGGCGGCGAGCGCTTTGAAGAACGGAGCCTCGGGGTCGAAGCCGGTTTCGCGGCGGCCGAGTGTTGTGGCGAGGTCGAAGCGAAACCCGTCAAAACCGCCATGAATCATCCAGCGCTTGAGCGCGCCAATCGCCATTTCGATGACCAGCGGTCGGTCGAGCGCGAGGCAATTGCCGGTGCCCGTATCGTTGATGTAGAGTTCCGGATTGTTCGGGTTCAGCCGGAACCAGGCTTGATTGTCGAGGCCGCGGAACGACAGCGTCGGCCCCAACTGATCGCTTTCGCCGTTGTGGTTGAAGACGACGTCGAGAATCGCTTCCATGCCCGCCGCATGCAGCGCATCGGTCGCTGCTCTAACGTCGGCCCAACCGCCTGGAGCCAGGCGCGGATCGGGCGAGCCGAACACGACCGAGTTATAGCCCCATGCATCCGACAGTCCGAGCGGCGGCATATGCCGGTCGTCGATAAACGTGTCGGCCGGCATGATCTCGACCGCGCTGACGCCGAGCTTCGCCAGGTGCTCAATCGACACTGGATGAGCGAGCCCGGCGAAGGTCCCGCGCGCGGCTTCGGGAATAGCCAAGTTGAGCCGCGAAAAGCCGCGCAGGTTGAGCTCGTAGATGACCAGCGCCTCGGGCGCGATGCGCTTATGTCCCGGCTCTCCGGCGGGCGGCTCTCCAGCAATCGCCTTCGGCGTGTGCGGGCCGGTGTCTTCCCCGAACGTGAACATCGAGGGATGGAGCTGGAACGCATGGTCAAACCGCCAGGCGTAGGGATCGGCCAGCAATTTGGATGGGTCAAAACGAAGTCCCCGCTTCGGATCGTAGGGACCCTGGACGCGGAAGCCGTATCGCGCGCCCGCACCCAGCCCGGGCGCGACGCCGCGCAGAACGCCATCGGCGTCGTGCGCCATTGGCGCGCGGACGATCTCCCGATCGCCATCATAAACGCACAGCGACGCGCTCTCGGCGTTGGGCGCCACGAGCGCCGCTTCGAGGCCGCGCGCAGAGACGAAGACGCCGCGAGCGGCTTTTGGGTCGCTCATGCGGCGCGCCTGATGATATCGCGATAAAGGGCGGCGTATCGCTTCGCCGGGCCCCGCCAGGAGACGTCCGACCGCATGCCGTTCAGTCTGAGCCGTCGTAGCACCGCCGGGTCGTGGGCGATATCCAGCGCGCGGTTGAGGGCGTAGGTCAACGATTCAACAGCGGGCGGGTAGAACTGGACGCCGGTCGCCACCCCGGCCCTCGTCGCCGCCTCGTTGGCGTCGATGACGGTATCCGCAAGGCCGCCCACGCGCGCGACGATCGGCGGGGCGCCGTATCGGAGCGCGCAGAGTTGCGTGAGGCCGCAAGGCTCGAAACGCGACGGCACGACGATGAAATCGGCGCCTGCCTGAATGAGATGGGCCAGCTTCTCATCGTAGCCGAGTACGCAGGCGATCGAGTCTGGCCTCGATGTGGCGGCAGCGGTGAAGCCGCCTTCCAACAAAGGATCGCCGGAGCCAAGCAGCGCGAGTTGGCCGCCTTTGGCGATTGCGCCGGGCAGCGCCTGCAATAGCAAATCGAGGCCCTTCTGATCCGACAGCCGGGAAACGACGCCGAGCAGCGGCCGGTCGGCGTCCGGCGCCAGCCCCATCCGCGTCTGCAGCGCTGTTTTGTTGCGAACGCGCATGTCGATGCGCAGAGCGCTATAGTTTTGTGGCAGCGTGACGTCGGTGGCCGGATTCCAGATCGTGTCGTCTATGCCGTTGACGATTCCCTGCACGACCGCAGCGCGGGTGCGCAAGAGACCATCGAGCCCCATGCCGAGCTCAGGCGTCATGATCTCGCGCGCATAAGTGGGGGACACCGTGGTGATGCGGTCGGACAGCCTCAGTCCCGCCTTCAGATAGCCGACGCCGCCGTAATATTCGACACCATCAATGGAAATGGCTTGAGGGGGCAAACCCAGCTCGCCGAAGACCGACATCGGAAAATAACCCTGGAAAGCCATGTTGTGGATCGTGGTGACGACGCCAGGTCGCGACGTGACGGCATAGTTGAGGTAGGCTGCTATGAGCGCCGCCTGCCAGTCATGCGCGTGAACGACCTGAGGCCGGAACGCGTCAAGCACCCCGAGGCCGATGTCCGCGCCGACACGCGCGAGCGCCGCAAATCGCTGCGCATTATCCGGCCAGTCGAGCCCATTGGGTCCAAGGTATGGGTTGCCTGGGCGATCGTAGAGATGGGGCGCATCGATCGCGAACAGGTCGAGATCGGCCGCCTTGCCGGAGAGGATCCGCGCGGGTCCACCGAACAGATCGCTATAAGCATGCGCGGGCCGCGCGCCGACGAGCTTGGCCATTACCGCTGGATAGCCAGGGACGAGCGTTCTGATCTCGACGTCTTCGCGGGCGAGCGCGGCGGGCAGCGCGCCCGCGACGTCGGCCAGACCCCCAGTCTTGACAAGCGGGAAGACCTCCGAGGCGACGGAGAGAACTTTCAGTCCACTCATTGCACGAGTTTGTCGATCATCGGCTTGGTGATCAACGTGACGCCGCTTTCCGTGCGACGGAACCGCTTGGCGTCGAGTTCGGGGTCCTCGCCGACAACGAGGCCGTCGGGAATGCGCACTTCGCTGTCAATGATGGCTTTGGAGAGCCGCACGTTGCGCCCGATCGTCACGTAAGGGAGCACAACCGTCTCATGCACCGTGGTGTACGAATGGACGCGGACCCCGGTAAAGATGAGTGAACGGCTGAGAGACGCGCCTGAGACGATGCAGCCCCCCGACAAAAGCGAAGAGACGGCGAAGCCACGGCGGCCGTCCACGTCATGGACGAATTTCGCCGGCGGCGTGATCTCTCCATAGGTCCAGATCGGCCAGCCGCGATCGTAGAGGTCGAGATCCGGAACGACATCGGTCAAGTCGACGTTGGCGGCCCAATAGGCGTCCACTGTTCCAACGTCACGCCAGTAGGCCTTGCCCTCCTCGCTCGACGTTACGCAGGATTGCGAGAAATGATGCGCCACCGCTTTGCCGTTCTTGACCAGGTACGGAATGATGTCCTTGCCAAAATCATGGGCGGAATTCGGATCCGCCGCGTCACGCCTCAGAATATCGATCAGGAATGCCGTATCGAAGACATAGATGCCCATGCTGGCGAGCGCGACGTCGGGCTTACCAGGCATGTGGGGTGGGTTCTTCGGCTTCTCCAGGAAGGCAATGATATTGTTCTTCTCGTCGATATGCATGACGCCGAAAGCCGTGGCTTCCTCGAGCGTCGCCTCGAGACAGCCGACGGTCACATCGGCTCCCGAATCGACGTGCTGCTGGAGCATTTTCTCATAGTCCATTTTGTAAATATGATCGCCGGCCAGCAGCACGATGAAGTGCGGGCCATAGCCTTCGATGATATCGATGTTCTGGTAGACTGCGTCCGCGGTGCCGAGATACCACATCGTCTCGGATACGCGCTGGGAGGCGGGCAGGACGTCGAAGCTCTCATTGCGCTCGGGTCGAAGGAAGTTCCAGCCGCGCTGCAGATGGCGTATGAGGCTGTGAGCCTTGTATTGCGTGGCGACCGCAATGCGCCGTATGCCGGAGTTGAGCGCGTTCGACAGCGCGAAGTCGATGATGCGCGACTTGCCGCCGAAATAGACCGCCGGCTTCGCGCGTCTGTCGGTGAGCTCGAGCAGACGGCTGCCTCGGCCGCCGGCGAGCACGTAGGCCATGGCGTGGCGCGCGTAGGGGGCCGAAATGCCCAGCTCCTTCGCCGTTTTCATTTTTGGCATTGCGAACTCCGTCGTCGGGCTGCCGCCTCAAGCCGAGGGCGGGCTGAAAACGAGGAACAAGGTGGAAAGCGGCGGCAGAGTCAGGGTCGCTGAGGCGGGAAAACCGTGGGCGGGTTGCGCTTCCGCAGCGATGCCGCCGAAATTGCCCATATTGGAGCCGCCGTAGGGGCCGGCGTCGCTATTGAGAGCCTCGCGCCAGACGCCTTGGTAGGGCAGGCCGAGCCGGTACCCCACGCGCGGCTCGGGGGTGAAATTGCAGACGACCGCAACGGGTGGATCGCTCTGCGCGCCCTGACGCAGAAAGGCCAGCACCGACTGGCTTTCGTCGTTGACGACGATCCAGCGGAAACCATCAGGTTCGCAATCGCGCGCATAGAGGGCGGGCGTCTCGCGATAAAGCTTATTGAGATCGCGGATCCAAGCCTGGACGCCCTGGTGGGGCCAATGGTCGAGTAGCCACCACGGAAGCGACTCTGAGGCGTTCCACTCGTTTGTTTGCCCGAACTCCTGACCCATGAACAGGAGCTTCTTGCCGGGATGACCCCACATGAAGCCATAGAAGGCGCGCGCATTCGCGAAGCGCTGCCATTCGTCCCCCGGCATCTTGCCAATGACCGAACGCTTGCCGTGCACGACTTCGTCGTGCGAGATCGGCAGCACGAAGTTCTCACTGAAGGCATAAAGGAGGCCGAAGGTCATCTTGTTGTGATGCCAGCGGCGATAGATCGGATCTTCCGACACGTAATCGAGCGTGTCGTGCATCCAGCCCATGTTCCACTTGAAGCCGAATCCGAGGCCGCCCTGGTCAGTCGGTCGCGAAACGCCAGGGAAGGCGGTCGATTCTTCGGCGATGGTGACGGCCCCTGGAAAGCCGCCATAGACGAGCTCGTTGGCGCGACGGAGAAAGGCGATGGCTTCTCGGTTTTCCTTGCTTCCGTCGGCGTTGGGCAGCCATTCGCCCTCCTTGCGGGAGTAGTCGAGGTAAAGCATCGAGGCGACGGCATCGACGCGCAAACCGTCGATGTGGAAGCGATCGACCCAGTAAAGTGCGTTGCAATAGAGAAAGTTGGCGACCTCGGTGCGACCAAAATTGTAGATCGCGGTGTTCCAGTCCGGTTGGAAGCCCTTGCGCGGGTCGGCGTGTTCGTAGAGCGCGGTGCCGTCGAAACGCGCCAGCCCCTGTTCATCGGTTGGAAAATGGGCCGGAACCCAATCGAGGATGACGGCGAGGCCGGCGGCATGCGCTCGATCTACGAAGCTCGCGAAGGCGGCCGGATCGCCGAAGCGCCGCGTCGGGGCAAATAGGCCGATCGGTTGGTAGCCCCAGGATTCGTCGAGCGGATGCTCGCTGATCGGTAGAAGCTCGATATGGGTATAACCCAGGTCGGCAACGTAAGGAATCAGTTGTTCGGCCAGTTCGTCGTAGGTCAAGAACCGCCCGCCCTCACCGCGCCTCCAGGAGCCGAGATGCGCCTCGTAGATCGACATCGGCTTCCGCCGCGGCTCGCCGTCGCCGCGCTTGGCCATGTATTCGGCGTCGGTCCAGGAGAAGTCGGCGCTGTCGGCAACGACGGAAGCGGTCGAGGGCCTGAGCTCAGCTTCGAAGCCGAACGGGTCCGCTTTGAGTGGCAATAGCGATCCGTTGGCGCCCAGGAGCTCGAACTTGTAAACCGCCCCGACCGACAATTCCGGAACGAAGATCTCCCATAGGCCGCTGTCGAAGCGCCGACGCATCTGACAGCGCCGCCCATCCCATCGGTTGAAGTCGCCGACGATGGAAACACGGGACGCGTTCGGCGCCCAGAGCGCAAACAGCACGCCGTCGACACCCTCGTGTCGGATCAGCTGGGCGCCGAGCCGGCGGTAGAGCTGCCGATGGGTGCCCTCCCGCACCAGGTAATCATCGAGGGGACCCAGCGCTGGGCCAAACGCATAAGAGTCCATGTACGAATAGGACCCATGCGCCGTTGTAACCTCGACCCGATATGTCGGGCGCTCCTTGAGCGCCGGGATGAGCGCTTCGAAAACATCGTCCTTCCGTCGCGGCAACTCGGCGATGAGTTGGCCACCACGAGTGATTGCGCGCACGGAAATCGCTTCAGGCGCAAAGACCCGGATGACCCACCCCGCAGCAGTCTGATGCGGGCCGAGCACCGCGAAAGGATTGAGGCTGCGCGCGGCCATGATCGCATCGAGGTCTAGGTCCCGCGCTTTCCAGTCCTCCCCCATGACTGTCTCCATAAGTGGGCTCAGCTTATTGGCACGAAGGGCGCACTCCAGATTTCCTTTGCATATTCGGCAATCGTTCGATCGGAGGAGAACCAGCCAACATTGGCAGTGTTGATAACGCTCGAGCGCATCCATCGGTTCCGGTCGCGCCAGGCTTCGTCGATCTTCACCTGTGTCTTCCAGTAGGCGTCGAAGTCGGCGCAGATCATAAAATAATCGTGATGGGTGAGCGTATCGACGAGGCCGCGATAACGTCCCGCGTCGTCGGTCGAGAATACGCCGGAAGCGATTTCGTCGAGCACTTCGTGCAAGATCGGGGAGGCGGCGATATGTTCGGTCGAATCGATGCCGCGGGCGCGTGCGCTCTCGACCTCCGCCGCGGTCAGGCCGAAGATGAAGATGTTATCGTCGCCAACCAGATCGCGCATCTCGACATTGGCGCCGTCGAGCGTGCCGATGGTCAATGCGCCGTTGAGAGCCATCTTCATGTTGCCGGTGCCGGAGGCTTCCATCCCGGCGGTCGAGATCTGCTCCGACAAGTCGGCGGCGGGCATGATCATCTCGGCCAGCGAAACGTTGTAGTTGGGCAGGAACACAACTTTCAAAAGGCCACGGACGGTCGGGTCTGAATTGACGACCTTCGCGATGTCGATCGCGAGCTTGATGATCAGCTTGGCCTGGGTATAGCTCGCGGCGGCCTTACCCGAGAAGATTTTGACCCGAGGCGCGAAGTCGATGGTCGGATTGGCGCGGATGGCGTTATAGCGCGCGACCGTTTCAAGCAGGTTGAGCAGCTGACGCTTGTATTCGTGGATGCGCTTGACCTGCACGTCGAACATCGCCTCCGGGTCGAGGCGCAGGTTGAGCTGATCGGTGATGACTCGCCCAAGCGCAGCCTTGCGGTTGCGACGCGCTTGAGCCACGCGCTCGTGCAGCGAAGAATCATCCGCGTATGCGGCGAGGCCTTTCAGCGCATGATAGTCGTCGAGCGCCCGCTCGCCGAGGGTCGAGCGAATGATGTCGGCCAGGTCCGGATTGCACTCGATGAGCCAGCGGCGAAATGTGATGCCGTTGGTCTTGTTGGTGATGCGGCCGGGATAGACCGAATTAAGCGCGTGGAACACGGTCTTGCGCATCAAGTCGGTGTGCAGCGCTGAAACGCCGTTGATCTTGTGCGAACCGATAAAGGCGAGGTTCCCCATTCTCACCCGGCGCACGGCGTGTTCGTCGATGAGCGAGATGCCGGCGAGCATGGCCGTATCGACGAACCCGCGTCGTCGCGCGCTGTCGAGATGCGCCGCATTGATGAGGTAGATGATCTGCATGTGGCGCGGCAGCACGCGCTCCATCAGCGGCACCGGCCAAGTTTCGAGCGCTTCCGGCAACAGAGTGTGGTTGGTGTAGGAGAATGTCGCCTGGGTGATCGACCAGGCCTCGTCCCATTCGACCTTGTTCAGGTCGACGAGGATGCGCATGAGCTCCGAGATGCCGATCGCGGGATGCGTGTCGTTGAGCTGGACGGCGGCGTGCTCGCCGAGGGTGCGCACATCGCCCCACTGCTTCATATGGCGGCGAGTGAGATCGAGCAGCGAAGCTGAAGTGAAGAAATATTCCTGCCTGAGCCGCAATTCCTGCCCTGCAGGAGTGGCGTCGCTCGGGTAGAGAACCTTGGAGATCGCCTCAGCCCGGACGGCTTCAGAAAACGCGCCGACATAGTCGCCCGCGTTGAAAGCCTCGAGCTTCAACGGGTCGGTCGCCCGCGCCGACCACAGCCGTAGCGTGTTCACATGCCGGCCGCGCCAGCCGATGATTGGCGTATCGTAGGCGACCGCTTCCACCGTCTCAGCCGGATGCCACACGTGGCTGGTGCGCTCGTCTTTCTCGACCATTTCGACCCAACCGCCGAACCCGATCGCGTAATTGTATTCGGGACGGACGAACTCCCATGGATTGCCGTTCACGAGCCAGTCTTCCGGCGTTTCCTGCTGCCAGCCGCCGCGAATAATCTGGCGAAACAGACCGTTGTCGTATCGGATGCCGTAGCCGTGCGCCGCGATCGACAACGTCGCCATACTGTCCATGAAACATGCGGCGAGGCGGCCGAGGCCTCCATTGCCGAGCGCCGCGTCGGGCTCGATCTTGCGCAAGTCTGCCAGGTTGACGCCGAGCTCGTCGAGCGCTTCCGCCATGGGTTGCGCCACGCCGAGATTGGTCAGGGCGTCGAACAACAGGCGCCCGATCAGAAATTCGAGCGAGAGATAATAGACGCGCTTGCGCCCGTCGACATAGACGCCGTCTAGCGATTCCAGCCAACGGCCGACGATGATGTCGCGGGTGGCGAACGTGACCGCCAGGAACCAATCGCGCGGCGTGGCGAGCCCCGGCGTTTTGCCGACGGCGTAAGTCAGTTTCGCCAGGACCGCCGCCTTGAGCTCCGCCGCGGGGTAGGGCCGCATCTCGGCTTGCTGCTGCGTGGGTTTGTCCGTGGTGACCAGCTCGTCCATGAAGCCTTCCGCCTGCGTCAGTCTCCGGCGCGGCCCTGAATCTGCCGATCGGTTCTCTGTTTAAACACGCGTCGTCAAGCCGCACAATCTCCTCGTGAGCCTCGTTAACTTCGTGGTCGAACCGCTCGTCACGGATTTGGGCTCGAGCCCGTTGCTGACTTCGCGGCGCGAATTTGCTCTTGAAGGGCGTTGAGCTCGGAGGTCGCCGCGTTGATCTGGCTCTGTAAGGCCTCGAACTCCTTCTGTGCGGACGCGGTCTGGGTCTGAGCATCGGTGAGCCCCTTGCGGCCAGCGTCGGCGTCACCTTGCAACCGGGTCAGCTCTGCCGACAGGGATTGGTCCTGGCTCTGCAGAGCCGCCATGTGGTCGCTTTCGTCCTTGAAACGGGCATCGACGGCTTGCAGGTCGCGCGTCTTGGCGCTCGCTTCTTCCTGGGCCCCGGAAATAGCGAGCCTGGCGTCGTTGATCTGCTTGGTCAGATCAGCGAGCTCGTTCTGCGCTGACGCCCTCGCGGTCGAGGCGTCAGACAGCGCCTTCTCGGCGTCGGCCGCCTGCTTTTTCAGCTCCGCCGCCGCGCCGGCTGTCTTTTCGAGGTTCTGTAAGCCCGAGGCCAGGGATTCGCGCGCCTGTTCGGCGGCGGCCAGCTGCTCAGTCAAGTGCGATTGTGCTTGCATGCCTTGCCACCAAATGAAGCCGGCGGCCAGCCAGCCCAATGCGGCCAAAGCGGCCAGCGCCAGCAGGATTGGTCGCCACGACTGTTGGTCGCTCTGATCCGCCATGGGGCATATCCTTAAGGCGTCGCGTCGAGCGCGATGCCTCGCGTGAGGAGGCCCATGCATATTGCGGGCGCCGGGGCGGTCCGCCAAGCACAAAATATCCCAATTGCCGACCGCGTACGGGTTGATGGGATTCGACAAAAGCAAAAAAAGGAAATCAAGAACGCCGCATCGTCGCGGTCGACTTCGCCTTCAAGCGGGTGAAAAGAATTTTTCATTTGTCAACGAGTCGCCACGCCGTCTATTGTCGCGCCGCGCTGGAATCGACGGGCGTGGCGCATTGCGGTCGTTTGCGCTAACGACACAGGTGAGTGAAGGAGACGGGTCGGTATGCGCGTACGCTTAAACGCGATCAGGGCGGCTCTCGTAGCGCCGTTGGCCGCGCTCGCCGCGCCAATGGCGCAGGCGGAAATCTTTGGCGGTCCCAAACCAGGCGAAATCGGCTTTCTGCCGGCCAACGGCCAAATCGCCGAAGACATGTTCTGGTTCCACAACTGGATCCTGCTTCCAGTGATAAGCGCGATCTCGCTGCTCGTGCTGGCTCTCATCGTTTATATCGTGTGGCGTTTCAACGAGACCACGAACCCGGTTCCCTCGCGGCGGATCCACAACGGCGCCCTCGAGATCACGTGGACGGTCCTGCCGGCGCTCGTTCTGGTCGTCATCGCTGTGCCATCGTTCCGGCTGCTCGCCCAGCAACTCATCATTCCGGAGCCGGACCTGACGCTGAAGGTGACCGCCTCGCAATGGCACTGGAACTACGGCTATCCGAAGTCGGAGGGGGGCTTTTCGTTCGATTCGCTTTATGTTGAGCAAAAGGACCTCAAGCCCGGCCAACCGGACATCATCACTGCCGACAACGCAATGGTTGTTCCGGTCGGAAAGGTGATCGAAGTCGACGTGACCTCGCAGGACGTCATTCACTCGTTTTCTGTGCCATCGTTCGGCATCAAGATCGACGCCATCCCCGGCCGTCTCAATAAATCCTGGTTCAAGGCGGAGCATGAGGGCATGTTCTACGGGCAGTGCTCGAACATTTGCGGCATCGATCACGCGTTCATGCCGATCAACGTCCGCGTTCTCAGCCAGCCGGATTACGAGGCTTGGCTCGTCCAAGCCAAGAAACAATTCGCGGTCTTGGACCATGTCGACGTCGCGGCCGCGACACGGGTTCAACCCTAATCGGCGCCGTCATGGGTCTGCCGATCATGCATCACCGGAGTCGTTAAAGCATGGCGTCCGTCACCGATTTCTCTCATCACGACGTCGAGGCTCATCACGAGCACGAGCACCACATCCCGACCGGTTGGCGGCGGTATCTCTACTCCACCAACCACAAGGACATTGGAACGCTCTATCTCATCCTCGCCATTATTGCCGGCCTGATCGGAACGCTGCTTTCGATCCTGATCCGCGCCGAGCTGATGACGCCGGGGATTCAGGTCTTCCCCTTGATCTCGACGATCATGACTGGCGACGGCTCGGCCGACGCCGCCAAAAACATGTACAACGTGTTCTTCAGCAGTCATGCGCTTATCATGATCTTCTTCATGGTCATGCCGGCGATGATGGGCGGCTTCGGCAACTGGATGGTCCCGCTCATGATTGGCGCGCCGGACATGGCGTTTCCCAGGCTGAACAACATGTCGTTCTGGCTTCTGGTGGCGTCGTTCTTGCTTCTCATGTGCTCCATGTTTGCCGAAGGCTCGCCGGGCATGCATGGCTTCGGCGGCGGC
>DATDHT010000299.1:0-2265 GCA_036521435.1 Roseiarcus sp.
ACCATCGCTCCGATCCCGGGCACGACGAAGCTCCACCGGCTCGAGGAGAATATCGGCGCCGCCGAAATTGAGGTGACGCAAGAGGATCTGCGCGCCATCGCGGATGCAACCTCACGGATCCCGGTCGAGGGCGACCGCTACGCGCCGCAGCACATGGCCATGGTCGGACGAGAAGCGGCGCCGATCGCTGACCACGCTTAGCGCGGCCAGTTCGCCGCTGGCGTTCCGAACCGTGGATTGAGGCGGCCGAAGGGGAGCGGCGCGGGCGACAATCCATTGCATAAAATCAGAAACAAGATTAAGCTTGGCCCATGAACAATCGTGCTTTCCGCATGCTAAGACCGCCGGCTTCCGTTCCGGCGCGCCTCGCGCAAGGGCAAAAAGCGCGCTGAAAAATTTTTCGCCGTTTTTCTCGTGTAATACCAAGACTCGTTGATCAGGACCCATGGGCCCAGTTGCGAAGGCCGATGGAGATGATCCGCCAGGGTTGATCGACGAGCTTGTTCCAAGCCTCGCAGCAATGGTCGACGACGTCGTCGTAGGATTTGAAGATTCGGTTTGAGAGCCAGTTGTCGCGCAGGAACTGCCAGACGTTTTCCTGCGGATTGAGCTCCGGACATTTCGCCGGCAATGGGATCAAGGTGATGTTGGGCGGGATGACGAGCCGGCCCGACAGATGCCAGCCGGCCTGATCGACGAGAAGCGCCGCGTGTGCGCCCGGCGCGATCTGAGCGGCGATTTCGGCCAAGTGCAGGTTCATGGCCTCGGTGTTGCATCTGGGCATGATGAGGGCTGCACCCTTTCCGCGCTTGGGGCAGATCGCGCCGAAGATATAAGCCGAGGCGGTTCGTTGGTCCGTCGGCGCGCTCGGACGCGTGCCCCGCTTGGCCCAACGGCGGGTGATCTTGTTCTTTTGGCCGATGCGGGCCTCGTCGGCGAACCAGACCTCTATGGCGGCGGGCTCGACGCCCTTCTCGCGCCCGATCTCCTCCAGGCGCGCGGGAAAGCTTATGGAATGGCCCGCCCCTCCTTCCGGCGTCGTAGGGTCGCTGGTGGTTCAGGAGGAGGAATGGGTATGGATATCTCGGTCCTTGGCGTCGATCTGGGCAAGAACGTCTGCAGCGTCGTCGGCCTCGACGCCTCCGGCGCGGTCGTCTTACGGCGGCGGGCAAAACGCGAAACGCTGATCGCATTGGCTGCGAAACTGTCGCCTTGCGTGGTCGCGATGGAAGCGTGCTGCGGCGCCCATCATCTCGGTCGCGTCTTCGCCGGTCATGGGCACGACGTGCGGCTGATGTCTCCCGAGTACGTCCGACCCTATGTCAAAGCGCAGAAGAACGATGATCGCGACGCCGAGGGGATCGCGGAGGCGGCGACACGCCCGACCATGCGGTTTGTCGGGCTGAAGAGCCAGGAGCAGCTCGACATGCAGACGCTTCATCGATCGAGAGACCGCCTGGTCGGCGAACGGACGGCTCTGATCAATCAGTTGCGCGCGATCCTTTTGGAGCGCGGAATCGTGGCGCCCCAAGGCAAGCGCAAGCTAGAGCAATTCCTGACCGTTCTGATGGACGAGCAATGCGGAGCAGGATTGAGCCCGCGGATGATCACGCTGGTCGCCGACGCGCGCGCCCAATGGGCGGAACTCGATCAACGGATCGCCGCCTTTGACACCGAGTTCATCCGCTGGACGAAAGAGAATGAGGACGCTCGTCGATTGGCGTCCATCCCGGGCGTCGGCCCGACAATCGCCTCGGCGGTGATTGCGGCGATCGGCAAGGGCGAGACTTTCGGGCACGGTCGCGACCTGGCGGCGTGGTTGGGTCTGGTCCCACGTCAGTTCACCACCGGCGGCAGACCGAAGCTTCTTGGCATCAGCAAGCGAGGCAACCGATATCTTCGCAAGCTGCTGATCCACGGCGCGAGAGCGGCGTTACCCCATGTCGCCGAGCGCGACACGCCGCTCGGCCGATGGGCCAAAGCGCTGCTGGAGCGCGCCCATCCCAATGTCGCCATTGTGGCGTTCGCCAACAAGCTCGCCAGGATCGCTTGGGCGGTGCTACGGCGCGGCGAAAGGTTCGTCGTCAGCGGACTGCCCTTGGCGGCATAGTCGTTGGTCGGGGCAGAGCCGAAGCGCGCTGACCGATCTATGAGGTTTGCGAGAGGTGATATCGAGATGGCCTGACAGTCGAACGGCGCTCCGAAAGCCTGGTTTAAAAAACGGCGCTCGACGCCGGGAAGTTTATGAGGACCGGAGTGCGCGTA
>DATDHT010000300.1:0-2605 GCA_036521435.1 Roseiarcus sp.
GGAAGGCACTCCGCGACATGGGCGACACGCTCGGTCGCCCCCGCCATATCGGTGGCTTTTTCGTTGAGAGGTAACGGCGCTTCAACGTTGCCGAAGACGATGTCCCCGCCCATGCCCGCGGTCAGATTCAGGACGACGTCGACGTCTGCCGAGCGGATCCGGTCCGTCACCTCCCGATACAGATCCCGCCGGCGCGACGCGGCTCCCGTCTCCGGATCGCGGACGTGGCAATGGACGACGGCCGCTCCGGCCTTGGCCGCGTCGATCGCGGATTCGGCGATCTGTTTCGGCGTGACCGGCACGAGCCGCGAGACGCCCACGGTGTCGCCGGCGCCGGTCACGGCGCAGGTGATGAAGACATCGCGATTCATCGACAAGGGCATGGGCGACCTCCGCTGGGCGGACGAAACTTGACGGGCAAGGCGAAGCGTGGCGCAACTCGTTGCGCAGTCCGTTTTCTCCTGTGCGAAGCGATGATCTTTGCCCATTCTGACGAGCCGCTGAACGTCACGCTGCTGCTGTTCCCCGGCCTTTCGCTTCTGTCGCTCGCGGCGACGCTCGATCCCATGCGCGGCGCCAATCGCGTGCTGGGCCGGCCGGCCTATTGCTGGAAGCTCACGTCTATCGACGGCCAGGCGCCGGTTGCGAGTTGCGGGCTGCCGATTCCTGTCCACGGCGCCTTCGATTCCACCCAGCGGCAGGATGCGCTCATCCTGATCGCGGCCTTCGACGCGATGCGATGCGCGACGCGGCGGGTCCTCAGATTGCTGCGCGCCGGCGCCAAGCGCTCGGCCATTGTCGGGGGCGTCGAATCCGGCCCCTGGCTCATGGGGATGGCAGGGCTGCTCGACGGGCGCCGCGCAACAACCCATTGGGAGGATCTGGAGGACTTTGCCGCGCGCTTTCCGAATGTCGACGTGCAGCCGGATCGTTTCGTGGTGGACGAGCCGGTCTTCACGACAGGCGGGGCGACGCCCGCGCTCGATTGCCTGCTTTCGCTGATCCGCGCGCGCAACGGCTATTCGGCCGCCCTCGATGTCGCCAGCCTCTATATCTACGAGGAGGTTCGAACCGGCTCGGAGGCGCAGCCGATCGTGTCGCTCGGACGGATCCGGAAGCACGAGCCGCGCGTCGCCGAGGCGATCCGGATCATGGAGACGCATATCGACCGGCCGCTGACGATCGCCGCCATCGCGCGGCGCGTCGGCGTCTCGACGCGAGCTTTGGAGACGCTGTTCCTGAAGGTCGTCGACGCCTCGCCCGGCGCCTACTTTGTCGCATTGCGCCTCAACGCGGCGAGACGCCTCGTGCTCGACACCAATCTTCCGATCGCCGAGGTCGCCGAGCGGAGCGGCTTCTCCGCCATAGCGTCCCTGTCACGGGCCTTCCGGCGCCAATTCGGCGCCCCGCCGTCCGCTGCGCGCCGGGCGAGACTTTAGAACATAATCACTATATCACAATGTTAATATACGTCTCCCCCTCGGCGTTGGTCCGGCCGATGCGTTTGGATTTTCTTGGACCCTACCGTTTTCGTTGCGAAAGTCCCCGATTTTGAGGGTTGGATTTCCTTGGATTTCCTTGGATTCTCTCGTTCGAATCGAGATTTATCAAAGGGTTGCGAGGGAAAAACGCCGAAAACTTTTTCTCGGCGCTTTTTGTCCCAAGGAGGGTCCGAAGCGCCAGTCGCCGCGTTCGGTTGAGGTCATGCGGAAGGACAAGATTGCCATCAGGCGAGTTTAGTATAACTTCTGATTTTCTGCAATCGATTGTTGCTCGACCCTTCCGCTTTCGGCCGCTTTTTTAAACGAGAGCAGTCCGCCTTAGATCCCGAGTCCGGTCTTCACGGCCGCGAGCCCCGGCTTGCCGTCGATCGTCGTCACGCCATCAAGCCACTTGTCCAGCGCGGCGGGGTTCGCCTTGATCCAGGCGCGCACGGCGGCGTCGGGCTGCATGCCTTGATCAAGGATGTCGCTCATCAGGCGATTTTCGATTGCAGAGTCGAAGGTTAGGTTCGACAGTAAACGTTCGACATTAGGACATTCCTTGGCGTATCCGGCGCGCGTCAGGGTCACCACCGTGGCGCCGCCATCGTTCGGTCCGAACACGTCATTGCCCTTCTGAAGATAGACCATCGGCAGGTCGACATTCATCGGGTGCGGCTGCCAGCCGAAGAAAACGACGGGCTTGCCTTCCTTGATCCGGTGCGCCGTTTCGGCAAGCATTGCCTGTTCGCTGGATTCGATCAGCTTGAAGCCGCTGAGGCCAAACGTGTTGTCCGAGATCATCTTCGAGATGGTGCCGTTGGCGCCGCTGCCGGGCTCGATGCCATAAAGCTTGCTGTCGAGCTGGTCCTTGAACTTGGCGATGTCGGCATAGGTCTTGAGCCCAGCATCATAGGCCGCCTTGGAAGTCGCGAAACCGATGCGGGCGTCGCTGAGGTTGTTCGTCACGGCGTCGATCTTGCCAGCCTTGACCAGCGGCGCCTGGCTCGGCTCCTGCAGCGGCATCCAATTGCCGAGAAATACATCGATGTCGCCGTTTTCGAGCGACTGGAAGGTGACGGCGACCGAGAGAACCGTGATGTTCGGCTTGTAGCCGAGGCCCG
>DATDHT010000301.1:0-3959 GCA_036521435.1 Roseiarcus sp.
CGGTGCACCCTGCATCCGTCGACGCCTTTTTCGCCGCGGCCGAAGCGCGCGGGGCGCGCATGATCGCCGGCAAGGTGATGATGGACCGCGACGCGCCGGAGGCGCTCATGGACACCGCTGAGCGTGGCTACGACGAGAGCAAGGCGCTGATTGAGCGCTGGCGCGGTCGAGGCAGGCTCGACTACGCGATCACCCCGCGCTTCGCGGTGACGTCGACGCAGGCGCAACTGGACGCGGCGGGAGCGCTGGCGCGCGAATTTCCCGAATGCTACGTCCAGACCCACGCCAACGAGAACAAGGCGGAGATCGCGCGGGTCGCCGCACTGTTTCCCAAGGCGCGGAGTTATATCGACGTCTATGCGCGCGCCGGGCTTCTGGGGCCGCGCTCCGTCATCGGCCATTGCATTCATTTGCAGGACAGCGAGGTCGTCGCGCTCGCCGACAGCCGGTCCGTCGCCGCATTCTGCCCAACGTCGAATCTGTTCCTCGGTTCGGGGCTGTTCGATCGGGCGCGGCTGGAGCGGGCGAGGGTGCGGATCGCGCTGGCGACCGACGTTGGCGGGGGCACGAGCTATTCGATGCTGCGCACGGCGGCCGAGGGATACAAGGTGCTGCAGCTCAATGGCCAGTCGTGGCCGGCGCTTGAGGCCTTCTACCACATGACCTTAGGCAACGCCCGTGCGCTCAGTCTCGACGACCGGATCGGCTCAGTCGAAGCGGCCAAGGAGGCCGACCTTATCGCGCTCGACCCGCATGCGACTCCCGCCCTTGAGCACCGAATGGAGACGGCCGGCGGCGATCTCGAGGTTGAGCTCTTCGCCCTCCTCATGCTCGGCGACGATCGCGCCGTGCGCCAGACCTACGTCGCCGGCGAGCCGTGCAAGGAGGCGCCAGTCCGCTAGCATCCCGAAGCTCACGCCGCATGGCGTGGAACCCTGCTCGGGTCACAGGGTTACCGGACCGTTGTGCGAGCGCCACCCGCTCATGCCCCCGGCAAAGTGTCTCACGTCCTCGCGGCCGACCATCCGCGCCTTGTTCAGCGCATTGCGCGACCGTCCGCCCGATTGACAGACGAGAACGACAGGCTTTCCCTCAGGCAGATCTTTGGCATCGTACGACGACATCGGCATGTTGACAGCATGCGGAATGTGGCCTGAAGCAAATTCATGTGGCTCGCGAACGTCGATCACCGTCCAGGCGTTGGTTCCGATCGCTTCCTCCAAATCGCCGAAGCTGACGATCTCGGGGTCAGAGCCAGCGCCAAACCGTGAAAACATGTTCCAGGACATCTTATCTCCCAATTTCGTGGCGTCGGCCGCGTCCCCGCGGCGCGCGTATCATGTAGATCGTCAAGCCCGGGTTGCGAGGGGTTCCCAGGTGTGGCGTTGCGGGAAATCGGCGGTCCTGGCGCAACGCGATGCGACCGCGATCCGTTCCGTCGTTGTTGACCCATCGAAAAAAAACAAGCGCCAGTCCAGACTGATATTCGATTTATCGGAGTGAATACCCGCGGTCGTTGGGCCCTCCGGGAAACCCAGTGCGGTGCGCTGGCAGCGTCCAGTCCACAGATTTGATGAAGCCTATTTTTGGGTTGGTTTTTAGCGAAACGCCAATAGATTTACGTCAAATACGCTGAGCGGACTGACCGCACATCCCGAAGCCGACCCCTTGAGGCGCCATGCGGATTCGCCCCTTCTCGACGCCGGGCCGTTTCTGGCGCGGGAATCTTCACGCCCATTCGAGCCTTTCCGACGGCGCCTTGAACCCCGCGGAGGTCGTCGAGGCCTATAAGCTGGCAGGCTATGATTTCCTCCAGGTGTCCGATCATTTTCTGGGCCGGTTCGATTGGCCAATCGCCGACACTCGCAGGCTGCGCTCGGATGATTTCACCACCCTGATTGGCGCGGAAGTTCACGCCATGGCGACGAGCGCTGGCGAATATTGGCATATCGTCGCAACCGGGCTGCCGTTCGACTTTTCCCCCGCCGAGCCGGGCGAAAGCGCGCCGCATCTGGCGGAGCGCGCGCGGGAGGCTGGCGCCTTCGTCGCCATCGCCCACCCGTCGTGGTCGCAACTGACGATCGAGGACGGGCGTTCGCTCGGCGCCGCGCATGCGGTCGAGGTCTATAATCACACCTGCGCGGTCCTGACCGATCGGGGCGACGGCTTCTACCTGCTCGACCAGCTCTGCAACGAGGATCGACGGCTGATGGCGATCGCCGGCGACGACGCGCACTTCCACAACGGCGACCTCGACGCCTTCGGCGGTTACGTTATGGTCAAATCTGAAACGCTTGAGCCCGAGTCACTGCTCGGCGCGTTAAAGGCCGGAGAGTTCTATTCGAGTCAGGGCCCGAGCATCTACAACGTCGAGGTCACTCAAAACGAAGTGCGGGTCGAGTGCTCGCCGGTGCATACCATCGCGCTCGTCACCAGCGCTTCGCCGGCGCTGAGCCGGGTTGGATGCGGGCTCACCCAGGCGACGATCGAATTCGCCGAAGTCGCGAAATGGGCATGGGCCACGCCCCCACAGGTGAAATGGTTCCGCATCGTCGCCATTGACGGCCCGCGGCGCCGCGCCTGGACCAACCCGATCTGGGTCGACACCCTCGATTGACGCAAGGCCGTCCTCGGCCAAGCCTCTTTGACTGACTCTATCACCTAATCGACGAGCCATTGCGCCGGCACGTCCAGCGCAGCGGCAATCATCTTCAGCGTTTCCGGCGTTCCTTTGCGCCGACCCGATTCGAGGTCGCTCAAATAGCCCTGCCCTACGCCCGTCTTGAACGCCAAATGCATCTGCGTCATGTCGCGCCAGTTTCGCAGCGCTTTGAGCAGGCCTTCGCCCTTGAGGAGCCGCGCGCTCACTTCGGGCGGCAACCGGGCGTCTAGATCCGCCGCCAGCTCGGCCTTGCGCAGGTCATAGGCCGCAATGTCGTCGGCGTCTTCGTCGCGCGCCTCGGCGGCGGCGACCAACGCCTCATAGTCAGATCGAGCCAGCACAACGAGTTCGTCGCCGCTTGGGCTCGTAATTGTCTGGGTTTTCATCTCGGGTTCCTCGAATAAGTCGTTGTCGTCCGTCGACCAATATGGATTGCGAGGATCGTTACCCCGTCGTCGTCGAAGATCACGCCGCAGTCGCGGACGCGCAGCCGGTAACCTTCGCGCCCAGAAAGCTTCTTCACGTCCCCTCGCCCCTCGGTCGCGTAGAGGGCCAGCCCCTCCGTGACAGCGAAACGATCCTCGCTCGGCAACGCATCAAGCTCCTTGGCCGCCCGATGAGTGAGGACGATCGCCTTCATGAGCGATAATATCGCTGGATGTCGTTGGCCATCAAGCGATATTATCGCGCGGACACAACTGCGATTGCCTCGCTGCTCTCTTGCGCGACCGGGCTCGCGCCCATACATCCGGCGCTTGCCCAAAGCGACAAGGATTGAGCGCCGATGACTGACGAGACCCGCCGCTCGCCCGGATGGCATGCGACGACCATCCTCATGGTGCGCAAGGATGGGAAGGTCGTTATCGCCGGCGACGGCCAGGTCAGCATGGGCCAGACCGTCGTCAAGTCCAACGCCCGCAAGGTTCGCCGCCTCGCCAAGGGCGACGTCATCGCCGGCTTCGCCGGCGCCACCGCCGACGCCTTCACTTTGTTCGAACGGCTCGAGGCCAAGCTCGAGCAGTACCCCGGCCAGCTCGCGCGCGCCTGCGTCGAACTGGCCAAGGACTGGCGCACCGACCGTTACCTGCGCCGGCTCGAAGCGATGCTGATCGTCGCCGACAAGACCACCGCCTTCACGCTTTCGGGTTCGGGAGACGTGCTGGAGCCTGAGGGCGATGAATCCGGCTCCGCGATGGCGATCGGCTCGGGCGGCAATTACGCGCTCGCCGCGGCCCGCGCGCTGATGCCAATGCAACTCGAGGCGGACGAGATCGTGCGCCGTTCGATGCGCATCGCG
>DATDHT010000302.1:0-6127 GCA_036521435.1 Roseiarcus sp.
GGGGTGGGCGGCTGGGCAGCCAAAGTCGGAATGATTTCTAAACTTTTTCCTCGGCTTAGACCAGAAGTCGTCTGCGTGAATTCCGAATATTCCTTGACATTGTTCTTATTATGTTCTAGCTTCATCGGATGCATATCGCCTGATCAAGGGCTGCCGGGTCCTTTCTCGCGGCGCGCGGCTTCTCGATCCGGAAGCCGCACGCGATGCGGCGGCCATCCATCGGGGATTCGGAAGGCTTACCAAGCTGCAAGACACCCCTACAGCGGAATGCGCAGTCTGGATGACGGAGCGGCCACTCGCCCTGGACCGATTGGCGCTTCCCGTCGCCGGGGCAAGAGGATCCGATCAAGACGCTGGTCCGCTCAAATCCATCGGCGTTCGCGAAGCTCAGTTTACGGGAGAGGTCGAATGTTCCGTGACGCAAATGGATGGAGAACAGATACCGGACGAATTTTTTTATTTGGATTGGCCATAACCCATTGAAAAGAGCCGATTCAAAAAAATAAACTCTAGTAAAAGAAAGCGATCTTACTTTCGTTTATTTTCACTTATTTGCGTTTACTTGCACTTATTTCTGCGCCGTCAGACACGACGACGCGACCCAGCGAGGGGAACCGGGTCGCGCCTCAACACGCTTGCCGCGTCCGCCGTTTGGGCGTCATATCGCGCCGGCAAACTCGAGGGAGGAGAGCACGTGGATCTCGGCGCCACCGATAAAGTCCGTCCGCTTATCGCCGCCGTTCGGGCGATGGTGCGCGACGAAATCATGCCGCTCGAGGAGGAATACCATGCCGAGGTCGGGCGCGACGGCGATCGCTTCAAGCCGACCAAGCGCTTTATCGAGATCCGGGAATCCCTGAAAGCCAAGGCGCGGGCAAAGGGCCTTTGGAATTTCTGGCTCACCGCCTCCGACAAGGGCTTCGGCCTCTCCACGGTTGAATACGCCTATCTCGCCGAAGAAATGGGCTGGTCCCCGCTCGCCTCCGAGATCTTCAATTGCTCGGCCCCCGACACCGGCAACATGGAGGTGATCGAGCGCTTCGGCTCGCCCGAGCAGAAGGCGCGCTGGCTGCCTGGTCTCCTCGAGGGGCGCGCGCGTTCCGCCTATCTGATGACCGAGCCAGGGGTCGCCTCATCCGACGCCACCAACATCGCCATGGACGCGCGGCTCGAAGGCGACGAATGGGTGCTCAACGGCGAGAAATGGTGGTCGTCCGGGGCCGGCGATCCGCGCTGCTCGCTCTACATCACCATGACGCTGACCGATCCCGGCGCCACGCCGCACGCGCGCCATTCGATGCTGTTTGTGCCCGCCGCGACCAAGGGCATCGAGGTCTTGAGAGCGATGAAGGTGTATGGCGACGACGATGCGCCGCACGGCCATATGCACATTCGCTTTCACGACGTCCGCCTGCCCAAGGACGCCATGATCCTCGGCCGCGGGCGCGGCTTTGAGATCGCGCAGGGTCGGCTCGGTCCCGGACGCATCCATCATTGCATGCGCGCGATCGGCCAAGCCGAGCGGGCGCTCGAGGCAATATGCCGGCGCGCCGCCGCACGCACGGCGTTCGGGCAAAAGCTGGCGCGTCTTGGCGCCAATCCCGACATCATCGCTGAAGCGCGCATGAGCATCGAAATGGCCCGCCTGCTTTGCCTCAAAGCGGCCTGGACCATGGACACTCAAGGCGCGCGCGCCGCGGCGCCGCTGATCTCGCAAATCAAGGTGATCGCTCCGCGGATCGCGCTCGAAGTGATCGATCAGGCGGTGCAGATGCATGGCGGGGCCGGCGTCAGCCAGGATTTCCCGCTCGCCCGCATGTGGACCCATGTGCGCACGTTGCGCCTCGCCGACGGGCCTGACGCCGTGCATCGCCGCGTGATCGCGAAAGCCGAGATGAAGCGCTACAGCAATGAGACTGGCGCGCAGTGAGCGGCGCTTTCCCGGAGGACACGACCGCACTCGACACGTGGGCGAAAGCCAACGTCAAGGGCTGGCGTGGCCCGAGCATGGCGAAGAAATTCCCCACCGGTCAATCGAACCCGACCTATCTGCTGGAAGCCGCGAGCGGCCGTTACGTGCTGCGCCGCAAGCCGCCCGGCAAGCTCCTGAAGATGGCCCACATGATCGAACGCGAGTTTCGCGTGCTGAGAGCGCTCGAAGGGGTGAACTATCCAGCTCCACGCGCGCTTGCGCTCTGCGAAGACGGGGACGTGATCGGCACTGCCTTTTATCTCATGAGCTTCGTCGATGGCCGTGTCCTTTGGGACCCGGCTTTGCCCGAGCTTGAGCGCCCGGTTCGCACGCAGATCTATGATTCCATGAACGAGGGCCTAACGCGGCTGCACTCGATCGACGTCGCCGCGGCAGGCCTCTCGGAGTACGGCAAGCCCGGCGGCTATTTCGCCCGCCAATACCAACGCTGGACGGATCAGTACCGGGCCAGCGAAACGGCGCCGGTCGAGGACATGGAGCGCCTCATCGGCTGGCTTGCGGGCAAAGTTCCCCCCGACGATGGCCGCGTCGCACTGGTGCATGGCGACTGGCGCATCGACAACATGATCTTCGATTCACGCTCGCCGCGTCTCCTTGCGGTGCTCGACTGGGAGCTGTCGACGCTCGGCCATCCCCTCGCCGATCTTGCCTACCAGTGCATGCAATGGCGCCTTCCCAATGGCCGGTATCGCGGCTTGGGCGGCGTCGACCGCGCCGCGAGCGGCATCCCGACCGAAGCCGATTATGTCGCCGCCTATTGCAAGCGCATGGCGCTCGAAGCCATCCCCAGTTGGACCTTTCTGATCGCCTTCAGCTTCTTCCGCAGCATCGCGATTCACCAGGGCGTCTATAAGCGCTCGCTCGACGGCAACGCCTCGAATCCGGAGCTCGCCCGGCAAGTCGGCGAGTCCGTGCCATTCGTAGCGCATGTCGCCTGGAAGGCGGTTGAGGAGGGCGGCTAGGCGGCTTTCACGACGTTCACGGCACGAAGCCGCCTTGCCGGCGGTGACCGCCCATGCTAAGCGGCGCGCCGACCTTGCGGCGGGCGTTTTAGGCCTCGCCGCTGCACCCGGAGAGGTGGCAGAGTGGTCGATCGCACCGCACTCGAAATGCGGAGTACGCGCAAGTGTACCGGGGGTTCGAATCCCTCCCTCTCCGCCACGAATTAAGTAATTGATATTACTACTGTTTCATCTTCTGGCATACCACAATTACACCGACCTTTCAAAGGCCTGTGGGCGGGACCAGAAAAGCAGGTCCCTAAGAGACGCGAAAGGGCGATTTCCTCTGCGTCTCAACGAGGCAACTCGCTTTTTGTCTCCAGGCCAGTACGGGCGTCTCTGACTGCGACCCAGGATTCCCGGACTCCCGCCCTCTCAGGTCGCTGCTTCGACGAGGCAAGCTCAGGGGGACGCTCGGCCTCGACGATTGTTCATGGAATTGCGGCTTCAATCGATGGTCCGGCTCAGGCGAAGCCCAACGCCTTTCGCTGATCTTCCCACGCGAGCGGAAGGCGGGTGTCGACTATCAGCTTGCTCGCCGTCAGGCCGGCCGGCTGACGGCCGTTGAAGATCGCCGTCACGATGTCGGGCGCAAGGTAGTTCAGTCGCATCAATCGCGCCGCATAAGGCGCTCCCACGCTCTCCTGCGCGCCGATATCCTCCAGATTGGAGCCCGGGCTCATTGCGAGGCGGCTGGCGAGGGCGTGGGCGCGGATCAGGAGGCGGACGAGCGCGTTGTCGACCGACGAGTTATTGTCGGCGCCGGCAAGGATGAAGTTCATCTCCTTGCCCGCTCGTTGGAGTTCGGCCGCGATCGTGAGCCGGATGAGACGACCGTCGTCCGCTGCAGCCGAGGGCGCATTGTCGGCTTCCTGATTGTCGCCCAGTCTATCGCCGAGCCGAGTCTCGATCGACCCGCCGTTGCCGAGGAGCGCGTCGGCGACTTGATCCGCCCCGAGATCGACCTCGACGCGATCGAGATAGACCTGAGCGCGGACAATGAGCGGTCGCAGCAGACCGAAGGTTCTCATCTCGCCTTCTGTTTCAATGGCTCGGACGATGTCGGACGCGGCGGCGAACGCGCGTTTGTGGTTTGGCGCACTCCGAACGGCCGGCGACAACGCTCCTGCGATGGCGTCGGCATCGGCGAAAAAGATCTTGAGGCGCTCGACGATCAGACGCTCCAGTTTGACCGCGGGCAGACGCTGCCCCGTTCCCGGATCGTGTTTATCCCCTCCCCTGACCTCCGTGATCAGCCGCCGCGACACATAGTAGCGGTAGTGCACGCCCTTCTTGATTGCGTGCGTCGGCGTCATGAGTCGGCCCTCGGCGTCTAACAGGACGCCAGGAAGCAGGTAGACCAGCTTCGCCTCGTCGCGCGCGCCTCGTCGCTCGACACCGTTCGCTTGCAATTTCTCCTGAACCTGCCGCCAGAGGTCCTCATCGACGATCGGCGCGTGTTCCCCTGGATAGGCGGCCTCTTTATGGACGATCTCGCCGCGATATACGCGGTTCTGCAGCATCTGGTAGAGCGCGCCGCGGGAAAAGGACTGCCCGCCGTATGGCCTTCCGTCTGCCGCCGTCCGTCGCTTGCTGACAACCCCGTCGGCATCGAGCGTAGCCTTCAGTTCGCGAACCGAGCCGAGGTTGAGATAGCGGCGAAAGATCGTTTTGACCGTTTCGGCTTCCGCCTCATTGGCGACGAGCTTCCTGTCTTTGACGTCGTATCCGAGCGCAGGCTGGCCGCCCATCCAGAGCCCCTTCTTCTTCGAGGCGGCTATCTTGTCGCGGATGCGTTCGCCCGTGACCTCCCTCTCGAACTGGGCAAAGGACAAGAGCACGTTGAGGGTCAGTCGGCCCATGGAAGTGGTCGTGTTGAACGCCTGAGTGATCGATACGAACGAGACCGCTTTCGCGTCGAACACCTCGACGATCTTGGCGAAGTCGGCGAGCGAGCGGGTCAGACGGTCGACCTTATAGACGACCACGACGTCGACTTTGCGGGCCGCGACGTCAGCAAGCAGCCGCTTCAGCGCCGGCCGCTCCATGTTTCCCCCTGAGAAGCCAGGGTCGTCGTAGAGTTGAGGGAGAACCGACCAACCTTCGTGCTTTTGGCTGCGGACATAAGCCTCGCAAGCCTCCCGCTGCGCATCGAGGGAGTTGAACTCCTGTTCGAGCCCCTCTTCCGACGATTTTCGGGTGTAGATCGCACAGCGAATGCGGCCGCTACGCGAACTGCGCGGAGAGTCGCTGGCCGCGCGCGGCACACGATCGGGGCGATGCTGGCGGTCAGCCATCGGCGCTCTCCTTGGCGCGCCGTCCGAAATGTCGAGTGTCTGACCCGTCTGCGCCACTGATCTCAGGTTGCGCGTCGATCGCCGACGCACCTTGCTTCAATTGCGCGAAACCGCTCATCCCTCTCGCGTCGGTCGCAGGTGTTGGCGCAGCGTCCGACTCGGACGACGCTGCCCTCCGCTTCATCAGTCCGAAGAATCTCGGGCCCGACCAATGAGCGCCCGTGATCTCGCGGGCGATCTGCGTCAACGAGCGGTAGCGTCGTCCGTCGAACTCGAAGGCGTCGTCGAGAACCACGACGGAATGCATTCCGCCATGCCATTCCCGGACGAGGCGCGCGCCGGGTTTGAGACGCGGCTCCGCAGGTTTCGGCATTGGTTCGCCGCATTCGTCGGTGACGCCGGAGCCGGTCGTCGGCCCGGCGAGGGTTTGCTGGGCCCACTTCGGCAAACCGCCGAATTCGAGTTCCTGGAGGCGATAAGCGATCGCTCGCAGCAACAGATCGCGACTGATCCGCGGCGGCTCCGAGCGGCAGAGCCGCCGCCACTCCATGCGCAACGCGCCCCCGTCGAGGTCTTGCAGTCGCTCGAGGCGCAGTCGCAGAGGCGAGGCGGCGAGCGCCGGGTCGCCGCCCGACGCCGCGTCCCCAGCGGTCATTTCGCGGCCTGGCCGCTGCTAACGGCGATCCGGTACACCGAAGCGCCAGCACGTTCGCGCCGCGTGAGGCTGAGAACGTAGCCGCGGTGTCTGAGGACCGTAAGGGCGGCTCGTGTCGTGTGCTCGAGCCAAGCGGTCGCCGTCATCAGTTCGCCGATAGTCGCCCCGTTTTTGGCGGACA
>DATDHT010000303.1:0-16798 GCA_036521435.1 Roseiarcus sp.
GGGAATGGGCTAGGCTCGTCGAGTCGCCCAAGACTATGGCGCCGACGAAGCCCCACGTCTCCACAATGAGAGGCGTCGACCCGATTGAAACTTGCCAATGGCGTAACTGGTATACTATGTACACAACTGGCGCTAAAGCAACATGGGGCGCCGGGTATCCATGGGAGCAGCCAGATGAAATCCGCACTAGCCGTATTCGCTGTTCTTTCGCTTTCGTCCGTGGCCGCGCCGGCGACGGCGACTCCTCAAGCGCCAGTCATTGCGCTATCGAACGCCTATTACGGAAACACCTGGCGCCACCAGATGGTCGAGGCGTTCGAGGCGGCGGCCAAACAAGCCAAGAGCGAGGGCAAGATCGCCGATTACATTGTGATGAATGGCGACGGCTCGGTTGCGCAGCAGAACAGCCAGATTGGCGAACTGATCCTCAAGAAGGTCGACGTGCTGCTTGTGGACGCGGCTTCCGAAACTGCGGTCAATGGCGTGATCGAGAAGGCGTGCAAGGCCGGAATCATCGTGATCTCGTTCGACTCGATCGCCAACGCGCCATGCAACTATCAGCTGAACTTTGATTTCAAAGGCTACAAGGCGAGCCAAGCCGAAGCGATCTTCAAGATGCTGAACGGCAAGGGCAACGTGATCCAGGTGCGGGGCGTCAAAGGATCGGCGCCCGACAACGACATGTACAACGCCCAAGTGTCTGTGCTGAAGAAAAATCCGGACATCAAAGTGGTTGCGACGGTCTATGGTCAGGCAACGGCCTCGGTGGCGCAATCGGCCATCGCCAATGTCCTCCCCAGTCTGCCCCACGTCGACGCAGTTTTGGGACAGGGCGGCAGCGACGACGTCGGCATCGCGCAGGCATTCACCCAGTATGGCGGCGGCTATGTGAACCACATGCCGATCATCGAGGGCGGCGGCGGAACGGATTTCATCAAGTGGTGGGCCGACGAGAACAAGAAAAACGGATACCAGACGGTCTCGATGAACACGACGCCGGGAATCGGCGGCGCGGCTTTGTGGCTCGGCGTCTCGCTCCTCGATGGCGCCAAGGCGCCGAAAATGATGATCATGCCGGTCGCGACGGTCGATGCGAGCAATCTTGCGGACTATGCCAAGCTGCCTTCCGGCCAGATCATCAGCCCGACCTACTCACTCGATTGGGTCAAGCAGAACCTGCTTTCGAAATGAGCTGGGTCTTGTAGCGTAAAGGTTCGGGGCGTCCGGCAAGGGCGCCACCGTCCTTCGCGCGGGAGGAGTCCTTGTCAGATCGGAGCGCGCTCGCCGAGGAATTCGCTGGGGCGAACCCAATCGAGCCGACGACTTATCTGGTCGAGCTGCACAGGGTCACAAAGGCGTTCGGACCGACGCTCGCCACGGCGGACATCGACTTTGCCGTGGCCGCCTCCGACGTGGTCGGCCTCGTCGGCGGCAACGGGGCTGGCAAGTCGACGCTGATGCGAATCTTGTGCGGGATCACCGCGCCGACGCTGGGGCGACTCTCGTTTGACGGCGTCGAGGATTCTTTCACGAACTACGACGCCGGCGCGGCGCAGCGGCGCGGCATTCGGATGGTCCATCAAGAACTGTCGCTATGCGCGACGTTGACGGTCGCGGAAAACTTCTTCGTCGAAGACCCGCAGCACGCGAACTCAAAGCCCGGATGGCGTAATGTCTACCGCAGCACGGCCCGAGCCGCGCTGGACGCCGTCTTCCCGGGAAACACCATCGACGTCAACGCGCGCATCGATCGCCTGTCGATCGGCGAGCGACAGATGGTTGAAATCGCACGCGCCACTGCGACTCCTGGCGTGCGCCTGGTCGTGCTCGACGAACCGACGTCGTCGCTTGACCTCGAACGCTCTCAACAATTGCGCCAGTACGTGCGCCAGCGCGCGCGCTCCGGCCTCGCTTTCATTTTCATCAGCCACAAGCTGCATGAGATTATGGACGTCGCCTCGCGCGTCCTCGTGCTTCGCAATGGCCGCGTCGCGTGGCAGGGCGAGGCGCAGGGGGCTTCAGTCGGGAGGCTCGTAGAGTTGATGGGCGGCGACGCCTCGGTGATCGATCACAGAATTGAGCGCGAAGCGCGCGCTCAGCCCGAAATGGTGCGCGTCGGCGGAGACTTTGTCGGCGGCGGCGCGCCTCTCAGTCTGCGCCAAGGGGAGATTGTCGGGCTCGCGGGCCTCGAGGGACATGGGCAAAAGGCCCTGCTGCGCGCCATCCACGAGGCAGGACGCGCGACCGGCGCCGTGACCCGCGCGGCGCCCGCGAGCTTCGTGTCCGGCGATCGACAGAAGGAGGGCGTCTTCCCGCTGTGGAGCGTGCTCGCCAACATTTCGATCGGTCGCGTCGGTCCTCGCCCTGCCCTCGGGCTCGTTTCAGATAGAGCCGAGCGAGTGGCGGCCGAGCCAGCCGCCCAGCGTATTCGGCTCGACCTCAATCGCTTCAATTCGCGCATCATCGAGCTCAGCGGCGGCAATCAGCAGAAGGCGTTGGTGTCGCGGGCGGTGGCGGCGATGACTCCGATCGTGCTGCTCGACGATCCGACCCGCGGCGTCGACATCGGCACAAAGCAGGATTTCTATCGCCTGTGCAGCGAGCTCGCGCGCGAAGGCCGCACCTTGATCTGGCACACGACCGAGGATGCCGAGCTGCTGGCCTGCGACCGGGTGCTTGTCTTTGCCAACGGCCGGGTCGTGCAGGAACTGAGCGGCTCGGCTCTGACCGAGGAGGCGATCGTCGCGGCCTCCTTCTCGCACCTCGCCGCAACGATGCCGGATCGAAGCGAGCGGAGCGCTGAAAAGAGGCTTCGGCTGATGGACAGGCTTGTCGACGCGGCGCCTCTTCTCGGTCTCGCTCTAGTTCTGGCGGTGATGATCCTCGCCAATCCTGCGGTGGCCTCCGTTTTTGGCCTCGACCTCCTGCTTTTGCCGGCCCTTTCGCTTGTCCTGGTGACGGAAGCGCAAATGTTCGTCGTCGGCGGCGCTGAGATCGATCTCGGGGTCGGGGCGTTCGCCGGACTCGTCAGCGTTCTGAGCGCGACTCTGCTTTACGATCGGCCGGCTTTGGGGGTGTTGGCGATCGCCGCCGTTCTCGGCGCCTATGCGATGCTCGGCGCGGTCATTCAGAGCCGCAAGATCCCAGCCATCGTCGTGACCCTCGGCGCGTCGTTCATCTGGGCTGGGATCGGCTATTCGATTCAGCCGACCCCCGGCGGCGCGAGCCCCGACTGGCTGAGCGCGCTGACGAGCTGGTCGATCAGCTCTTATGTGCCGACCTCGATACTCTTGATCGGCGTCGTCGCGGCGGTCGGCGCGCTCCTCGACCGGGCTCCCCTCGGGGTCGTGCTGCGCGGCTTCGGCGCCAATCCGGCGGCAATGATCGCGTCGGGCTGGCCGCCAATCCGGTATGGAATCGTGCGCTATCTTGTCGCCGGATTGTTTTCCGCCGCGGCCGGATTGTCGCTGACGGCGATCAACGCGTCGAGCGACATCAACTCGGGCAATTCCTACACGTTGCTTAGCATTGCAGCGGTGGTGATGGGGGGGTGCGCACTCACCGGCGGAATTGTTGCGCCGGTAGGCGCGGTGTTCGGGGCGGTGACGCTGGCGCTGATCGGCGCACTGCTTGGCGCTCTCGGCGTCAGCAGCGATTTCAACGCCGCCGCTCAGGGGGCGGTGCTCATCGGGCTCCTGGGCGTGCGTTATCTGGCGGACCGGAGCGGCGAGGAATGATCCTGTTGCACAAATTGCACGAGCTCACGCAGTCGCACCGCTGGATCTGGTCGGCGCTGGCGGTGCTGATCTTTTGGGGGGCGCTTTCCGTTGTGACCGACCGATTCAGCGTGGCGAGCCTGTCGGGGATTGTCCTCTCCGCCTCGTACCTTTCGATCGTCGGCGTCGGGCAGATGTTTGTCGTGACCACCGGGCGGGGCAACATCGATCTATCGATCGCCTCCGTCGTCACACTCAGCGCCTACGTCGCCTTGTTGACGATCGGCGGACGGGATGCAAACCTCCTCCGGGGTGTCCTGGTCGCGTTCGGCCTCGGCCTGGTCGTCGGTTGCGTCAACGCTGCGTTGGTGCTGCGCCTCAAGGTCCCCGCCATCATCGCGACGCTGGCTACAGGCTATGTGCTTGCGACCGCGACGCTGCTCTGCAACCGCTCGATCCACGGGTTCGCCGTCAGCCCCGCCCTCAAAGCCGTCGCCGCTGGCCGGTTTCTCGGGGCGCCGATCATGTTCCTTGTCTGCATCGGGCTGATCGCGCTGGCGGAATTCATTCTGCGGCGCGTGGTCTATGGGCGCACCTTGAGCGCCGTCGGGCAGAACCGTATCGCGGCGCGTCTGGCCGGAATCCCAGTGGATCGCGTCGTTGCGATCGCCTTCGTGATCTCCAGCATCCTCGCCTCGTTGATGGGATTGGCCCTTGGCGCCTATGTGGGTGGCGCGTTTCTTGAGATGGGCCAGCCGTACCTCCTGCAATCGGTGGCGGCGGTGGTGATCGGCGGCACGCTCATTTTCGGCGGCTCAGCCTCGGCAATCGGCGTGTTCTTCGCCAGCGTCCTCTTGATCCTGATGGTGACGTTGATGCAAATCATGCAACTCCCGCCTGGCTCGCAGGACATGGTGCAGGGCGCCGTCGTCATCCTCGTCCTAGCGTTAGCCGGGCGCGACGCAATTCGGACGCGTGTCCCTCGCAAGGTTGCGGATGCGCGGTAGGCGTACGCCAGTCATGAATCAGGCTAACCGACGACTCCGCCGCGAGCGCGGGCGACGACCTGTCCCAAGGCGCGCCGTCTCAGGCGCGAGAGCCGAATTCGCTGAACCGGATCTCGCTCAGCGAGGCCGTTGATCCGCTCTAAGTCTTGAATTTGCGAGCTGGTGGTGGACCCAGTCCCTCGAAACCGGTTCGCTCGTTTCTTGGTGTCCGCCCGAGCTTCTGTGTCTTTAGAGATCGCAGCTCTATTTGCGGGTTGGTTCACTTCACTAATTTATCTTAACATAGATGTATAATCCATGACAGCCAGCAAACCGCGCCTGGCCCTGAGGTCTGGAGCGGTCTGGGGGAGCACTGCGCACAGTGAGCGCCGGGCTTGGCGGTCAATCGAATCGCAGAAACCGGGGAATGGGACCCCGACGCCCTTCAAGCCGAGTTCGAAGATCTGACGGCGCTTGGTTGAAGATGTTGTTCTTGTCGGATTCGAGATGGCCGAAATCGACGCTCTCCTTCTCGACGACGACGCTGAGGCAGGTGATGCCGAGAGCGACGCCATGCCGGCTCTCGGATCGGTCGCGGTCTCCAACCCCAACGACCTATGGCTCCTGGGCGGGCATCGTCTGCTTCAGGGCGATGCGCGCGACCCGATGGCCTACGCGCGAATCTTGGACGAGGGGGAGTTCGCCCGGCTGATCCTGACCGACGAACCCTTTAACGTTCCAAACGTCGGCCATGTCACGAGCAACGGACGTCACCGTGAATTCGCCATGGCGAACGGCGAAATGAGCGCCGAGGAGTTCATGGAATTCAACCACGCTTGGATGTCGCCGGCCACCAGCCGGCTCCTCGATGGCGGCTTCATGGCCACCTTCATATTGGCGCTCGACTGAACTTGTCCTCGCCAGCGGCCGCCAGTTTGGTCTGGCGCCGATCAACGTCGTCGTGTGGGCGAAGTCGAACGGGGGCCAGGGAAGCCTCTGGCGATCCCAACACGAGCTTCTCCCCTTCTTCAAGAAAGGCGAGGCGCCGCACATCAACAACATCAAGCTCGGCCGCCACGGACGGTGGCGCTCTAATGTCTGGACATACCCCGGCGCTTCAAGCCTCGGCTCGGACGCCCGTGATGGCCTGGCGCAGCATGCGACAGTTAAACCAAGAGCCCTTCTCGAAGACGCTCTCCTCGACGTTACAAATCGCGGCGACGTCGTGCTCGAGCCGTTCGCCGGGTCCGGGTCGACCCTGCTCGCTGCTGAGTCGGTTGGGCGAATTTGTCGGCCGAGGCGTTCAAGTTGGTCTTGAGGAACGACCAGGATCCCGCGAGCGATGAACGCATCGATCGACAAAAGGAAAGCAAATTGTTCTGGGCGAAGGAGAGAAAGGAGCTGAAGCGAGACATCGAATGAAGGACGGAGGAGGCGCGACAGCGAGACTCGCTTGGGCGTTCGGAGGAATCTTCAAGCTCCCAGCCGTCCGACCTGGAAAGTCCGAGCTCGGATGACGCGGTCCCTCTGGACCCCGACGAAATCCCCGATGAGGAGCACGATGATGACTGATGACATGAACGCCGGCGACCCCCGACACGAGAAGCAAGACTACGAGGCTGGGTACGGTAAACCGCCTAAGGCCACTCGGTTTCAACGCGGCCGTTCGGGCCACAAGGGCCCCCGGCGCAAGCGCAGCACCGCTTAGGGATGGCCGGCATGAGCGCGCCGGCGAACTGCCGGCTCGTCGGCCGCTGGCGGATTGTCGAGGCCGACATCTGGGATCAAGCTTATCTCGATCTCAGCGCCCTCTCTCCGGCCTGGGGACTTTATCGTCGCGGGGACGTCTTCCGCGCCCGGCAATCTCGACGCTTTGCTTCGGCGCGAGACCACAAACCCCGTCGCTCCGGCTGAGTGCGATCCCAGCGATCCAGCGTGGCTGTTCTACACCTCGGGCACGACTGGACGACCAAAGGGCGCTATGCTCAGCCACCGCAATCTCATCGCGATGGCAGTAAACTGCCTCGCGGACATTTGTGCGTTCGGCCCCGACGATAGACTTCTGCATGTGGCGCCACTCTCGCATGGCAGCGGCATGTATCTCACCCCGGCGCTGTGACGTGGCGCTGAAAATATCGTTAATGCGGGCGGCGCTTTCGATCCCGACCGAATTCTTAGCTTCGCTGCACGAGAGCACGTGACCGTCTTCCCCTTCCTCGCGCCGACGATGATCGTTCGACTGCTCGAAGCCGATCCGGCGATCCGCACGCCCGAACTGCGCGCGATCGTCTATGGCGGTGCTCCGATCCATCTCGAACACTTGCGGGCCGCACTGCGGCGCTTTGGGGCCGTCCTGACGCAATTCTACGGCCAGGGCGAGTCGCCGATGACCATCTCTTATCTTCCGGCGTGGGCCCTCAAGGACGCGGACGACGAAACATTGCAATCCGCCGGATTCGTCCGCTAGGGTGTTGAAGTCCGGATTCTCGACGGCGCGGCGTGTCCCCTGCCGCGAGGTGAAACCGGCGAGATCGCGGTGCGTGGCGATGTGGTTATGGAGGGATACTGGCGCAACGAAGAGGCGAACGCTGCTTCCTTTCCCGCCGGTTGGCTGCGAACGGGAGATATCGGCCGCTTTGACGGCAGAGGGCGTCTTCACGTTCTCGACCGCCGCCATGACATGACTATCAGCGGCGGATCGAACATCTATCCCCGCGAGGTGGAAGATGTGCTGATCCGGCACCCGGCGGTCAAAGAGGCAATCGTCTTCGGCGTTCCCGATGCGGAATGGGGCGAGAATGTCGTGGCGGCGGTGGTGGCGCGCGAGGGCCAAACCAGTCTCGACGCCGAGACGCTGATCGCCTTTTGCCGCGACCATCTCGCAAGCTTTAAGAAACCGAAGCGGATTGAGTTCCTCGCCGAGCTTCCGAAGAACGCCTACGGCAAGGTGCTTCGCCGAAAACTGCGCGACCGCTTCGATTCACAACGGTCGGGATAAAGACCTGCTACGATGGGGGATGGTAGCGTCGGAGTCGGGGGGCGAACACAGTGGTTTTCGAAAATCCGTCGGCCCCGGAGAGGCGAAAATAGCGGTCATTGCCGACCGCGCGGTAAACGAGTCCAACCGACCGCGAGAAGAGCGTTGAGGTTCTTGCCCAAAGACCCCCAGTTGAAAGGGGTTTAAGTTCCGGCAAACTGACACCCTGAGCGGGTCGCGCGCACCCTTGAGCCGCGAGGGGCGCTCGTCTAGCTTCGTTCCGGAAAGCCTTGAGGGGAATTCCATCGGCCAGTTCTTCACCCGCCCGCCTCACGCGCCGTTGCCGGTTCGCGCAGTTCCGCGAGCGAGGCGGCACGAGCGACGACACATCCTGATTACCGGCGCCGCAGGCGGCGTAGGGCGGGCGACCGCCGAACTGCTGGCCGCCGAAGGCGCCGTCGTCGCACTGGCCGATATTCGCGCAGAGGCGCTCGATGCGGCTGCGGCCGCAATCGGGCAAGGCGCGTTCGCCGTCCGCCTCGACATTGGCGAGCCGAGGTCAATCGCGGCCGCGCTCGCCGCGGCCGAGGGGAAGCTCGGCCCGCTTGACGGCCTGGTCAATTGCGCCGCGATCGTCGTACACGCCGACCCTCTCGAGACGGCGTGGGCGGATTGGGAGCGCATCTTCCGAATCAATCTCTTCGGCGCCTACGAGACCTCGAGGCTCGTCGCGCGGTCGATGATCGAGTCGGGCGCTCGAGGCGCGATCGTCAGCGTCGCTTCCGAGGCCGGTAAAAAAGGGCATATGGAGTCTTTGGCCTACAGCTCCAGCAAGGCGGCGCTCATCAATATGACGCGCGTGCTCTCCGCGGCGCTCGCCCCGTACGACATCAATGTCAATTGCGTTTGCCCTGGGGGCGTAGCGACCGACATGCTGCGCGAGGTCGCGGTCGCCTATGGCAAGCTCGCCGGACAGGCTGCGGGGGACGTCTTTCCGCAGCTCATCAGTTCGCAGTTGGTCCGGCACATCGAGCCGGTTGAGGTCGCGCGGACGATCTCCTTCCTCCTGAGCGACGACGCCATTATCATCCGGGGGCAGGCGGTTAGCGCGGACGGCGGCGACACGCCGTATTGACGGAGGCTTTGCCAATGAACGATGTCGAAGACCGGACCAGAAGATTGCCCCGCGCTCGGTTCCTTCTGTCCGCATAGGACTTGCCTCGTACTCCCCGTTTTCTCAGGACGAAAGCCATGAAACGCATCACCGCGCTCACCCTCTCCTTCGCCGCTCCGTTCGCGAGCGCAAGCCTTGCCGCCGAGAAGCCGCTATTCGTGTACGTCTCGCCGAATCCGATTGGAGTCAACGACTTTCTCAAGCTCGGCAAGATCGGGACCGCGCGTGTGGCAGAGGCTCTCGGCGGCGTCGCCAAGACCTATGAAAGCTCCGATCCCACGACACAACGGCAGAACCTCGAGGCCGCCGCCAAGGCCGGCGCCAAAGTGGTCGTTGTTATCGGCTTCGAGTTCAACGACATGCTGCCCGAGGTAGCGACGGCCTATCCAAACGTCCAGTTCCTGCAGGTCGACAGCTGTCCCTTCGACAAACTGAAGCCGAACATCCATTGCTCGGTGTTTCGCGAATATGAAGCAGCCTTTCTGACCGGGGCGGAGGCGGCGCTGACGACAAAGACTGGCAAGGTCGGAGCGATCGGCGCGCTCGATATCCCCTTCCTGCACCGCTACACGGACGGCTTCATCGAGGGCGCCAAGCACGTCAAGCCCGACGTCCAGATATCGCCGACGCTCTGGGTCGGCGGGAACAACCCGTTCTCCGATCCGGCGCGCGGCCAGGAGCGCGGCGCGGCGATGGTCGCCGATGGCGCTGACCGCGTCCTTGCCGCCGGCGCCGGTTCGAACGGCGGCATCTTCAAGGCTATGCAGGACGCCCCGGGCGTCGCCGCGTTCGGCGTCGACACCAACCAGTGTCCGCAGGCGCCAGGCGCGGTCATGGACAACGTTGAGAAGAAGACGGACGTGTCCGTCGAGCTCGCGGTCAAAGGAATCGTCGCCGGCTCCCAGCCTCCGATCGCCGCGCTCGGCCTCAAGGAGGGCGGCATTTCGGTGACCGCGCTCGATTCCGACGTGAAGGGCTCGAAGTGCCTCATCGCCGACTACCCCGACGCCATCGCCAAGGTGAAGGCGCTGCGGGACCAGATCGTCGACGGCTCAATCAAGATCGCTGACCCGATGAGCGCCAAGTAGCCCGCTGGTCCGGCCTCGTCTCGTGGCCGAGATCGCTGCCGCCGGCATAGTCAAGCGTTATGGCGGCCTTATCGCCAATGACGGCGTGGTTCTCTCGGCCGAACGGGGCGAGATTCACGGCGTGATGGGCGAGAACGGGGCGGGCAAGACGACGCTCATGAGCATCCTGTTCGGCCTGCAGGCGCCGGATGCGGGCGAGATTCGCGTGCGTGACGCGCCTGTCTGCTTCCGTTCGCCAATCGACGCGATGGCGGCGGGTCTTGGCATGGTGCATCAATCGTTCAAGCTGTTCGGCTCGCTGACGGCTTGGGAAAACATTGTCTATGGCGCCGAGCCGAAGCGCGGCCCCTTCATCGACCGCCGGGCCGCGCGCGATCGTGTCGCCAAGCTCTCAGAGCATCACCATCTCGCAGTCGACCCGGACGTCCAGGTCGGCGATCTGTCCGTCGGAGTGCGCCAGCGGATCGAGATTCTCAAGGCGCTCTACCGCGACGCGCGCATTCTCATTCTCGACGAGCCGACCGCGGTCCTCACGCCGCCCGAGCGCGACGCGCTGTTCGCCGTGCTGAAAAACCTTGCATCCGAGGGACGCACTGTCCTGCTCGTGACCCACAAGCTCCACGAAGTGACGGCTATCACGGACCGGGTCACGATCCTACGTGACGGCCGCACCGTCGCGAACCTGCGCACCGCCGACACCAACGCGGGTGAAATCGTGCGGGCGATGACCGGCCGCAACGTCAATCTTAAGGTAGCGAAGCGTCCGCTGCCGCCGGGCGATACACTTCTCAAAGCCGTCGACGTCACGATCGCGTCGCCTTCTGGCAAGCATGTGGTCGACCATGTGAGCCTGACCGTGCGGGGCGGCGAGATTGTCGGAATCGCAGGCGTTGCAGGCAATGGTCAGAACGAGCTCGTTGAGGCGCTCGTCGGCCTGCGCAATTCCGATGGCGGCAGCGTGGAAATCTGCGGGCGCGACGTGACCGATGCGGACGTGGCGACGCACCGCGCCGCCGGCCTTGCCTATATCCCCGAGGATCGCGCCGCCGTCGGCTCAGCGGCGGAGGCGAGCGCCACCGACAATCTTGCGATGGGCTTCCATCGCAGCGCTCCGCTCGCCAGCGGACCCTTCATAAATCCATCGGCGTTCGCCGAACGGGCGCGCGCGCTCATCCGGCGCTTCGCCATCCGCATCGCAAGCGAACGTACGGATGTCGGAACGCTATCGGGCGGCAATCTGCAGAAGATTGTGGTCGCCCGCGAGCTCTCGCACGAATCGCCGGCGCTGATTGCCGAGCAACCCTCGCGAGGGTTGGACGTCGGGGCGACCGAATATATCCACGAGCAGCTCGTCGCCGAGCGCGACAGAGGCCGGGCGGTTCTTCTTGTGTCGGCAGAATTAAGCGAAATCCTCGGCCTCTCCGACCGGGTGTTGGTGATGTTCGAAGGCCGCATCCTGGCAGACCTCCCACAAGAGAGGGCAAACGTGCAAAACGTCGGATTGCTCATGGCGGGGCGAGGGGCGGAAGCCGGATGAGCGCTTTCTCCAGCGCGCTGAAACTGGCCGGGGACCGCCTGCGCATTCCCCCGGTTGCGCTCGCAATCGGCTTCGCCGCCTTGGTCGGGGCAGCGCTCATTCTCGTGTCCGGCCATGATCCGATGAGCGCCTATGTTGAGATTGCCAAGGGCTCGTTGTCGTTTGAAGCCCTGCCGGACACGCTCAATTGGGCCACGCCGCTGGTGGGAATGACGCTCGCCGCCGCTGTCCCGTTGCGAGGCGGGATGGTGAATCTCGGCGGCGACGGACAGCTTGTCATCGGCGGCCTTATCGGGGCGCTCGCGCCTCTGTTTCTTCCGGGACACGGCGCGCTCGGCGCAACGGTCGGATTGGCGCTTGCGGGACTCGGCGGCGGCGTCTACGCGGCGCTCGCAGCCTGGGGCGAGGTCCGGCACGGCGTCCCGATGCTGATCTCGAGTCTGCTCCTGAGTTACCCGGCGATTGGCGTCACATCCTATCTCGCGCGCTTTCCGCTTCGAGACGTTTCAACCGGACTGCCGCAAACTCTCATGGTCCCGTCGGACGCGCGCCTTTACGTCCTCTCCGGAGCGCTCAACGTTGGCAGTCTTCTCATCGCAGCGATCGCGATCGCCGTCGTCTTCGTCGATCAACGGACCAGCGCAGGTTACGAATTGCGGATGCGCGGCAAGAACCCGCATTTCGCCAAATATGGCGGTGTGCAGCTCGCGCGGCAGGCTGTACGGACCATGTTTGCAAGCGGCGCGATTGCCGGCGTCGTCGGGGCGATTATCGTGCTCGGCTCGCAATTCCGGTTCATCGACGGAGCGCTCGTCACGCCAGCTTACACCTGGTCCGGGCTGATGGCGGCGCTGCTTGTCAGCGGGGAGCCGGTTGGCGCGATCGTCGCCGGCCTCTTCTTCGCCGCGCTGCAAACCGGGGGCTTCGCCATGCAGCGCGAGACTTCGGTGCCCCGGGTGCTGACCCTCGTATTGCAGGCGATCGTGATCCTCTTCCTCGCCATGCGGCGGGGATTGGGGCGGCGGACGTGATCCAGAGCCTTTTTACCCCGTTTCTGTTCCAATCTACGGCCCAAGCGATCACGCCGATCCTTTTCGCCGCGCTTGCGGGCGTATTGTGCGGACGGGTCGGCGTGTTCAATCTCGCGCTCGAGGGCCAGATTCTGGTCGGCGCCTTCGCTGCGATTGTCGGCAGCTACTTCGGTCACAGCGCGCTCGTCGGCGTCGCCGCAGGAATGGCCGGGGCCGCCGTCTTTTCGCTGATCCTCGGCTATGGCGCGACGATTTTCCGCGGCGATCCGGTCGTCATCGGCATCGGCATGAACCTGCTAGCATCGGGACTGACGGCCTATCTGCTGCGAGTCGTCTTTGGCGTCAGTGGAACCTTCAGCGACCCCAATGTCGTCGGCCTCGGCCGGATCACGATCCCGGCGCTGGTTAGCGTGCCCGTGCTGGGTTGGGCTTTCGGCCGCCAGTCGGCGCTGACATTTGCGGTCTGGGCGCTGACCGCGCTGATCAGCGTCGTTCTTTTCCTGACTCCAGTGGGACTGAGACTGCGCGGCGTAGGCGAACAGCCAGCGGCGGCAGGGGCGCTCGGCATCGACGTCGCCCGCTACAGGAGCGTGACGGTGCTCATTGCCGGGGCGCTAACAGGTCTTGCGGGGGCGCAGCTCTCGCTTGGGGCGGTCAGCGTCTTCGCCGAGGACATGAGCGCGGGCCGGGGATGGATCGCCGTCGTCGCGGTCATGCTTGGTCGCAACAATCCGCTTTATGCCGCAGCAGCCTGTGTGTTGTTCGGCTTCGCCGACGCGATCGGGGTGAACCTGCAAAGTCACGGCCTCCCCAGCCAGCTCACCGATATCGCTCCCTATGTCGCGACTCTGTTGGCGCTCGTCATCAGTCACCGGCGCCGAACTCGCGCCTCGCTGCGATCGAGACAATCAGCACCCGCGACGGAGCGAGAGGGGCAGCGAGTCGGAGCGACGAATTCGCCGCCGCTTGACGATTAGTCTTGAAGCTTTGGCGGCTGCCGCGGGCAGCCCTCGCGTGCGGTCAAGCGCCGGGAGGCGCCAGGAATCGCGGCGTTCACCGACCTTTGATCGCAGTCAGAAAGTTCGTCTGGAAGCGCGCACGGTCTATGTCCACGCAGACGTCCGCATTCTGCAACGGAATGGCCGTACGTCTCCGGTCTGCGATCGTCTGTCCGCGCGTGAATTCTCCGTGCAGCTCCACGTCGACGAACATTCGCTCCGTTGTCGCCAAACTTGGATCTTCCGCCACGGCCACCGCGAGTGGGTCGTGCAGGCCGCAGCCGGCGATGCCCGGATACATGGTCTCATAGGCGTTGACGTAGAATTCGGTCATCCGCATCAGCGTCTTCGCCGCCTCGTCGCCCTCCTGTGCGACTTCCTTGATCATCTCGGTCGAAAACAAGGTCGTCATCGTGACATCCATGCCGACCAGCGTGGTGTCCGCGCCCGACCGAAGCACGATATGGGCCGCCTCAGGATCATTGGCGAAATTCGCATCGACCATCGGCGCGGCAGGCCCGTGAATGCCGGGGTGAAATATTGTCGACCCCATGATGACAATCTTGCGCAAGAGCTTGGCGATCTCCGGCGCCTTGGCGATCGCCAGCGCGACGTTTGTGACAGGCCCTACCGGACAAAGCGTGATCTCACCCGGGCTCTCTTTCGCCATGCGGATAATGAGGTCGCTGGCGTGCTCGTCGGTCGGCCTGATCTTCGGCTCCGGAAGGTCGATATCGCCGATCCCATTTTGCCCGTGAACGTGATCGGCGCGCCGGACATAGGGGTGAATGAGTGAGCGCCCGACGCCTTTTGCGACCGGAATGTTCGGGCGCCCCAGAAGCTCCAGCACACGCAGCGTATTGCCGGTTGCGATCGCGGTGTCGGTGTTGCCGAAGGTTGTGGTGAGGGCCTCGAGCTTTATGCCTGGCCGGCGAACAGCGTAGAAAATCGCCATCGCGTCGTCGACGCCGGGATCGACATCGATGATCATTCTGCAAGAGCTGCTCACGTCGAAGTCCTCGTCACGCTGGCGCAGCTATCCGGCCTTGAAAGGGCTTCACCCGATCTCTGGCGCAGGCGTTGTTGGAGCAGCGGCAGCGATTTGAAGAAGAACATGTTCGCCAAATCCCAAGCTACAACTAGGCCACAAGACCGTGCAACCCGGACAATGTGGCCAAGCTGTCGATTTCCGTCGGGAGTTGACCCGGGATTTCCATTGAGAACTGACCCGGCTTGATGATGGTTTCGGGGTCAGGGGTTCGTCAAGTTTCGTGCTTTCTCCTTGGTGAGTTTGATGGGCTTTGCGGAGCTGTTCTTGAAGCGGAAGCTGTCGTTTCCGGTTTCAAGAATGTGATAGCGATGGGTGAGGCCGTCCAGCAACGCAGTCGTCAGGTTAACGGGTTGTGAGCGACCGATCGGCTATTTGCTGAGGATGCCCATTTCGCGTGACCCTCTCTATCGGCATCGTACTCACTCGCCCATCCGACCTGCCGAGCGACTGGTCCGAGCAGTTCTAGGCCTTGGGGCTTAAAGCGCCGCGATAGAGGGTCCCAACCGATGGTGGCGAAGTCGCGCCATGCGCCAACCAAAGACCGTCTTGACCGGGCAAACCAGTCTCTGCCGTCTCGGCCTTTCGAGCGCCACGAAAATAAATTCGTCCGCCAGAGACGCCGAGGCGGAATGAGGCGGCGGAGACGAAAACTACCGCGAGAGAACCGCGCCGAGGCGCCGTCTCCTGCGACAACCTACGGATATGTCGGGACTTTTAGCATACGACACAAAGTGCGTCGAAAATGGGGAGTGGCTGGTGGGGGAGGTAGGACTCGAACCTACGAAGGCTTAGCCAGCGGATTTACAGTCCGCCCCCTTTGCCACTCGGGACACTCCCCCATGCCCGCAAGAGCAAGTCTCGCGGACGAAAACGCCTCGGGCTGGCCGAGGCGGGTTGCGGCGAGGCTTATGTTGCCTGAGCGCATAGCCTGTCAACTGGAAATATCCCCTTGATCGGACGGCGCGAGGGCGGCGCCTCCATGCTTCGGGGAGCCGCGTCAAGGGTCGCCGCACCTGACCGGAAGCAGTCTTTTCCGCGCGTGAACTTGGAGCCAGGCGCCTGTTTGCGATGCCTTCCGCCGCCGGACGCCCAGTGCGCGCCGCAGAGAGTTCCAAACGCGGGGCAGCCGCCGCTTAGTATGGCGCGCCGTCCTTGTGCGCCATGCGTCGCTGGCCGTCGATCGTCACCACGGCGAGGTCGTCGTCAGGATAGTCGACCGCGTCACCCGCGGTGCGATCGCCGATTTCGAGATAGACGACATCCTCGCCGCTCTCGTTCACAAGACAATGCGCGTCGCCGTTTCCCGCCTTGAAGCCGGCGCACATGCCGGGCTGAAGAGCCGTCCGGCCGGCGTCGGTGACCAGGGTCGGGCGCCCTGCAAGGATATAGACGAACTCGTCCTGCTTCGTGTGGGCGTGGCGGAGAGCCGAGGCGCCGCCGGGCGCGAGACGCGTGATGTTGACGCCGAAATTCGTCAGCCCGAACAGGTCGCCGAGCGGCCGCTTGTCGCGCCCGGCCATACGCGAGGCGAAGGGCTCGGGATAATTGGTGCGAAATGGCCGCGGCGGCGCCTCGGCGGCGAGAAGGGCGGCTGGGCGCTTGGCGTTTTCCGACATGGGGTAACCTCCGCGCCCTCAATAGCCAGTCCGCGCCGGCGCGTCATGGTGTCCGCTCTAGCGGACCCGGCCCTCAATCGCTAAATGAAGCGCCTGAACAGGAGGGCTGGCCCGTGGAAGGGTTTCTTATTCGCGCAGTCGTGGTCGCAATCGGCCTCTGGCTCGCGTCAAAGATGGGGCTGGTCGCGTTCAATTCGACCGGGACGCTGATCGCCGCGGCGCTCCTGCTTGGCGTCATCAACGCGTTCGTGCGGCCGATCCTCATCATCCTCACCCTGCCCATCACGTTGCTCACGCTCGGGCTGTTCCTGCTCGTCATCAACGCCTTGATGATCATGCTCGTCGCCTGGTTTTTACCCGGCTTCCTGGTCGCCGGCTTCTGGTCGGCGGTCTTCGCCGCGATTGTCGTGAGCCTGACGAGCTGGATCGTGTCGGGCTGGATCGGCCCGCGAGGCCGGGTCGAAGTCATGACGATGCGCGGCTCCGGCCAGCGCGAGCGTTGGTGAGCCTTCTTATGCGCGCTTGAGTTATCCGAGCTCGAAGGTCGTCACCCCGAACCAGCGATCGAGCCGCATTTCGGGACTCCCGTTCCTGACCATGCGCGCGGTCTCGAAGACGGGCGTC
>DATDHT010000304.1:0-13613 GCA_036521435.1 Roseiarcus sp.
TATTTACCCAATCGCGCGCGCCTGATCGTCGCTTCGTTTCTCGTGAAGCACCTGCTCATCGACTGGCGGCATGGCGAGACATGGTTCTGGGACACGCTCATCGACGCCGATCCGGCGAACAATCCGCTCAACTGGCAATGGGTCGCAGGCGCAGGAGTCGATTCCGCGCCCTATTTCCGGATCTTCAACCCCGTGTTGCAGGCGGAAAAGTTCGACCCCGACGGCGCCGATGTGCGCCAATGGGTTCCGGAACTGGCGCGCCTCGAGGCGCCCGCCATTCACAGCCCCTGGAACGCATCAGGCGATGCGCTGGAGCGCGCGGGAGTCGTGTTGGGAAAGACCTACCCGCGGCCGATCATCGACCACGCGGCCGCCCGCGCCCGGGCGCTTGAGGCTTTCGCCAGGATGCGGGGCCGGTGAGGGGTTAGAGCACAAGCAGCTTTTTCACCAACGCGAACACTTCTTTGTAAGGAAGCTTGGTCGCGCCCGCGATTGCGAACGGCACGAGCGCAGCCGCCGCCAGCGGCGCAACCGCGGACCGACTCATGAGAAAAATCGACAGCTTACGGGCGGCGGCGTATTGCGCGCTTGGGTCGGGGAGGCCCGGCGCATCAGTTTCCGAAGCATCGTTGGCGGCCACGTTGCGGCCGATGAGGGCGCGCTCGGCCGCGCGCTGATAGCGCGTCGCCTGCGCGCCGAAGATTTCGGCCGACCTGCTCTTCAGTTCGGCGAGAGGCTTTGAGAACGCCAGCAATGGAAAGGCGAAAAAGGCAAATACGATCGCCAGCCACCCGGTAATGATGTAGCCAAAAGTCACGGAGGAAATGTTGGCCTCGAACACGTGCCTGACGACTGTGATCGCCAGCCCCGAACTCATCCCGAAGACGAACATCGAATAGGCGTTCGGATAATCGGCGAGAAAGGCCAAACCACCCTTGCCATCGGGATGGGTCGCGACCAGCCGGAGCTTGAGCGCCGCGATCCGCCAGAGCAGCGTCGCCCAGACAATGTAACGCCAAAGGCCGCGGAACAGCAGGAAGTAAAAAAGCGGCATGCTGCAGACCACGCTCCACCATCCAGCCCACGTCACACGCGCGGCGCCGTTGACGATTTCGACCTCCCAGGTCGAGCTGTCGGCGGTTTCGAGATTGGCGAGGCGCGCCAGCGTCCCTGCGATCGCGAGGCCCAGACAAACGATTTCCGCAAAATGCGAGTCCCGCAATCTCAACGCGCGCACCACCGCATTCGCCGCCGCTTCGAGGGAGCCAGGGGCAATGATCGTCGCACGCGCGAGCTGACCAAGCTTGCCGTGCAGGCCATATTCGACCTGCTGCTCGGCCAACACGAAGAGCGCGATGGCGATGAAGAACCGCGCCCAGGCGCCGAAATCGAGCACATAAGCGCGACCACCCGGCAGAGTGAACGCGTCTCCATGAATGAGGCTCAACAGGAACGGAACGCCCCAGGCGAGCGCGACAAACATCGCCGCCCGTCGCCCGGCCAGGAGCGCATCCTCGCGGAGGAGGCCCAGCCGACGCTGCAGCTCAAAGAACGGTCCGCCATGCGAGGCGAGATAGTTCCCGATCCGGGTCGCTTCATCTCGATCGATTTCGTCGATCCCGGCGATCTCTCCGCCCGAGGCCAGTTCCGCCATTGGCGCCCCCTTTCGACGCGCCCTGTGGCGATCCCTCATGAGAATCGCGTCGCGCGCCACTGGCCGTCATCGCCGCGCCGCCGCGTCCGCGCAAGTGACAACTTCATGAGGCGGCGATGGCTCGAGCCGGCCTCCGAGCGGCGCCTCAGGCCATCTCGCTGATTTGCCCATCGCGAAGGGTGACCCGGCGGTCCATGCGGGCGGCGAGGTCCAGATTGTGCGTGGCGACAAGCGCCGCGAGCCCGCTCGCCCTGACCAACGCGGCAAGCGTGCCGAACACGTGATCCGCGGTCTTCGGGTCGAGATTGCCGGTAGGCTCGTCGGCCAAGAGCACCCGCGGGCCGTTGGCGACCGCGCGCGCGATGGCGACCCGCTGCTGTTCGCCTCCGGACAATTCGGCCGGGCGATGGCTCTCGCGCTGGGCGAGACCGAGATAAGACAGCAACTCGCGCGCGCGAGCCGCGGCCTGCGCACGCGGCAGCCCCGCGATCATCTGTGGCAGGACGAGGTTCTCGAGCGCAGAGAACTCCGGCAGCAAATGATGGAACTGGTAGACGAAGCCGATTTCCGTGCGCCTCAGCGCGGTCCGCTTGTCGTCGCTCATCGTCGAGGTTGCAGCGCCCCCGATCCGCACTTCGCCGGCGTCGGGCCGCTCCAAAAGGCCCGCCAGATGCAGAAGCGTCGACTTTCCGGCGCCGGACGGTGCGATCAGCGCCACCGATTGGCCCGACAAGAGCTCGAACGACGCGCCGTTCAGAACTTCGACCGTCGTGTCGCCGCGCCCGTATCGACGCTCCACTGCGTCTAGCGTGAGCGCGGCGACCCGCGCCTGATCATTCATAACGCAGCGCCTCGACCGGATCGAGCTTGGCCGCGCGCCAGGACGGATAGATCGTCGCCGCGAGCGACAAGATCAGAGCTATGGCGACGACAGACAAAACGTCCGTCATCTCGACGCGCGAGGGCAATTGCGACAGGAAATAGAATTCGGACGGAAAGAGATTGGCGCCGGTGATCCAACTCAGGCCTTTGCGGATCGGCTCGACGTTGTAAGCGACCAGGAGCCCAAGCGCGAGGCCAACTGCGGTGCCGACGAATCCGATGGTCGCCCCCGTGATGAGAAAGATGCGCATGATGGCGCCGCGCGTCGCGCCCATTGTGCGCAGGACGGCGATGGCGCGCGCCTTGTCCTGCACCAGCATGATAAGGCCGGAGATGATGTTGAGCGCGGCCACCAGCATGATCAGCGTCAGAATGGAGAACATCACGTTGCTCTCGACCGCGAGCACGTCGAAAAAGCTGCGGTTGAGCTGGCGCCAGTCGGTGTCGATCATCGGCCGCCCTTGCGCCGGCTCGATTTTGGCCCGCATCGCGTCCATATTGTCGGGATCGGCGACATAGACCTCGATCACATTCGCTTGCCCATCCTGATTGAAGAAGGTCTGGGCCTCGCCAAGCGGCATGAAAATGAAGGTGTTGTCGAAAGTCGTCATGCCGATCTGGAAAATAGCCGCAACACTATAGCTCTTCATGCGGGGCGTGACGCCGAACGGCGTCTCCGCGCCATGGGGCGCAATGATCGTGATCTTGTCGCCGGTCCGGAGACTCAGATGTTCGGCAAGCTTGGAGCCGACCGCCACGCCCTGGCCGGCATCAAAGCCGTCGAGCGACCCCTGGATAATGTGCCCCTCGACTCCGGGCAGGCGCTTGAGATCGCTCCCGCGAATGCCGCGCACCAGCACGCCGGATGAGCCATAGGGGGAGCTCGCGAACGCCTGGCCCTCGACCAGCGGCAGCGCCAGGGTGACGCCCGGAACCTTGCTGACCCGCTCAGTCACCGCATCATAGTCGGTGAGCGGCGTCTCGACCCCTTGCAGGAACATGTGGCCATTGAGGCCGATCATCTTGTCCATGAGATCGTGGCGAAAGCCGTTCATCACCGACATGACGACGATCAGCGCCGCTACGCCGAGCACAATGCCAAGGAACGAGAAGCCGGCAATGACGGAGATCGAGCGCTGGGCGTTGCGCGCCCGAAGGTAGCGAAACGCGACCATCCACTCGAAAGCGGAGAAAGCCTTGGTGGCCGGGGCCGTCTGGATCGCGGGGGCGTCCAAGGCGACGGACGTCAACGCGTGGCTCCGCAACGACGCGTCACAGCCCCGCATCCTTCCCGTCATCGCCGGGCTTGACCCGGCCATCCCCAACGTGGAGCGCGCATGCCGTGCGCCGCAAAGGGCGGGAAGCCGCCCATTGAAACTCATTCACGGTTGGCATAGTTCGTCGACCGGAGACCCGGGCAGTCGCGTGGATGGCCGGGCCAAGCCCGGCCATGACGTGAAGATTTTGGCCTGAGGCGACTCGCTCGGTCACGCCAGCCCGCCGAGCCGGGCGATCGCCGCATCGACGCTGATCAACTCGCGCTCGCCGCCGCGGCGGATCTTGAGTTCGACCTTGCCCTCGGCGATGCTCTTGGGACCGACGATCGCCTGGTGCGGCGCGCCGACCAGATCCATAGTCGCGAACTTCGCGCCTGGCCGGTCATCCCGATCGTCGTAGAGCACGTCGACGCCGGCTTTGCCGAGCGAAGCGTAGATACGCTCGCAAGCGCCGTCGCAGGCGGCGTCGCCAGCCTTCAGGTTGATAATCCCGACTCGGAATGGCGCAACCGCTTCCGGCCAGATCGGGCCGTTCTCATCGTGATTGGCCTCGATCAGCGCGGCGGCCAGCCGGCTCGGCCCGATGCCGTATGAGCCCATATGCACGGCGTGCTCCTTGCCGTCCGGTCCGTTGACGACCGCCTTCATGGGAGCCGAGTACTTGGTTCCGAAGTAGAAAATATGGCCGACCTCGATCCCGCGCGCAGAAATCTGGTCCTTGGGATCGAGCCGCTCGAATGCGGCCACGTCGTGTTTGTCGGACGTGGCGGCGTAGAGCGAGGTCCACTTGTCGACGATTCCCTGCATCGTCTCCACGCTCCCGAAGTCGATGTCCTCGGCCGGCGCCTTGAACGCGAGATAGTCGCGGTGGCAGAACACTTCGCTCTCGCCAGTCGACGCCAGAATGACGAATTCGTGGCTGAGATCGCCACCGATCGGGCCGGACTCCGCCCGCATCGGAATGGCGGTGAGACCGAGCCGCGCGAACGTGCGCAGATAAGCGGTGAACATCTTGTTATATGAATGGCGCGCGCCCGCCTGATCGAGGTCGAAGCTGTAGGCGTCCTTCATCAGAAATTCGCGCGAGCGCATGACGCCGAAGCGGGGCCTCACCTCGTCGCGAAACTTCCACTGGATGTGGTAGAGATTGAGCGGCAGATCCTTGTAGGAGCGCACCGAGGCGCGGAAGATCTCGGTGATCATCTCCTCGTTGGTCGGCCCGTACAGCATGTCGCGATCGTGCCGGTCGCGGATGCGCAGCATCTCCTTGCCGTAGTCGTCGTAGCGTCCGGATTCGCGCCAGAGGTCAGCCGACTGAATGGTCGGCATCAACACCTCGATCGCGCCGGCACGGTCCTGCTCCTCGCGGACGATGGCGCAGATCTTGTGCAACACCCGGACGCCGAGCGGCAGCCAGGCGTAACTGCCCGCCGCCTCCTGCCGGATCATGCCGGCGCGCAGCATCAGCCGATGCGAGACGATTTCCGCCTCTTTCGGCGTCTCCTTCAGAATCGGCAGGAAATAGCGGGAAAGACGCATGGAAGCGGGCTCGACGGACGCGAATCGAACCGGGAGCCTTTTATGCTTCCCGACGGATCGGCCTTATGGCCGCAAAGGTCGGGCGGAGCAAGCCGGTGAGCGACCTGTCCGCGCGCCCGGTTGGACGGGCCGGCGCGAGGTCTTGATCATTCCGGACGAGCGAGCACTTCGAGCTCCGACCGGCCCGCTCAGACTGTGATGCGCGTCACAGCGCAAGGAAGTGGCTGAGATACGTTCCGAAGCATTAGGCTATGTGAACCAACCTACTGCGAGCCGACCATTCCGGCCGGGTTCGGCGGAGATGAGCCAGGCGACATGGGGGGACTGCACAAATGGTTAAACGCATTATCCTGTTGCTGGACGGCACGTGGAACGACATCGATGCCGGGCCAGCCGACACGAACATCGTGCGGATGCGCGGATTGATCTCCCGGCATCTCGTGAGGGTGTCTGGCCACGGCCATTCGGGCGACGGCGGTGAGGACAAAAAAGTTCACGGTTACACAAAGTCAGGCAAGGAACACATCATCTACTACGAGCGCGGGGTGGGAACTGGCGCGTTCGATCGATTCCGGGGCGGCGCCTTTGGCGAGGGGCTGACGCAGAACATCCGGCACGCCTACAAGTTCCTCTCGTTCTGGTACGAGCCGGGCGACGAAATCTTCGTCTACGGGTTTTCGCGTGGCGCCTATACCGCGCGATCCCTGGTCGGATATCTCGGCTCCGCGGGCCTGTTACTGCGGGACAATTGTAACGACGAATTGGAGGGGCTGGCGTGGCGGTACTATCGGACGCCACCCAATGACCGAATGCCCGCCGACTGGCGACGTCTGACCGACAACGCGCACGATCGCGATGAATTGCGCGTCAAGCTTCTTGGGGTTTTCGACACTGTCGGCTCACTTGGCATTCCGGCCAGCATTGCCTGGCGGCTCAACCGCAACGAAAATGGCTTCCACGATGTCGAGCTTTCTTCCATCACCGATGTGAACCTGCACGCGGTCGCGATCGACGAGCACCGTTGGCCGTTTCAAGCCACGCTATGGAGGCAACCGCCTTTCAAGAAATATGACACGAAGGTGGAGCAGGTCTGGTTCTCGGGCGCGCATAGCGATGTCGGCGGAGGTTACATCGAAGAAGAGAAAAGGGACCCCAAAGTCCCCTATGCGGATGACGTCACGCTCGACTGGATGATTCAAAGGACGAAGCACTTCTACGGGGACTTCCCGTTCGACCTTGATCGAGGCGCGGAGGCGGTCTCGGAGCGGCACGCGGCCGAACTGCACAATTCGCACAGCGCCGTCTATTACGCCTGGCGGTTCGCCATTCGATCTATCGCTAATGTCAAGATCGAGGCGGGCTTCTACCAGAAAGAGGTGTCGCGCGACCGGCACGCCCACCCGATCGGCGAAAAAATCCATATTTCGGCTCTCCGACGCCTATTGCCGGACCCGTCGGACGGTGCGCCGGCGAAGCCATACAAGCCGACGAACCTGGAGAACGTCCTCGAGGCGATCGAAACGACCTATGGACAAGCGGCGGAAGGAGTCGGACCGCCCGGCGCGGACAGCAAACCGAGTTTCGACTTGCCGGTCGTTGATTGGGACGGGCGCGAAATACCGAAGCACGGCCCCCCGGCCGAGCAGCTTCTGCAACTGCTCGCGAGACGCGCGCGGGACGCCGCGCCCGCCGTTCGTCCCGGCGCTGTTCACGCGCCTGCCCAAGAGGCTCCGCCGGTCTTTCAGCGGAGCGGAGAGGCCCCCGGCGCACCTTAGAGCTGAACGAACCCGATCTTGCCGTCGGCGCCCTTCTTCCAGACGTACCAGACGTAGTCGACGGTGGTTCGGTCGCCCTTTTTGTCAAAGGAAATGTCGCCGATCACCGTGTGGAAGGGCATGCCGGAATGCATCACTTCCGCGACCTTCTTCGGATCGAGCGAGTTCGCTTTTTCGGCCGCCTGTTTGATGATCTGGACCGCGGCGTATGAGTAGAGGGTATAGCCCTGCGGATCGAACCCCTTCGCCATGAATGAGGCCACGGCGTCTTTGGCGTTGGGGTTCTTGCGAGGCTCCGGGCCGAAAGTCATGAGCGTGCCCTCGACGCCTGGGCCGCCGATCGCCGCGAATTCGCTATCGGTGATGCCGTCGCCGGAGATCATGATCGTTTTCATCCCCTGGTCGCGCATCTGCCGCACGAGGAGGCCCCCTTCGATATGCAGGCCGCCCCACATCAAATAGTCGGCCTTCGCCTGCTTGATTTTGGAGACGACCGCCGAATAGTCCTTTTCGCCGGCGTTGACGCCCTGGTAGAGGATCTCCTTGGCGCCGAACTTGTGCATGTTGCCGAGCGCAGCGTCGGCCAGGCCCTTGCCGTAGGTCGTCTTGTCGTGGATGACGGCGATCCTCTTGCCCTTGAGGTGGTCGCGCGCAAACTCAGCCCACACCAGGCCCTGCTGGTCGTCGCGGCCGCAGGTGCGGAATGTGTTCCATAAGCCGCGTTCGGTGATCTTCGGATTGGTCGCCGCCGGGGTGATGACCAGGACGCCGTGTTCCGCCAGGACGCTGGAAGCAGGAATCGTCACCCCGGAATTGAAGTGGCCGACCACGAACTCGACGCCGTCGCCGATGAACTTGTTGGCGACGGAAACGCCCTGCTTCGGATCGGACGCGTCGTCGCCGTTATCGACGTCGATCTGCTGGCCTAGAATGCCTCCCGCCTTGTTAATGTCCTCGGCCGCCTGCTTGACGCCTTGGGTCAGCTGCGCTCCGAAGGCCGCGCTCGGGCCCGTGATCGGCGCGCCAACGCCGATTTTGACATCCGCTTGCGCCGCCCCGACGAACCAGAGCGACAAAGCGACCGACATTGATCTCAGAAAAACGGCCCGCACGTACCCCCCCAAATGACTTTTGCGACTCGCTTGTAGCAGGTCGGCCCATAAACGGTAACGCGTGTGTCTTAAGTCATAAAGATGCAGCCGCGCTCCCGTTTCGGAGCGCGGCTCTTTCTTCTCATCTGCTAATGGCTGGCGATGCCGGAGGAACGCGCCGCCGGGTCCGCGCGTCCCTCAGGCGTCTTTCGGGACGCCGCCCCGGACTAAGATCCGGAGTCGCGCGGCCCTAAGGACGACGGGGGCGAAGCAAGAGGATTCGCATCGTCAAAGCTGCACGAACCCGATCTTGCCGTCGGCGCCTTTCTTCCAGACGTACCAGACGTAGTCGACGGTCGTGCGGTCGCCTTTCTTGTCATACGAAATGTCGCCGATGACCGTATGGAAGGGCATGCCGGAATGCATCACTTCCGCGACCTTTTTCGGATCGAGCGAGTTCGCCTTCTCGGCCGCCTGTTTCATGATCTGTACGGCGGCGTAAGAGTAGAGCGTGTACCCCTGCGGGTCGAACCCTTTCGCCTTGAACGAGTCAACCGCTGCCTTGGCGTTCGGATTGTTGCGCGGTTCAGGACCGAAGGTCATCAGCGTGCCTTCCACGCCCGGGCCGCCAATGGCCGCAAACTCGCTGTCGGTGATCCCGTCGCCGGAGATCATGACGGTATTCATGCCCTGGTCGCGCATCTGGCGGAGGATGAGCCCGCCTTCGGTGTGCAGGCCGCCCCACATCAGATAGTCGGCGCCGGAATTCTTGATCTTGGAAACGATCGCCGAATAGTCCTTTTCTCCGGTGTTGACGCCTTCGTAGAGCACCTCCTTCACGCCGAATTTGTGCATGTTGTCGAGCGCGGCGTCGGCGAGGCCTTTGCCGTACGTGGTTTTGTCGTGGATGACCGCGATCTTCTTGCCCTTGAGCTTGTCGCGCGCGAGTTCGGCCCAGACCATGCCTTGCTGGTCGTCTCGTCCGCAGGTGCGGAACGCGTCCCACAGCTTGCGGTCCGTGATCTTGGGATTGGTGGCGGAGGGAGTGATGAACAGAACGCCGTTTTCCGCATAGACGTCGGAGGCGGGCATCGTCACGCCGGAGTTGAAGTGACCGACGACGAACTTGACGCCATCGCCGACGAACTTGTTCGCCACCGAGACGCCCTGCTTGGGATCGGAAACGTCGTCCCCCACCTCGACTTCGATCTTTTGCCCTAAGATTCCGCCGGCTTTGTTGATGTCTTCGGCGGCTTGCTGCACGCCTTGAGTGAGTTGTGCGCCAAAGGACGCGTTGGCCCCGGTGACCGGTCCGGCGACGGCGATTTTGAGCTGCGCGTGGGCTGAGCCGGCGAGCAGCAACGACAGGGCGAGCGGGATGGACTTCAGAATGGCGGTCCGCATCTTAACCTCTTAAGACAGTTTTAAAGGTTAGCTTGCGGAGCCTAGCCAGCGTGCCTTAACTTGTAAAGACGCAAATGACGGTTATCTCACCCGACCTTTCCTCTCGCGCTGGCTCGCTGGACCTGATCGCCGACGATCTGGCGCTCAACTTCGCCAACACCGAATCCGGCCGCGGTTTTCCCTCGCACCAGAACCACTTCCGCGCGGCGGCGAACGTCGTCGAGTGGCTGAGGCATGCGAAAGCATTGTCTGTCGAAGAGACTGCCTGGCTGCGGAAGCGTGTGGCCGAGCGTGCGGATCTCGCCGCCGACCTCCTGGCCCAGGCGCTCGCGCTTCGCGTGGCGATCCACGATATCGGCGCGGCGCTCGGGCGTCGCGCCAAGCCGCCCGAAGCGGCGCTCGCCAATCTCTCCGCTCTACACGCGCGATGTGTCGCCAAGGCGGAGCTGGCGCCCGGCGCTGTGTCATGCCACTGGCTGTGGAATGTACGCGCTTCGCCGGTCGAGGCGGCGCTGGGTCCGATCGCGCTCGCGGCGGTCCGGCTGTTCACGCAAGGTGATTTTCACCGGATAAGAGAATGCGGCGGTCACGCCTGCGGCTGGTTGTTCTATGATCGCAGCAAGAACAACCGCCGGCGGTGGTGCGAAATGGAGGTCTGCGGCAATCGAGCCAAGCAGCGGCGCCTCGCGGCGCGGAGGCGCGAGGCTTGACGCGTCGGGTAGGCATTCTCCTGATCCTTCTCATGGCCGCCGCAATGCTCGCCGGCTGTTCGCCGGTCTTGGAGACTGACCAGGCGCGGCTGTGCCGGATGGCCCTGCCCGCGCTCATGGCGCCCGAATCGCGGATCGCCATTCTGACCCAGGCGCCCAACGCGGACGGGCGCGGCCTGAATATCGTCTTCACCGCTGAGACGCAGGGCGAAGAGCCTCAAGATCATCTTGCCGCCTGCCGCTTCCGGGAACCCGGACGGCCGCAGGGATCCCGCGATCTGACGTCGTTGACCCTCGACGGCCAAGCCTTATCCGAGACGCAGCTCTTCTTTCTCATCCGCTACTGGCTGGCGACGCCGGAAGGCCGAGCCGCCGATCCCGCGCCCCTCGGCGATGTGAGCGCGCTTCCCGTCGTTCCGCACGCGGTCGCTTATGGTTTGCAAATGGCGCTGGGCGGGCTGCCGCTGGCGTCGATCTACGCGCTCCTGGCGGCGGCCTATTCGCTGGTCTACGCCCTGATCGGACGCATCAATTTCGCCTTCGGCGAAATCGCTGCTGCGGGAGGCTATGCGGCTGCGATCGCCGCCCTCGCCATGCTCGGCTGGCCGCCCGCGCCCTTGCTGATTGCGGCCTTCGTGCTCGCGGCCGCGGTCGCTTCCGCTTGGGGGTTCGCATCGGCGCGCGTGGTGTTCATTCCGCTGCGCCAGGCTCGGGGCCAGCAGGTGCTGGTGGCGAGCGTGGGGCTGGCGCTCTTCTTGCGCGAGCTGTTGCGGCTGGCGCAGGGCGACCGGTCGAGCTGGATGAGCCCGCAGCTCAACCAGCCGTTCGCGCTTGCCCGCGCGGGGGACTTCGTGGCCGTCGCCACGCCCATGGCCTTTGTCGTCAGCGCCCTCACGCTCGCTGCCGGTCTCGCCCTCGTTGTCATCTTCCGCTTCAGCCGCCTCGGGCGCGAATTGCGCGCCTATGCCGACGATCCGCTTGCCGCCGAACTCATGGGGATCAGTCCGGCCGCGATCACCGCGCGCGCATTTGCGCTATCGGGAGCCTTGGCTGGCCTGGCGGGCGCAACCATGACGGCAGCCTATGGCGCGGTCGGCTACAGCCTCTCGGCGACGCTCACCTTGAAGGCGCTCACGGCGGCGATCATCGGCGGCATCGGGTCGCTGCCCGGCGCTTTCCTTGGCGGACTCATCGTCGGCGCCGTCGAGACTGGCTGGTCGGCCTTGTTCCCGATCGATTATCGCGACATCGCGGTTTATGCGCTGTTGGCCATCTTCATCGCGCTACGCCCCTCCGGCCTGCTCGGCCAACGCGAGGCGGTCACGCACAACCTATTCCCACGCCGGTCTTGACTTAACGCCAGCGTCTCCCACATCCTGACCGCGCTGGGTGAGCTTGGCGCGAGGAGGCTCCAATGTCCAATGCTTATGCCGCGACGCCGCCGAACGCGATGCGCGCCGACGCGCTCGCCGGCGTTCGCACGCGGCGCATCCTCGCTGTCTGCATCGATTTCGTGCTGGTGAGCGTGCTCGTGGCGGTGTTGTGGACGCTGTCCATTATGCTGACATTCGGGTTCGCGCTTTTCTTCCTGCCGCCGATCTATCCGTTCGTCGCCTTTTTCTACAATGGGCTTACCGTCTCGGGCGCCAGAATGGCGACCCCCGGCATGCGGGCGATGGATCTCGAAATGCGCATGCAGGACACCGGCGCGCGGGTCCCGTTCATCAATGCGGCTGTCCAAGCCGTGCTGTTTTATGTGAGCTGGTTCTTCCCGCCGATCCTGCTCGTGTCGCTGGTCGATAGCGAAAAGCGCTGCCTGCATGACATCATCGCCGGCGTCGTGATCGTCCGGAGGCTGTGATTCGTGGCTTTAGCGCAATTCGTGAGCACTGCTTGACGCCGGCAACTGATTTTGGCGGAGAGTTGGAGACGGTGTGAGCAGGGAAGCGCGCGACGCCCCGCAGTTTTATCTGACCGCTCCGTCGGCGTGCCCCTATCTGCCCGGCCAGCAAGAGCGGAAGATTTTTACCCATCTGGTCGGCAAACGGGCCGCCCCCCTCAACGACCTCCTGACCCAGACCGGCTTCCGCCGCTCGCAGACAATCGCCTACCGGCCCGCGTGTGAGAGCTGCCGGGCCTGCGTGTCGGTGCGCGTGCTGGTCGACGATTTCCGTCCGTCCGAGAGCCAGCGCCGGGCGATCCGGGCGAACGCCGACGTTGTGGGCGCCTTTGTCGCGCCGAAACCGACCAACGAGCACTACGTCCTCTTCCGCTCCTATCTCGACGCCCGTCATCCCGAGGGCGGCATGGCCGACATGTCGTCGCTCGATTTCGCCATGATGGTCGAGGACACCCATATCGACACCGTGCTGACCGAATATCGCATGCGCAGCGGCGCCGGCGATCAGCCGGGCTCGGGGCCATTGCTCGCGGTCTGCCTGACCGACCGCCTCGCCGATGGCCTGTCGCTGGTCTATTCCTTCTACGATCCCGACGAGGCGCGCCGGTCGCTCGGCAACTTCGTCATTCTCGACCACATCGAGAAAGCCCGCCGCCTCGGCCTGCCCCATGTCTATCTCGGCTATTGGGTCGAGGGGTCGCAAAAGATGGGCTACAAGGCGAGCTATCTGCCCCAGGAGCGCCTCGGCCTGCACGGCTGGGCGCGGGTGGAGCGGTAGGGTCGCCTAACCGCTCCCGGCCTACTTTGCGAGCCTTGCTTAGGGCGGGAGATGGATTGCTTCGCCTTCGGCTCGCAATGACGGCTGGAAGGACGCCACACTGCCGTCCTTGCGAGGAGCCATAGGGCGTCGCGAGACGCCCGTCTATCGACGGGCTATGGCGACGAAGCAATCCATCCAGCGACTTCGCCGAGAAGGAAGAGCGCCACTTGCCGCACGAACCGTGCGTCTACATCCTAGCAAACCGCCGACAGGGAACCCTCTACACCGGCGTCACCTCGAATCTGGCAGAGCGCATCTTCCAGCACCGCGCGGGCCTGACCCCCGGATTTTCAAGCCGCTACGGCTGCAATCGGCTGGTTTTTTACGAGCGATATGAACGCATGGACGAGGCCATCGCTCGCGAGAAGCAGATCAAGGGTGGATCGCGCGCGAGGAAGATCGCGCTCATCGAGGCGATGAATCCGGCCTGGAGCGATCTCTATATGAGCCTCGCTTAGGGTCAGGGATGGATTGCTTCGCCTCCGGCTCGCAATGACGGCTGGAAGGACGCCACACTGCCTTCATTGCGAGGAGCGCAGCGACGAAGCAATCCATCCCGCG
>DATDHT010000305.1:0-6090 GCA_036521435.1 Roseiarcus sp.
AATAGGGGTCTCGCTTGGCGTGGTTGTCGAGACCCTTGTCTTCCGCCTGCGCACCGCCCGCAAATACGAGGCCAAGCACGATCGCAAGCACCGTTCTCAGTTTCATTGGATCCTCCCTTTTTTACCGACTTCAGTATTTAGACTAAATGTCCCCCTGCTCCTGTTGAGCGGTCTGCTCGTCGCGAGGGTTCACAAAGCTGTCGATGACGATCGCCGCCAACAGGATCATGCTTTTGATCAGGTTCTGCTCGACATAGGGGATGTTGAGAATGGTCATCCCGTCCAGGAGCACACCGATAAGGATTGTGCCGACGAGAACGTTGCGGATGCCGCCGCGGCCGCCGCTTAAGCCAATTCCGCCGAGCACAACGACGAGTAGAACGTCGTAGATCATCGTCGAGTTGTAGACGCGTGTGCTCATGCCGGCTGATGTTGCGGCCATGACAAGCCCGGCCGCATAGGCGACCAGCGCGGTGATCACATATTGGCAAACGATCAGCGGTCGAAGCGGAACGCCTGCGTTGCGCGCGGCGGTCGGATTGTCCCCGCTTGCGTAGATGTATCGTCCAAAGCGGGTCCACCGCAGCAGAGCCCAAAGGATCAGGGCGAACAAGACGAAAAGGATGATGGGAAGGGGCAATCCGAAGAGTTTCGCGTTGCCCAGGAATGGGAAGAACGCAGAGTCGTTTGGAGTGTTCTGGACGTCGACCTCGAACAGCCAAGCTCGGCCGACCCCGTAGATCACAAGGCCCATCGCGAGAGTCGTGAAGATGGCTGGCACGACGGCATAGGCGATGAGAACGCCGCTAATCAATCCCGCGAGGGCCGAGAACGCGGCGCCAATGAGCAGGGCCCATCCGAGCGGAACATGTTGATGGGTCGCGAGTGAGAGGACCCAAGAGACGGCCACGACCATGATCGCGACCATCGCCAGATCGATGCCGCGGCCGATCACGACCAGACCCATGCCGAGTCCAAGGATCCCCAGGATCGAGACGCTCCTGACGAGGGCGACAAGATTGCCGGGCGTGAGAAAATTGTGCAGCGTGAGCGAGAACGCCACGAACAGCACCGCCGCGAGGGCGAAGACGACGCTCTCCTGCGTAATGCTCAGCTTGCGGAAATCTAGAGACGGCATGCTCTGCTCACTGCGCCGCCCGCTTAAGCCACTGAATGGCGCGTTCCTTCCCCGATTCGACAGCCGATCTTGGGGTTGAGGATCAACCCCAACGCGACCAATGCAAAGACGGAGAGATGAGATAACAGTTATGATTTCCTGCAGGAAGTCGACCGGCGTACGAGGCTGGAAAAGTCGTGCGTGGCTCGATCAGATTTGCTTTGGGAGGTCGTTCCGATGGCGGCGCTAGATAGACGCAACGCTCTGGTAACGGGCGCCGGAAGCGGAATAGGCAGGGCAATCGCCGCCGCACTCGTGGAGCGCGGCGCGCGTGTTACGCTCGCGGATATCGACGCCGAGGCGGTCACCGAAGTGGCTGGGACGCTTGGGCCACTGGCGCTCCCCCTGAAGCTCGATGTGACAGATCATCCCGCCGTTGATAGGCTTCTTGAATCGATCCGGTCCGACTTTCGGCCGATCGACATTCTCATCAACAACGCTGGCCACGACGTTGGCGGCCGCACCCACTTTGCCCGCGGGCCTGCCGACGACTGGACGAGCATCCTCGATGTCAATCTGACCGGGATGGTGCGGGTGACGCGGGCGGTCGTGCCAGAAATGATCGAGCGGAACTCGGGCGATATCGTCAACATGAGCTCGATCAGCGCGCTCAGGCTTGTGCCTGAAACGGCGGCCTACACCACCAGTAAAGCAGGCGTCAGAGCGTTCAGCGACGGACTGCGCGCCGATCTTGCCGAGACCGCGATCCGGGTCACTGAGGTGCTTCCTGGCCTTACGCGGACCAATATCATTCTCAAGCGTCACCGAGGCGACAGGGCGCTCGAAAAGGCCTATTTCGACCAAGCCAAAATTACCCTAGACCCGGAAGACATCGCCCGCATCGTATTGTTTGCGCTCGAGCAGCCTCCCCATATGCAAATCGCCCAACTCTTCGTCCTACCCGTCAATCGATGGTGAGCCCCAGTCCTGCGAGCCCTGCATGTCGACCGCGACCTCGGGCCACGGCGCCTGTCACCGGCTGAGAGCCGTCGTATCGAGTGCGCCAACACCTGCGAGCGCGCTGAGGGTTCGATCGCGCGCTTCGCTGTCTTCCTCGGCGTGGACGGGCTGGATGCAGACCTGATCGGCTCCGAAGTCGAAATGCGCCCGAAGCCCACGCGCGATCGTCGCCGCATCGCCCCACAGCACCATCGCATCGATGAACCTGTCTGAACCGCCATCGGCAAGGTCGGTTTCCGTGAAGCCTATGCGCAGCCAGTTGTTGCGGTAGTTGGTCATGGCCATGTAGTGATGCAGTTCTTGCCGGGCGAGACCGCGCGCCGTGGCGGCGTCTGTCTCAAGGCAAACCTTCTGCTCAACCACCAGCAGCTTTTCAGCTCCTAGAGCAGCTCTCGCTTCGCGCGTATGTTCGGGCGTCACATTATACGGGAGGGCGCCGGCCGTGCGCTCCGCAGCGAGCTTCAGCATCAACGGCCCGAGCGCGGCGATCATCAGAGGCCACTCCGCCGCGTTTGACTGATCTTCATAAAGGCCGTCGAGATAGCGGCGCATCGCCGGCACGGGCTTGTCGTAGACGTGGCCCCGCAACTTCTCGACCATGGGGGCGTGACTGACGCCGAGGCCGAGGATGAAGCGATCGTCGTAGAGGCTCGACAAGGTGCGCAGGCCGCGTCTCGCGGTGAACGGGTCGCGAGCATAGATATTCGCAATGGAGCTGCCGATGATGAGTTGCTCCGTGTTCGCCAGCATGAAGCTCGCGATGGAGAGCGATTCATAGCCAAGCGCTTCCGGATACCAGAAGGTCGAATAGCCCAGGTCTTCAACCGCCCGTAGCAGGCGGCGAATCCCTGCTGCGTCCAAGCGATCGATTGGATACCAGACGCCTAGCTTTCCCAATTGCCTCATGACTCGAACTCCTGAATACGCCACGTGGCATATGCGGCGTGGATAAGGAATGAAGACGCCGCGGCCATCAAATCAACGTGAAAACTTCGTCGCGGGACAGCACCGCTTTGGTCAGCGCGTTATCGTCCCGCTCGCCGTATGATTGAATCTGGGTTACAGATATCACATCATTCGTCGTCCGCTCCCAAGAATGGCGCGGACGCGCGCCAAATAGCTTCACAGGGTTTTGAATGAGCGATTCGCGCGACGAGGCGCTTTCTATCTGGCTCGAACAAGCGCCGCTCGCGGAGCTGATCGACGCCGCAGGCCGTCTGCGCGACGAGGGGCATGGGCGCCATCTTTCCTATTCGCGCAAGGTCTTCATTCCGCTCACGCATCTTTGCCGGGACGTCTGCCATTATTGCACTTTCGCCGAGCGGCCACGGGCTCGACGATCCGCCTACCTTTCCGCTGACGAAGTGCTCTCGACCGCACGCGCCGGCGCTGCCGCCGGCTGCACCGAGGCTCTCTTCACGCTCGGCGACAAGCCGGAGCTGCGCTATCGCGCCGCCCGCGAGGCGCTCGACGCTTTCGGACATAAAACGACGATCGACTATCTTCAGGCGATGTGCGCGCTCGTGTTGCGCGAGACGGGACTACTGCCCCACGCCAATCCCGGCGTGATGAGCCGATCCGAAATCGTTGGCTTGCGTACGGTGTCGGCCAGCCAAGGCATTATGCTCGAGTCACTCAGCGCGCGGCTGTGCGAGCCGGGCGGCGTGCATTATGGCTCGCCCGACAAGCAGCCCGAGGTCCGTCTCGAGACGCTGCGACTGGCGGGCGAGCTGCGCGTGCCGTTCACGACCGGCATTCTCATTGGCATCGGCGAGACGCGCGCCGAGCGGCTCGAGGCGCTGTTCGCCATCCGCGATCTGCATCGGCAGTTCGGGCACGTTCAGGAGGTCATCGTCCAGAACTTCCGCGCCAAGCCTGGAACCAAGCTTGCCGGGGCCGCGGAGCCCGATCTTGATGATCTGCTCTGGAGCCTCGCCGCTGCACGTCTCATCCTGGGTCCAACGATGGACATCCAGGCGCCCCCCAACCTGTCGCCGGGCGTCTATCCCCGACTGATTGCGGCGGGGATCAATGATTGGGGCGGGATCTCGCCGGTCACCCCGGACCACGTCAATCCGGAGGCGCCATGGCCTGCGATCACCGAACTTGCCGAGCGCACCGCCGCCGCCGGCAAGCTGCTCGTGCATCGACTGCCGATCTACCCCTCTTACATGCGCGATCTTGGCGTCTGGACCGCGCCGGAGATCGCGACGCAGGCGCGCCGTCTCAGCGACGCCGAGGGTTTCGCGCGTGACGACAATTGGGCGCCCGGAACGAAGGTCGCTCCGCGGACGCCCGCGATCCACGCGCGCTCCGTCGATCCAGCGCTTGAGCGGATCATCGAGCGCGCTCAAAGGGGCGCCCGCCTGGACGCGCCGGAGATCGTGCGGCTGTTTGCCGCGCGCGACGCCGATTACCGCCGCGTTGTCGCCGCGGCCGATGAGCTTCGCCGAGCTGTCAGCGGCGACACGATCCGCTATGTCGTCAACCGCAACATCAACTACACCAACATGTGCTCTTACCGCTGCACGTTCTGCGCCTTCTCCAAGGGCAAGACGCATGAGGCGCTCCGCGGCGTCCCTTATGACCTCGCCCTCGATGAAATCGTCCGTCGCGCCAGCGAAGCCTGGGATCGGGGCGCGACTGAAGTCTGCCTTCAGGGCGGCATCCATCCGGATTACACCGGCGAGACGTATCTCGGCATTTGCCGCGCCATCAAGGCGGCGGTTCCGGATATGCACATTCACGCCTTCTCGCCATTGGAGGTCACGCAGGGCGCGGCGACTCTTGGGCTGCCGATCCAGTCGTTTCTGGCCGAACTCAAAACCGTGGGCCTCGGCACCTTGCCAGGCACCGCAGCCGAAATCCTGGACGACGAAGTCCGCGCCATCATCTGCGCGGACAAGGTGAACAGTGCGCAATGGCTCGATGTCGCGAGGAGCGCGCACGGTCTCGGCCTGCGCACGACGTCCACGATCATGTATGGCCATATCGAACACCCCCTCTCCTGGGCGCGGCATCTTATGGCGCTTCGGGATTTGCAGATGGAGACCGGCGGCTTCACCGAATTCGTGCCGTTGCCCTTCGTGCATATGGAAGCGCCGATGTATCTCAAGGGCGCGGCGCGTCGCGGGCCGACTTTCCGCGAAGCGGTCCTGATGCACGCGGTAGCGCGACTTGCGCTGCATCCCCACATCACGAACATCCAAACTTCCTGGGTCAAGATGGGGCCTGAGGGCGCGGCCGCCTGCCTCAACGCTGGCGCCAATGATCTCGGCGGCACTTTGATGAACGAGAGCATCTCTCGCGCCGCGGGCACGCAGCATGGGCAGGAGTTTCCGCCCGAAGCGATGGAGGAACTCATCCGCTCGCTCGGGCGGATTCCGGAGCAGCGGACCACGCTCTACGCGCCGGTTCCGGCGGAGAGGCGGCTCGCGTCCCTGAACGCCACAGATCTGGCGCCGGTCGTCATGACGCCGCCAAGGAAGCTCGTCGCGGCCGAATAGCGCGCCATTAGCGAGTCCATTTCGAGCGATGTCAGTGGGTTGCGGCGCCTTTTACGAGTCGTCCGCCGCTCCTCTCATATTCACATAATTTACTATTACAATATGTTATTTATCGCCGAGCCACGAACGCTATCGCCGCGGACACTTTCAGCTCATCGCCAACAGCCGCCCCGCGATCCCCGCCTGCTCAAGAAAGTCGAGCGTCCGCGTGCGCGCCGGCGGCGACATCCTTAGGAACGTGACGAGGTCGGCCGGATTATCGATATCCATCCCGATCCCTGGTTGGCGGACAATGAGCGGTTCGATCCCCTGGGCTCGCGCAGCATCGAGATGCGGATAAAAGCTGTCTTCGCCGAACCGCAGCGGAACAGCGTCCGGCGGCGAGCAGATGATGGTGTTCGATCCGAGATCGTCATGCGCGGGCACGATCGTAAAGGCCGGCGCCTC
>DATDHT010000306.1:0-8412 GCA_036521435.1 Roseiarcus sp.
CCTTTCACTTCGAGCGGGTGCAGTTTGCAAAACTCCGCGATCTGATCGAAGGTCAGCGAGGTGTTTTCGACCAGCCAGACGGCGGTCGCCTTCGGCATCAATGGCGCGTCGCTCACGATAGCTCCTTAATGATCGTTTGCGCGTGCTCGCAGGCTTTAGCCCGCAAACGCAGTCTCAAAGGATCAAACTTGAGAGGAAAAGCGTTGTATAGGCGCGCGCAATCCGAATTGCAATGATTTGGCGCGCGAGCGGGGCCTGCCCAAGTGATGTTTTCCCTGGACCTTGCCAAGGGGCCAGGCCGAACCCAGATCGCGGCCTCGCTACTCTTGAACAAAGGAACGCCGTCATGAGATTTGCAACGATCGCCGCAATGATGCCCGTCTTGATCCCGGCTTCCGCGATGGGGTCTGCACCGGCTGAGGCGAAGGGTTGCCTGAAAGGCGCAGTCGTCGGCGGCGTCGCCGGCCACTATGCCGGCCATCACGGCGTTATGGGCGCGATTGGCGGCTGCGTCGTCGGCCATCACATGGTGAACGAAAAGGCGAAGGAGCAACCGCAGGGCGCACAGAACGCTCCGTCTGCTCCTTCTGCGCTAACCCCCAATTGATCGTAGGGCGCGCGCTTCAGGCTTTGTTGTTGAGCGCGGGCTCGGACTTCGGATCGAGCGGCCAGCGTGGCCGACCCGGAGCGTCGAGTCTGTCAATCATCCCGAGCCGCAGCCGCTCCACGCCCGCCCAGGCGATCATCGCGCCGTTGTCGGTGCAAAGCTTGGGCGGCGGCGCGACAAGGGGCAAGCCTGCTTCGGCGCAGAATTGCGTCAGCGCTTCGCGCAGGGCTGCGTTGGCCGCGACGCCGCCGGCGACCACCACCGCGCTCGGAGCGACGCCAATTCGCCGGCGGAACAGCTTCAATCCCATGCGGATACGATCCTCGACCACATCGACCACTGCCGCCTGAAACGAGGCGCACAGATCAGCGATATCCCGCGGGCGCAGCGGAGCGACGGATTCCGCCGCATGGCGCACGGCCGTTTTGAGCCCCGACAACGAAAAATTAGCGTCAGGGCGGCCAAGCAAAGGCCGAGGCAGCGCGAATCGCGTCGGGTCGCCGCCATTCGCCGCAGCTTCGACCGCGGGCCCGCCGGGAAACGGCAGCCCCAGCATTTTGGCGGTCTTGTCGAAGGCTTCGCCGATGGCGTCGTCCATGGTCGCGCCGAGGCGATCGTAGTCGCCGACGCCCTTGACCGCGAGAATCTGGGTATGCCCGCCCGAGGCGATGAGCACGAGGAAGGGGAAGGCGACTCTTTCTGTCAGGCGCGCGGTCAGCGCGTGCGCCTCGAGGTGGTTGACGGCGACGAAAGGCTTGCCGCACGCCAACGCCACGCCCTTGCCCGCCATCAGCCCAACAAGCACGCCGCCGATCAGGCCAGGACCCGCCGCGGCCGCCACTCCGTCCAGGTCCCTGGCCGTGACCTTGGCCCGCGTGAGCGCGCGCGTGATCAATAAGTCGACGATCTCGACATGGGCGCGCGCCGCAATCTCCGGCACAACGCCGCCGAACGGCGCGTGCGCGGCGATCTGGCTCATCAGCTCGTCGGCGAGGATTTCGCCCGAGCCATCGGGCCTCAGACGCACCACCGCCGCCGCCGTCTCGTCGCAGGTGGTTTCAATGCCAAGAACGCGCATGCCTCAAGCCCATAGCCCGAACGAGGGCTTGAGAAAACCCGCTTTCCCGAGGCGCGATTTCACCGGCGGCGCAAGCGTCCGGCCGCTCTGTCGCCGGTTTTCAAGGCATGGTAAGGCTGGGCGACAGGAGCGAGCGATGAACAGCCCGATCGGGCCAAACGAGATTCGCGTGGTGATCCGGCCGGTCGAAGCCCGCGACTACGATCTTGGGCCGATCCCGGCCGAGCTGTTCAAAAAGACGTTCGACGCGTTCTTGACGGCGCTGCAGGTGACGGACCGCGAACTTCAGCCCAAAACGCGGTCGAGCGAGTTCCTCGTCTCTCAACTGGCGCTCAATCCTTACGAGTTCGGAATCCTGGAAAAGCGGAAAGCGATCAGCCAGACCTCTTCGTCTGCGATCGAGTTCTTCCGGCGCTGCGCCGAGGGCATCTACCGGAGCGATTACCAGGCCGCCGTTCGCCATCCCCGCGTGACGCGGGCGTTTATCCGCATCGTCAAAGCGGTCAATCCCTCGTTTCATGTGCTGGCGCAGTTCAAGGACACGGAACTGCCTATCGACGAATTTTTTCGCCGGCAGGTCGATCGGGTCGGGGCAAAGGACGATACAGTGCGGACAGACAACTGGTTCCTGGGCAGCGCGATCATGTCGTTCGAGGGGCGGCTCGACGAGATCGACTACCGCGGCCCCGTATGGACAGGCGACCTCATGCTTCCGGCAGGCACGACGCACGTCGAATGCGTTTTTGACAAGTCACAAGGCGAAGATTGGTTGAATCCATTCGGCAACAAAAATGTTTGCGTCACCGGACGAGCAATTTACACTGGGGACAGTCAGCTTCCTGAGCGTATAGAAGTGCTCGCCATCGAAGAAAGAGCCCACGTGAACGCGGCGATCGACATCCGGGGCTCGCTGCGTATCGCCCCCTCATTGGACGAGGACAATGACCTTGATTGCGTCGAGTAGCGACAAACATTTCCTCCATTCGAGCGTGGTGCTTCGCCACGCGAACGGACAGTCGGGTGAGGCGGAGCATCACATCGAGACGATCCTGACCGAGGCGGCGGTTCACAAGCGTCGCGTGTGGGTCAGCAGCGTGTTCTTCGCCGAGCTTAGGCCGTCGATGTTTGTTCCCGGGCGATTCGCCACTCTGTTCGAATTGACGCGCTACATCCGAGCGCTGGCGACCCTGGTGACCCCAGACCCGAACGCGATGTTGCGGGTGGCGAGGCTCCGCGACGCCAAATGGCATATCCCCGGCGACGACCGCGAAGCAGAAGGAAAACCGCGCCCGATGGCGCTCGGCGACGCCATGGAGATTGCATCGGCCTTGTGGGTAAAAGAGGCGATCGGGGTGCCTGACCTCGAGTTCCTGACCTTTGACGGATGGTGCTCTGCTGACGGCAAGCCGGGTGATCGCCTCTGCCTCTTGCATCTCCAGGATTATGCGGTCGACCTGGGGAGGGACGCGGATGTCAAGGCGGCAATACGCCTGACCCGTGTCGAACCGCTCGTCCATGCTCAGTCGTACCCCGATCCCGTGCCAGCGGGATAAGCTCCAGGCGTTTCGAGGGCTTGTCGACGCATAGAGTCCGTCGGCGGCCGGCAGAGCCCGGCCGTTCGCGGCGACGGCGCAATCGCCGGGCGGCGGTCGGCAAGCGAGGGCTGCAGGCTTGGCCCTGCCGCCGGCACGGACCATATTGCGGCGCATGCAAACGAAAAGGTTTGACGCGCGCCCCGTCTCCTTCCGGGTGAAGGTGGCGCGCCACAATGTCCTATGGACGCGACGGATGAGGGAACCATCGCCAACGCGATGACGCGCTTCGCCCGCAAACCCTCGCCCCAACCCGTCCCCCGTGAGAGAGGGGGATCGCATCCCCGCGTCGCCCTGTTCCGCGAGCGCGGAGATGCAAATGCGAGCGCGGCCCGGCTACGCCGGTTTGGCTTTTCCGTCGTCTGCCTTCCCGTGATCGAGATCCGGACTGGACTGGTCCGATCACAGCGCGCGAGCTACGACGCCGTGGTTGCGACCAGCGACAAGGCGCTCCATGCCGAGGGGCCCACTGACACGTCCTCGCCGCTCTATGTCGTCGGCGCGCGCACCGCGCGTGCGGCGGAGGCGCGCGGCTGGCGGCTCGCCTCACCGCCGGCGCGGAACGCGGAAGAATTGATCACGAAGCTGGCCGGTGGACTGAAGGCTGGAGCGAACGTGCTCTACCTTGCCGGTCGAGACCGCAAGGAGGCTATAGAGGTGGCGCTTGCCGAAACGTTTGAGCTTGAAGTCGTGGAAGCCTACGCGGCGGAGGCGCGCGAGGCTTGGCGTCCGGCAGAAGCAGGGTCTCTCGCATCTTGCGCCGCGGCGCTGCACTATTCGCGCCGGTCGGCCGGGCTGGCGGCAGCGCTGTCGAAGGCTGGGGGCGCGGAGGCTTGTTTCCTTAAGCTTAAGCACGTTTGCATGTCGAGCGACGTTGCAGAACCATTGCGAGCAATCGGCGCAATCCGCGTCGCGATTGCCGAAACGCCTGATGAAGCGGGGCTTTTTCGAAGGTTGCGCCAAGAGCTCGGCGGGTTCCCTTCGCGCGGGTCGTCCCGTATATAGGGCCCGCGAGAAACCGAGAGCGCGAGGCGATGGTCGACGAGGAAATAAAGGACGTTTCCGCCGGGCCAACGGGCGCTCCGGTCAATCGTGACGGCCGGCGCGAACCGGAGGTCATCGAAGGGGAAATCGCAGCGCGCGACCCTGACGACAGCGCGCCCTCTCCCGACCCGACGGCGGCCGAAACCAAGGCTGACGCCCGCGCCGCCAAAGCGGCTCGGCGTCCCGGCGCGCGTGGTCTGCTGGCCGGCGCGGTGGGTGGGCTCATCGTCTCTGCGCTGGGCCTCGGCGCCGGCTATACGCTTTTGACCTCCAAAGCCGACGTGTCGGAGACGGAAAATCGATTGGGCGCTCTCGAAGCGCAGGCGCGACAGACGAACGGCGCGTTCGGCGCTGAGGCCAATCGCGAGAGCGCGGCAATCGCTGCGCTTGGGAAGCGGATCAGCGCGCTCGAGGCCAGCGCCGGAGCGTCAAACACCGCGGACCTCGACAAGAGGGTGAATGCGTTGGAAGCGGCCAGCGCGGGAAACAACGCCGCAAGCGATGCGACCCAACGCTTGGCCGTCCAGGCCAAGGACCTGCGCACGGACGTCGATGCGGAGAAGGGCGAGCTTCCCGAATTGTCAGCCCGGGTCGCGAAGCTCGAATCCGACGCGCCAAAGGCGAATGCCGCCGGCCCCGATCTCGCCGCCCTCGCCGCTCGCATCGACAAGATCGACGCCGCGCTCGCGGCGCCCAAGAATGAAACCCGGGTCGCCGAGGAGAAGCTCGCCGCCGCCGACAACACCGCGGCCATCGCAATTGTCGCCGAAACCGCTGCCGACCGATTGCGCGCAGGCGCGGGTTTTGGACCCGAGCTCGCCGCCCTCAAACGTCTCGGGGTCGATTCCGCGGCGCTGGCGCCGCTTGAAGCCGTGGTCAACGGGGCGCCGACCAACGGCGCGCTGGCTGCCTCGTTCAACGCGGTTGCGCCGCACGTCCTGGCCGCAACGTCCAAGCCGGACACGGGCAGCGTGACGGATCGGTTCCTCGCCCATCTCCACAATCTCGTGAAGGTGCGCGAACTCAACGAGACGGCCGGTGACGATCCGCAGGCTTTGGTCTCCCAGATCGAGGCCGCGACCCGGCGCGGCGACATCGGCGCCGCGGTCGCCGCTTTCGATAAGCTCCCCGAAGCGGCGCGCAAAGCGGCTGGCGACTGGCCGACGCTGGCGCGGGCGAGGGCTGCGGCGGAAGCCGCGCTTCAGTCGATCCGTGAGGCGGCGGTCGGGCGGCTCGCGAGCGGCCAAAAACCGTGAAGTCAGGGTGGCCGAGGGTCCAGGCGCCTTCCGGCGCACGTTTGGCGTTTGAAGCGGGGTCGCGATGGTTCGCCTGCTGATTTTCTTAGGCGCACTGGCGCTGGCCGCTGGAGGCCTGACGTGGCTCGCGAACAATCCCGGCGTCGTCGACCTCACCTGGCGGGGCGAGGAATACGAAGTGTCGCTGATGTTCGCGCTCGCCGCCGTGCTGGCGCTGGGAATTGCGATCGCGATCGTGTGGGGCCTGCTGCGTTTCGTCTTCCGCATCCCCTCGCTGGTCTCGGTCGGCGCGCAGTCGCGCAGGCGTGAGAAGGGTTTTCAGGCTTTGTCGCGCGGCATGCTCGCCGTAGGCGCGGGCGACGCGCGAGGGGCGGCCAAGCACGCTTACGACGCGGGCCGGCTGATCGGGCACGAGCCGATGACCAAACTTCTGCAAGCCCAATCGGCGCAACTCGCCGGGGACCGGCCGAGGGCCGCTGCGGCCTATAACGCCATGCTGGACCATGACGAAACGCACGGCATCGGCCTGCGCGGCCTGCATGTCGAGGCGCGGCGCGCCGGCGATCACGGGGCGGCCCTGCAATACGCGATGCGCGCCCATGCGCGTGCGCCCGCGGCCTGGGCCGGTCAGGCGGTTCTCGACGACCGCACGCGCCGCGGCGATTGGGCCGGCGCGCTCGCGACCGTCGACTCGAACGCCGGCGCGCGCCTCATCGACAAGCCGACCGCCAACCGCTGGCGCGCGGTGATCAAGACGGCGATGGCCGAGGAGGCGATGGAGCGCGATCCCAAGGCTGCGCTCGCTCTCGCGCAGGAGGCCTGCAAGCTCGCCCCGACGCTCGTGCCCGCGGCGGCGATCAGCGGCCGGCTCACCGCGCAAGCGGGCGACTATCGTCGCGCGAGCCGCATGCTCGAGGCGGCTTACGCGCAGACGCCCCATCCCGACCTCGCTGCGGCCTATCTGCGGGTGCGCCACGGCGATTCCACCGAGGACCGGCTGGCGCGGGCCCGGGCCCTTGCGCGCATGGCGCCGCTCGATCCCGAATCGTCTCTCACCGTAGGGCGCGCGGCGCTTGACGCGCATGACCTGTCTTCCGCGCGCGGGGCGATCGCCGGTCTCATCGCCTCGGATTCCTCGAACGGCCGCCCGACCCGCCGCGTCTGTTTGCTGATGGCCGACATCGAGGAGACCGAGGGCAATCATGGCGCGGTGCGCGAGTGGCTTGGTCGCGCCGCGCGCGCCCCGCGCGACAAGGCCTGGGTGGCGGATGGGGTGATCAGCGACCGTTGGGCGCCCGTCTCGCCGTCGGGCGCGCTCGACGGCTTCGTCTGGCGCACGCCCGATGAGCGCCTCGCCGCCCCGGTGGAGAGCGCAGCGGCCCCGCCGCCGCCGGCCGAGGCCATCGCCGCGCCCGTTCCTGCGCCAGTCATCACGCCAGCGCCCGAGGCGATCGCGCCGGAGCCGCGCTCGGAGCCTGCGCAAGGACAGACCGTCGTTCCCGTGGCCCGAACCGGCGTGATCATCGATCCCGCCTCGATGTCCCCCGACGATCCGGGGCCGCAGGAGCCCGAGGCCAAACGGCGCGGCTTCCGGCTCTACGCCAATGAATGATGACACGTCCTCCCTCGTCCTGAGGCGCCCCGAAGGGGCCTCGAAGGGCGTTCCAGCATTCGCCAATCGAATGAAGCGCTCTGGACCATCCTTCGAGACGCCCGCATTGCGGGCTCCTCAGGATGAGGTCTTGGCGCCCAACCGATGACGCCCAGCTCGGTCGTCATCGTCGGCGCGGGCCATGCCGGGGTTCAGGCCGCGGCGTCCTTGCGCGAGCAGGGTTTCGATGGTGAAATTGCTCTTCTCTCCGCCGAAAAGGATCCGCCCTACCAGCGCCCGCCGCTGTCGAAGGCGTTTCTCAAGGGGGAAATGGACATCCTTGGGCTCCCGCTCAGGGCCGACGCACATTTTCGCGAGCAGCGCATCGACTTGAGGCTCGGAATCGGCGCGACGCGGATCGATCGCGCTGCGCAGCGGGTGGAACTCAGCGACGGCGGCGTGGTCGGTTACGGACATCTCATCCTTGCGACCGGCGCGCGGCAACGGCGGCTCGATGTGCCGGGCGTCGATCTCAAGGGCGTGTTCGCGCTCCGCGACATTTCTGATGCGACCGCGATTCGCGAGCGTCTCGGTTCGAAGCCGAAAGTCGTCATCATCGGCGCCGGATTCATCGGGCTCGAGATCGCCGCGACCGCCGCGAGCCTCGGAGCCGACGCGACGGTGGTCGAGATCGCGCGCCCGATGGGCCGCGCGGTCTCGCCGATCATGTCGGATTTTTTCCTGAAAGAGCACGGGGCTTTCGGCGCGCGCTTCCGGCTTGGGCTTGGCGTCACCGCGATCAAGGGCCGCGAGCACGCGGAAACCGTCATCCTCACCGACGGGGAGGAGCTGAGAGCGGACCTGGTGGTCGTCGGGATCGGGGTCGTCGCGGAGGACGCGCTGGCGCGCGAGTGCGGCCTCGAATGCGACAACGGCATCGTCGTCGACGAGTTTTTGCTCACCTCCGATTCAACGATTTCGGCGATCGGCGACTGCGCGCATTTTCCGCATGCGGCGCTCGGAATGCGAACCCGGCTCGAATCGGTGCAAAACGCCGTCGATCAGGGCCGCGCGGTCGCCGCGCGCCTCGTGAGCAAGCCAAAACCCTACAATGAACTCGCCTGGTTCTGGAGCGATCAGGGCGATTTGAAGCTGATGATCGCCGGCCTCGCGCATGGCGTCGAAAAATGGGTCGTGCGCGGCGATCCGGCGACGCGCGCGTTCTCCACCTTCGGCTTCCGCGA
>DATDHT010000307.1:0-6952 GCA_036521435.1 Roseiarcus sp.
GAGATCATGCTCCTGCCGCGCTGGTTTCCCTTCCATCTCGACAAGGTCTCCTATTGGGCGCGCACGGTGATGGTCCCGCTTCTTGTGCTGCAAGCGCTGAAGCCGCGCCCAGCCAATCCCCGCGGCGTCACGATCCCGGAATTGTTCGTCGCGCCGCCCGAAACTGTGCGCGAGTGGCCGAAGGGCGCGCATCAGGCGTGGGCAGGCGTGAAAATCTTTGGCGCGATCGACTGGTTGCTCAAGCGCGTCGAGCCCTATTTTCCGGCTTCCTTGCGGCGTCGCGCGATCGGCGCGGCCGAGGCTTTCGTGACCGAGCGCCTCAATGGCGAAGAAGGCCTCGGCGCGATCTATCCCGCGATGGCGAACGCCGTCCTGATGTATGACGCGCTCGGCTATCCGCCTGACCATCCTCATCTCGTCACGGCGCGCCGGTCGATCGAGAAGCTGCTCCTCGTCGGCAAGGATGAGGCTTATTGCCAGCCATGCTTGTCGCCCGTGTGGGACACGGCGCTTGCCGCCCATGCGCTGCTTGAAGCGGGAGGCGAAGCCGGGGCTGAGCCGGTGCGCGCGGCGCTCGATTGGCTCGCGCCGCTCCAAATTCTTGACGTCAAGGGCGATTGGGCCGTTCAGCGTCCGAACATTCGGCCGGGCGGCTGGGCGTTCCAATATTCCAATCCGCATTATCCCGACACGGACGACACAGCCGTGGTCGTGATGGCGATGGACCGGGCGGATCGCGGCGGCCTGACCAAGGCGCCGGACGCCCATTCGCCGGCGATCGCTCGAGCGCGTGAATGGATCGAGGGCCTGCAGAGCCGCAACGGCGCATGGGCCGCCTTCGACGCCGACAACACCCATTCTTATCTCAACCACATCCCGTTCGCCGACCATGGCGCGCTGCTCGATCCGCCGACCGCAGACGTGACCGCGCGTTGCGTCTCGATGCTCGCTCAGCTGGGCGAGACGCGCGAAACGAGCCCGGTTTTGGCCCGCGGGATGGACGCCCTCCTGGCCGATCAGGAAAAGGATGGAAGCTGGTTTGGCCGCTGGGGGATGAACTACGTTTACGGAACCTGGTCTTCCCTGTGCGCGCTGTCGATCGCCGGCCAGGACCCGCAATCCGAGCCCATGCGCCGCGCTGTCACATGGCTTGAGCGGATCCAGAATCCGGACGGCGGCTGGGGGGAGAGCGGCGGCAGCTATAAGCTCGACTATAAGGGCTACGAACCCGCGCCCAGCACCGCTTCGCAGACCGCTTGGGCGCTGCTTGGGCTCATGGCGGCGGGCGAAGCCGATCACCCTGCCGTCGACCGTGGAATCGCCTATCTCGGCGCTTCGCAAGGCGACGACGGCTTGTGGAACGAGCCGTTCCATACCGCGACCGGTTTCCCCCGGGTCTTCTATTTACGCTATCACGGTTATTCCAAGTTTTTTCCGCTTTGGGCGATGGCCCGCTATCGCAACCTCAAACGCGGCAATAGCCGAGCCCCGGCGTTTGGCATGTGAAGGGCCCTGGTCATCCGGCTTCGTGAGCAGGCGACAACCTAAATTACCCGCGTTCGTACATGAAAATCTGGCTTTGCCGTCGCAATCCGGTCATATATACTTTGCGTTTTCGTCCCGCCTGCCGATAAGAGGTGGATTCCGCTGACCCTATCAGCGGGCATCGTGAGGATCTCTGAGCAAATGCAAAAGAAGATCAAGGTCGCCATCGCGGGCATCGGCAATTGCGCCAGTGCGCTCGTTCAGGGCGTGGAATATTACCGGAGCCGCCGCAACGCGGCGTTCGATGGCGTGATGCACCAGGTCATCGGCGGCTACCGGGCCAGCGATGTCGAGTTCGTCTCCGCGTTCGACGTCGACAAGCGTAAGGTCGGCCGGCCGCTCGAGGAGGCGATCTTCGCCAAGCCGAACAACACGCGTGTCTTCCAGAGTTCGCTGCCGGTATCGAATGTCGTCGTCCAGATGGGTCCCCAGTTCGACGGCGTCGCGCCGCACATGGCGGATTATGACGACGACGTCGCGTTTCGCCCAGCCGACCTCGAGCCGACCAACATCACCGAGGCTTTGCGCAAGTCGGGCGCCGAGGTGCTGCTGTGCTATCTGCCCGTCGGCTCCGAGGAGGCCGTGAAGCACTATGCGGAAGCCTGCCTGAAGGCGGGCGTGGCGATGGTCAATTGCGTGCCGGTCTTCCTAGCCTCGGATCCTGAATGGGCGAAAAAGTTCCAGGACGCCGGCCTGCCCATCGTCGGCGACGACATCAAGAGCCAGGTCGGCGCGACCATCGTCCATCGCTCGCTCGCGCGGCTGTTCGCCGATCGGGGCGTCGCTCTCGACCGGACCTACCAGCTCAATACAGCGGGCAACACCGATTTTCTCAACATGCTGGAGCGCAAGCGGCTCAAGTCGAAGAAGCTTTCCAAGACGGAATCCGTCCAGTCGCAGCTCGACGAGCGGCTCGATGACGCGGATATCCACGTCGGCCCCTCCGACTATATTCCCTGGCAGCACGACAACAAGATCGCTTTCATCCGCCTGGAGGGGCGCGGTTTCGGCGATGCGCCGCTGGAGATCGAGCTCAGGCTGTCGGTGCAGGATTCCTCGAACAGCGCCGGCGTTGTCATTGACGCCCTGCGTTGCGCCAAGCTGGGATTGGACCGCGGGGTAGGCGGCCCGCTCGAAGCGCCGTCGGCCTATTTCATGAAAACTCCACCGCGCCAGTTCCGTGACAGCGTCGCGTACGACGCGTGCAACGCCTTCATCGACGGCGAACCTTTCGACCTTCCCGGCGTGGCGTCCAAGAGCGCAAAGGTCGCGGCCCGCGGCCGATCTTAAATGCAAGCGATCGAAACGGTGCTGTTCGATTTTGGCGGCACGCTCGATTCCGACGGGGTGGCGTGGAAGGAACGATTCCATGCCCTCTATTGGAGCGAGGGACTCGACTTTTCAGCCGATGCTTTTGCGCCGGCCTTCTATGCGGCCGATGATGCGCTTGTCGGCGCGCTTGCGCCGGCGACGGGTCTTGAGGAAACGGTCGCCGCGTTGACGACCAATCTCGAGGCCGAGTTGGCGCGCCGTGGCGGCGGAACGGGCGAGCGTGAGATTGATCGCGCTCGCGGTCGCCGCGTTGCTTCACGCTTCCTGTCCGAAATGTCTGCCGCTTTCGCCCGCAATCGCCCGGTCCTCGAGGCGCTCAGCGAGCGCTATCGGCTTGGCGTGGTGTCCAATTTTTATGGCAATCTCGAAGGGGCCTGCGAAAGCTCGGGACTTGCTCCTCTATTCGGAGCTATGGCGGACAGTCAGCGCGTCGGGGCCGAAAAGCCCGACCCGGCGATTTTTCAAGCCGCTCTCACGGAGCTGCATGCGGCGCCGGAGACGAGCGTAATGGTTGGCGATTCCTTGCGGCGCGATTATGAGGGCGCTCGGCGTTCCGGCATGCGCTTCATATGGATCGCGCCTGAAGGCGTTCAGGCCACTGAACGCGATGGCGCTGGAAACCGGTCCGTTCTTGCCGCCGTGACTGAACTGCCGGATCTCCTCGACATTCTGACATGACTGCCGCGCAACAATTTCTTGTCCCGCGCGGGGGAATCATTGCCGCTGGACACGGAACTCGCCTGCGGGCGGACGGATATCGCGTCAGCAAGCCGATGACGCCGGTCGATGGACGCCCCTTGATTGGCCACGCCCTTGATCGGTTTCGCGCGGCCGGCATCCATCAAGCGACCATAATCATCAACGAAGGCAGCGATGATTGTCGGCATTGGCTGAGCGAGCACGGTCGCGACTTGGATCTCGATCTCATCGTGCGCACGACGTCGTCATCCTACGCGAGCTTTGAGATTGTCGCCGCACGGCTTTCCGGCGCTCCGGCGCTCATCACGACGGTCGATGCGATCATGCCGGCTGGCGCCTTTCAGCATTTTGTGAGCTCGGCCGCGAGCTTTCCGGATGATGCGGTCGTGCTCGGCCTGACTGACCATGTGGATGACGACAACCCGTTGTGGGCGACGCTGAACGAGGAGATGCGCGTCCTTCGGCTGGGCGGCGACCGGGGCAGCCATGTCACGGCCGGCCTTTACTGGCTTCCAGCGTATCGAGGCGCGGAGCCGAAAATACATTTCGACCGCCTGCGCGACTATCTCAAATGGCTGGTCGATGAGGGCCGCTCCGTTTATGGCGTCGTTCTGCCTCTCGTATTTGACATCGATCGGGCGCACGACGTCATGGCCGCGGAGCAGGCCGGGCTTCGCTGGCGCGAGAACGCCGGCGCATGAACACTGGACCCAGCTGCCTCGGCGTGCTGCGCGAGCCGAGCCACTCGCCCGGGCGCATCGATGACGACGCCGCGATCATGAAGCGGGTCGGCGAGGCTTTGACGGAGCGGGGCTTCAACGTCGAATTGATCACCGCCGACGCCGTGATTGAAGCGCCTGCGGCGAACCTGTTTGTCATGTGCGAGCGCGGAACGGTCCTGGACCGCTTGGCGGCGATGGAAAAGGCAGGCGCTATTGTCGTCAACACGACGACGGCGATTCGCAACACCTACCGCCACCGCATGGTCGAACTGTTCGCGCGCAATGGTGTGGCGGCGCCGAGGAGCTGGATCGTCGCCGCGAACGCGAATACGCCGCGGCCGGCCGACTGCGCCTGGATCAAGCGCTACGATTTTCACGCGACACAAACCGACGACGTTCTCTATGCGGCGTCCGAGGTCGGATGGCGCGATGCACTCAGCCGTTTCGCGGAGCGGGACATTCCGTTCGTCATCGCGCAGGAGCACGTGCCGGGCGACCTCGTCAAATTCTACGGCGTGCGAAATGCCGCGGGGGCTAGGGACGCCAATTGGTTCCAATGGTTCTATCATCGTGACAAGGGGATGCTGGGCCATGCGTTCGATCCCGCTCGCCTGGGCAAGGCGGGACTCGACGCTGCCGCCGCGCTCGGGCTTGAGGTCTTCGGCGGCGACGCGGTCATCAAGGCCAATGGCGAGCCGATGATCATCGATCTCAACGCGTGGCCGAGCTACGCGCTTTACCGCGATCGCGCCGCACAGGCGATCGCCGATTGCCTGACCGAGCGCTTCCAGCGGCGCCCGCGCTTGGTCGCGTCAACAAGGAATTGATCTGTTGAACGAAGTTCCGTCCTTAAACAACGCGTTCAAACGCCGCGCCGTGCCCGGCCCCAAATCCAAGGCGATCTTCGATTCCGAGGCCAAGGCGATGGCGCCGGGCCTGCAGTCGATTGCGCTCTTCTCGCAAATGGTCGTCGACCACGCCGAAGGCTGCACCATCACCGACGTCGACGGCAACGAATATCTCGACTTCATCGCAGGCATCGCCGTCGGCAGCATCGGCCATAGCCACCCGCACTATGTGAAGCGCATCAAGGAGCAGCTCGACCGCATCACCTTCGGCAGCTTCACGACCGAGACGCGGGCGCGCTTCCTCAAGCTCGTCGCCTCGCTCTTGCCTGAAGGGCTCACTCATCTGCAATTGTTTTCTGGCGGCGCCGAGGCGGTCGAGGCGGCGTTCCGGCTTGCCAAGTCGGTGACCAAGAAATTCGAGTTCATCGGCTTCTGGGGCGGCTTCCACGGCAAGAGCCAGGGCGTTATCGGCATGCTGGGCGGCGGCTATCGCAACCATCAGGGGCCGTTTCCGCCGGGCATGCATCATTCGCCCTATGCGAACTGCTATCGCTGCCCGTTCAATCTGCAGCACCCGTCGTGCGGCTTGGCCTGCGCCGAGCACCTGCGCAACGTCATCAAGAACGACACGCAGGGCGAGCTTGCGGCGATCATCATCGAGCCGATGCAGGGCACGGCCGGCAACGTGATTCCGCCCGACGACTTCATCCACGCGGTGCGCGAAATCGCGACAGAGTCCGGCGCGCTTCTCATCGCCGACGAGATTCTGGTCGGCTTCGGCCGCACCGGCAAGATGTGGGCCTCTGATCACTTTGGGCTGAAGCCCGACATCATGACGATCGGCAAGGGCATCGGCGGTGGCTTTCCGTTGAGCGCCGTCGCCTCGTCGCTCGAGCGCATGTCGGCGACGCCCTTCGGCGAGCCAAGCGGCAGTTCGTCGAGCTACGGCGGCAATCCGTTGGCCGCCGCGGCGGGGCTCGGCGCGGTCGAGGCGATCCTTGAGGACAAGCTCGTCGAGAATTCGGCGCGCGTCGGAAAGGTGATGCTCGAAGCCCTGAAGAAGCTGCAGGAAAAATACCGCTTCATCGGCGACGTGCGCGGGCGCGGTCTGCTCATCGGGGTCGAGATGGTGGCCGACCGCAAGACGAAGGAGCCGCTCGACAAGACCATCACGCGCGCGCTCTTCCATGAGGCGCTGGAGCGCGGCCTCATCACCATGTCCTACTCCAATGTCATTCGCATCAATCCGCCTCTCGTCCTCACCGAAGATGAAGCGCTGCGCGGGGTCGACATCCTCGATCAGTCTTTCGCTGCGATCGCGCGCCGGTTCGGGCTCGACTGAGTAGCGTGCTTAAAGGGGCGTTTATCGGCTTCGGCAACGTCGCGGTCAACGGGCACTTACCCGGCTGGCGCACCCGCGACGATGCCGAAGTTGTCGCCGCGACCGACGCCGCTGCATCGCGTCGCGAGGCGTTCCTGGCCGCCTGCCCGGATGGCCGGTGGTATGAAACCGTCGATGATCTACTGGCCAGCGAAAAGCTCGATTTTGTCGATATCTGTGCGCCGCCGGGCAGTCATGCGGCGCTGATCGAATGCGCGCTCGACGCGGGCCTTCATGTGCTCAGCGAAAAGCCGCTGGTCACGCAGGTCCAGGACGCAAAGCGTATGGCAGGGGCCGCTGCGCGCGCTGGGTGTGTCTTGCACACGGTTCACAACTGGCTCGAGGCGCCGATCTGCCGCAAGGTTTCGACTCTGGTTGATGAGGGCGCGATCGGCGCGGTGCGATCAGTCCGCTGGCGGACGCTG
>DATDHT010000308.1:0-3455 GCA_036521435.1 Roseiarcus sp.
TCAAGCGACGCGATGGCGCGGGTCACCGCCGGCAAATTTCGCGACCTTAATGACGGACGTCGGGGACAACGGCGGCGCCAACGCGCCGAGCTTGGTCGACCGCGACACGCCCGGCCACACGATAGGGTTCAGCTGGGCCGCAACGGGCGGCTTGCTTGCCGGCCAGACCTCGGATCTTCTTACGATCGACACCAACGCCAGTCGTTTCACCACCGGCACGCTCGCGGTCATCGACTCGCAGACTTCAGACCTGACCGCCTTCGAGCCATCCGCGGTTCCAGAGCCGGCGACGTGGGCGATGATGCTGCTCGGCTTCGCCGGCCTTGGCGTCGCGGGCTATCGCGGGTCGCGCAAGAGCACTGCGTTCTCGGGTTAACGCTTGGGCCTCTTCAAGCTTCGGCCGGACGCCGCTCTCCCGTGAGCGGCGTTTTTCGGTCCGTCGGCAGTGCAGGCGATGAGATCGAAGCAGGCCTTCGCTCACGCCCCGTCGCGGGTCGCCGGCCATGCGCCGGAGAAGGTCTTGCCCGCCGTGTCCTCGGCCTCGACGCGGAACATCTTGGCGCCGTTGGGCTTGAAGGTGAAGCGGAAGTTCGGGTCCTCGGAGATCGATATGCCGGCGGCCATCGAGAAAACGAGATCCTGTCCCTGATAGACGGCGAGCTTGGCGATATAGCGCGCCGGCGTATAGAGGCGGGTCACCTGATCCATCTGCAGCCCAGAATTGTTCGGGTGGCGGATCATGAGGAGCGCTTCGTTCGGCGCCTCGGGCGTGGGCGGCAGGATGCGGAACTTCATCTGGCCGAGCGTCGCCAGCGCTTCGTCCATGCTCTTGACCATGGGCGCCGAGCACCCGCCTGACGCCTTGATGTAGCGCGTCGCCATGTGGAGCGAGCCGTCGCTGAGTTCTGCGACCACGCGGGTGTTGGTGTAGGAATTGACCCGCACGCGGGTTGAGAGACGCGTGTCGCCAGCCTTCTCGCCGAGCGTGAACGTGGCCGCGAGCGGCACCGGATTCTCATCGATGACGAGGGTCAGCTTGGTGACGCGGCGCGTGTCGCCTTCGGGCAATTTGGCCGAAAACGACATCGGCACAATCGCGGCGTCCTCAGCGCGCGCGGGCGCCTCGAACGACACGAGGCTCTTGTCTTCCTGGATGGGCGCGTCGTTGAAAAACAGGTGCACGAGTTCCGGCCAGGAATCGGGCTCATCGACGGCTTGCGCAAAAGCGCGTCCGCCCGTCGCGCAACCCAGCGCGAGACCGGCCAGTGTCTGTCGTCTGTTGAGCATCCGCGCCATCGAAGCGCCTCCATCCCGAGCAGCGGCGCCTATTGATCCCACTCGAATTCCGAATAGGCGGCCGTCACGTTGCGACGATTATAGTCCTCAAACAGCTTCCAGTCATCCCGTTGCGCTTGCCCGGCCCATTTGGTCGCGCCTTCGACCGGCTCACCCTTCGCAATAGACGCCTTCACGTCCTTTGCGACGCCCTCGAAATAGGCCCGCTCGCTGTCGAGCGCCTGCGGCCAGGGCAGACCGACGGGACCATGGCCCGGAATGACGCGCAATGCGGGAACCTTGGCCAGCGCGGGAAGATCGACCAGCCAGCCCTTCAACGAGCCGTCGATGATCGGCAGATGCTTGACGAAGACGAGGTCGCCGGCGAACAGCGTCTTCGTCGCCGTGTCCAGGACGGTCAGGTCGCAATCCGTGTGCGCCGGGGGCCACGCCTGCAATTCCAGAGACCTTCCGCCGAGATCGAGCGTCATGCGATCGGCGACGAGCAAAGTGGGGGGAATGATCTTCACCTCGTCGACGAGCTTGTCGCCGATGATCCGGCGGAACGCCTTGAGGTAGAATTCGCCCCGCATCGCCAAGGCTCGCGGCATATTGTGGTGGCCGACAAAGGTCGCGCCCGTACCCTCGAAAGCCGCATTGCCGAAGACGTGATCGGGGTGCTCATGCGTGTTGATCACATAGAGGATGGGCTTGTCGGTGCGGGCGCGAATGGCGGCGAGCAGGCGCTGGCCAACCGGCACGCTGCCGCCTGTATCGATCACCGCCACGCCCTTGTCGCCGACCACAAAGCCGATGTTGGCGATGTCGCCTAAATTTTCTTCGCTCATCAGGGCGATTTCGCCGACATGGACGAACACGCCGGGCGCGACTTCCTGCACTGACAGCGGAGAGAGTGTGTCGCCGCCGCAAGCGATCTGCGCCGAGAGAATGAAGGCGATCAGGGCGCCGAGCAGCCAAGGGATGGCGCTACGTAAGGAGACCTGCGGTAGCCCTGAAGCGTCATGCCCCCGGGCTACGATCCGGCGGTTGTCCCGGCCATCCACGCAGGCGAGACGCCTCAACTGTTCGGTTCGAGATAGAGGTCCCGCCATTCGGGATTCATGGCGATGATCGAGCGAACCTTCCAGGCGCGCGGCCAATGCTTCATGTTGCTCTCACGCTGGATCGCTGCTGTGATGTCCTCATGAAATTCATACCATGCCAGCCGCCTGAGCGCATACCGCTTCGTGAAGCCTGCGTAGAGGCCTTCGCGATGCTCATAGGTGCGGCGGGCGAGGTCTGCGGTGACGCCGGTGTAGAGCGTGCCGTTAGGATGGTTCGTCATGATGTAGACCCAGCCGCCGCGCATTTGGCCGACGGTATGGCAAGCATCGGCCATTGCAAAGACGTGGATGGCCGGGTCAACCCCCGGATCGTAGTCCGGGGGCATGACGCCAGGGGCTCTGCGGCGCCCCCAAAATGTAGGAGCCTAAAAGACACCAGACCTTTTAAGATTCTTGTCAGGATTGCGGCGGCCTTCGGCGCCCGGCGGATCTTTAGCCTAAACGCCCGTTGCCTTAAGATGATCGGAGTCAGTCTGCGAGGGACGCTTGTGGGCGCCCTCGGCCTCACTCTGGTTGCTACATTCGCAGCAGCGGCCAGTGACGCGCCGCCAGAACCGGATTCTTATCGGCAGAGCGATTATCGGGCGCCGACGCCCGCGACCCTGAATGGCGCGCGCGTGCTGACGACCGACGATGCGGCAGCGATGTGGCGCGCCGGCGACGCGGCCTTCATCGACGTCCTGCCGCAGGCGCCGCGCCCCAAAGACCTGCCCGCCGATGTCGTCTGGCGGGACAAGCCACGCTCGGACATTCCGGGCAGCCTGTGGCTCCCCGACACCGGCTACGGCGAGCTCGCGCCCGTCATGCTCGATTATTTTCGGCGCGGCCTTGATAAAGCTTTGGCCGGCGGCAAACGTCCGCTCGTGTTCTATTGCCTCAAGGATTGCTGGATGTCTTGGAACGCGGCCAGGCGCGCTCTCGCACTGGGCTACGCGGATGTCGGGTGGTATCCGGAGGGCTCGGACGGCTGGGCCGCCGCCGGCCTGCCGGTCGAGAAACGGGCGCCGGAGCCGCGGCCGTGACCGTCGATAGGTGAAATCTGCAGCGCTTGCGGTA
>DATDHT010000309.1:0-15084 GCA_036521435.1 Roseiarcus sp.
GGTCCGCAGCTTCGCGGCAGCCTATTGCCGCGAAGCCCGCAGTTCGTCGGGGCTTGCGTGGGCCGGCGAGGAGGTCCTGAAGACGCCCCCGAACAATTCGGCCATGTCTTCGGCCGCGCTCGCCGCCGTGCGAGCGACCCATCCGTGCTGCTCCGGCTGGATCGCTGAGGCGTCGGCCACGGCCATCGTCTTGTCGGGAACAGCCGCCCCAACACCGGCGATCGGCATTGGCGGCAAGGGCGCGGTCAGCTCGGCTGCCCGCGCGAGAAGCGTGTCGTCATCATATTTCGGCGCCGATAGCGCTTCAGCCAGCGCAAGCGCGCCGGTCGGCGCGCGGTCGACACCGGCCGTAATGACCTGCGGCAGCAGTCCTCGCTGCGACGCCGGGCCAAATCCCTTGTTCGACGGGAGCATAAAAGCGGCGCCGCCTTGGTCGTTCTTCGAAGCAAGGATGAGATCGGCAGGACGCGTTGGCGGCATGGGCGCGCTGGCGAATGCGAGAGCGGCGAGATCGGCTGGCTTCCGCGGCGGCAGCGGCGCGATGAACTTCGGCCCGGCAGGGACATCAGGCGAAGCGTCGCTGGCCACGTCGGGCTGCTCCAACTCAGCAACCGCCTGCGGCTTGACTGGCGGCGTCGGCGCTGACTCAGGCGCGCTGGCGTAAGCCTGACCGGTCGGCAGATCATGCTTGGCCTTCGCCACCGCCTCCGGCCCGGAATCGGGCGCCTGCGGCTTGGCGGCCGGCGCCGGTTCGGGGGCGCTGGCGTAAGTCTGACCGGTCGGCAGATCGCGCTTCGCTTTGGCCACCGCTTCCGGCCCGGCCTCGGCGACCTCAACCGGCGCCTGCGGGCCACTGCTCCGACCGCCGCGCGCGTTGCCGGTCGTCGCCATGGTGGTCGTCGCTTCCTGGCCGCCTGACTCCTCCGCGTCGTCGGCGCCGCCGCCGCCAAACAGCCAGGAGAAAAGTCCGCCAATGCCGCCGCCCCTCGCCACCTGTACATCGCCGCCGCGCGCTTCGATCTCAGCACGGGCGAGCTCATAGCCAGGCATCGGCTTCCCATCGGCGGGGATGAACACGGTCTTCCCGTCGGGGAATAGGCGGGTCAGCGCGTCACGGCTCATTTTCGGCCAATACCGGACCGACCCGCTGTCGATATGCACCCAAGGGGTGTTGCCGGTCGGGTAGAAGCCCACGCCGCCGGTCTGCGCGCGCATGGCGATGTCGCGAATGCGCGCCGTGCTGACGTCGAGGAAATGCGCGTCGATCGCCTTGCCCTGCATATGCTGGGAATGCTCGGCCACCTGGCGCGACCGCCTGCGCAGCATTGCGTTGGTCTGCGGCGAACGGTAGCCGGACAGGACGTCGATCGGCTGCTGAGACCCGGACTCGCGATAGACCTCCCAGATGATGTCGAAGAGGTGCGGGTCCATCTTAGTCGGCTCGTTCAGCCGCCAATCCCGGCAGAACCAGTTCAGCTTATCGAGCACCCCCTGGTCATAGACGCCGTTGACCATGAAGGTGAACGAGCCGGATTCGTTGGTGTGCTGGTCCGAGAGGATCACGGTTCGCGTGTCGCCATTGGCGACCGCCGACTCTGTCGAGTTCGGAACGAGCCAAGCCGCCGTAAACGCCGCCGCCACCGCCAGTTGCGCCGCCGCTCCGCCGCGGCTGACGCACTTGCTCAGGTTAAGACCCGCCAATAACCCATCCTTCCCCAACACGTCACGACCGGCGGCGAAGCCGGCTGACTGTGCTCAATCGTGTCCCACTCTTAACGCTTTTGCCGGCCTCTCCCGCCGACCTACCGCGACCTCCTGAGCGCCGCCCGGCGCTGCTTGTTCGCATTGTGACGCTGGCGTCACAGTTAAGGCAAAAAGCGATCTATTTCGCGTATAGTCCGATATCGCCTCCCGTTCAATCTTGACCTGTCCGGGCGAGTATGCCCTCAACCTTGCGAATCAGCCCGTAGACGTCCGGCCGCTCCTTCATTTCTCCGAATTCGTCAACGAAATCAGTGAAGTACTCGATGTGAACGGGCAGCGGGCGGGGTAGGAACACTGTTCGCTCTTTTCCGCCGATCGCGCCTTCGATCCGCTCGTCCGTCCAGCCGGTTGATTCGCCGCCCAGAACGAGCACGGCCAGGCTTTGGGGATCTTCGACGCGAATGCAGCCATGGCTGAAGGCGCGGGTTTCCGCGTCAAACAGATCCTTCGACGGCGTGTCATGCAGATAGACCGCATGGTCGTTCGGAAACATGAACGCGAACCGTCCGAGGGCGTTGTCCTCGCCCGGCAATTGGCGGACCGTCAGCCGGCCGCCGACTGTCTTCACCTCATAGCCGCGCCGACTCAAGGCGCCGAGCTTCGACATCATTTCCTTCTTGATGATCGAATCGGGCACCTGCCACGACGGGTTGATCAGCACGTAGCGCATGACGCTGGAAAAGACCGGCGTCGGCGTGTCCGGCTTGCCGACCACGACGCGCGCCTGATGAATGACCCGATCGCCCTCAAGCACGGCGACCGAGAAATCGGCGAGATTGACCTCGATCCGCCGCTCGCCCATGTCGCGCGGCTCCCAGCGCCACATCTCCATGTTGGCGAGGATCGCGGCCCGCTGGCGCGCATTGACGCCGGCGGATGTGGCGCCGACCGAGGCGGTATGAATGTGAGCGTTGAGGGCCCGTTTCGTTCGCTGCGAAGCCCCCTCGTCCTGAAGATCAAGCAGCGGATCGGGATCAAGGTCGGCGCTGAGAACACGGAACCGTCGTGCGGCCACGCCTGGATTCTCGAGGCGCTTCAGTTCGTCACGCAGCGCGCGGTAGCCCCGCTGTGGCGGGTTGAAGGCGGCAAGCCGCCGGGCGGGGTCCGCCGCCGCAGCCGTTTCGGCTAAAGCGACGCCAGGGTCGGCGACGCTCGGCCTTGCGAAAATGAGTCCAGAAACATGCGACGGCGGGACGCGCGACCCTGTCGCCTGCTCGGCATAGGCGACCAAAGCCGAAGCGATAATCGTCTCGGCTTCGGCGATCGCATCCGGATCAAGGGCGGGCCCGAGATCGCGGGGGAGAGCGAAAGCCGACAGATCGAGGCCGTCGTCGCGGGCGCGCTCGAGCTGCGCGAGCGCCGCCCGCCCGGTGTCGGTCAAGCCGTTTTCGCCGACCCACACCGGCGCGTAAAAGCGCCCGGCGTAGAAGGCCGCGATCGCGGCGCGAGCGGCGCGCCAGTCGCCTGAGCCCAGGGGCCTGCGCTTGTCGTCGCGGGTGACGAGGCGTTCCAGCGACGCTTGGAGCGCGCTTTGCACTGGCGACAGCGAAGGCCCGACGGTGGGATCGTAGACGAGCGGCGAATTGCTGGGCGGCGCGGCCGGGGGTGGTTCTTGCGCTGAGGCTGAGACGGAGGACGACGCGAGGTCAGACTTCGGTTCGCCTAACCGGGTCACCTCCCGAGCTGGGTCTCGCGCCGCGTCCGCAGCGCTGAATATACCGAGCAATGGGCTCGCAGAGCCAAGGTCGCCGAACCTTGGTGCGGCCTCAGAGGACAGAATCCGCTGCCTTTCCACGGAATCGATGGCGTTAGCGCACCCGCCCCCTCTTGTGGGGGCGGGCATTAGCCCGTCGAAAGACGGGCGTTCTTCCGAACGCCCTAGGGGTGGGGGGTCGCGCTGGTCGAGGAGATTATCGCATGCGTCGCCGCTGGCTTGTTGCGTAGGACCGCGCGACCCCCCTCCTCGATCCTCCCCCACAAGGGGGGAGGAGACGCGCCGGGACGATTCTTGCGTAAGCTCAAGAGCAAAAGGCGCTAACATCCGCGTCTCTGCGCCGAGGTCAGCGCCTGAGGGGCCCGGCGGCGCCTGAGCGTCGGCGCGGGCGAGGCTTCCGGCGAGCGCGATCGCGACGGCGCCCAAGCCTGTCAGCGCAAGCCGCCTCCCGCGCCCGAACGCGTTCATCCCCTGCTCCGACAATCGCCGCTTCGCCCCCATTATGCCGCGGCGTCGCCTAGCATGTCATCATCGGCGATCCCGATGTCTTTCATCTTGCGGTAGAGCGTGGAGCGCCCGATGCCGAGCTTGCGCGCCATCTGCGACATTTGCCCGCGATAGTGGGCGAGCGCGAAGCGGATGACCTCGGTTTCGATCTCCTCGAGCGTCCGCACATCGCCGCTGTCGCTGATTAATCTCAGCGAATGGGGATCGCGGTGCTCGTGAGCGGCCGGCCGGAAACCGATGGACGCCGCCGGATCGGCGGCGATCGGTGGCGGGGCCGGCGGAATGCGCACATCGTACCCCTCGACCTGCGCCGCGATCTGCGGAAACTCGGCGACCGTCAGTTCGTCGCCATCGGCCAGCACGACGGCGCGAAACATGGCGTTCTCGAGCTGCCGGACGTTTCCGGGCCAATCGTAAGCGGTGAGCAGCGCAAGCGCGTCATTGGCTAGCCCACGGATGCGCTTGCCCTCTTCGACGCAGAAGCGGGCGAGAAAGCGCACGGCGAGATCCTGCACGTCACAGAGCCTGGCGCGCAACGGCGGAATGGAGATCGGGAACACGTTGAGGCGGTAGAAAAGATCCTCGCGGAAACGTCCCGCCTTGACGAGTTCGATCAGGTTCTTGTTGGTCGCCGAGACGAGCCGGAAATCGACCTTGACCGGGCGCCGCGATCCGACCGGATCGATCTCGCCCTCCTGCAACGCGCGCAAAAGCTTGACTTGCGTTTCAAGCGGCAGTTCGCCGATCTCGTCAAGGAACAGCGTCCCCCCGTTGGCCTCCGCGAACTTGCCGGCGTGCTTGTCGGTGGCCCCGGTGAAGGAGCCCTTCTCATGCCCGAAGAGGATGGATTCGACCAGCATCGCGGGCAGCGCGCCGCAATTGACGATGATGAACGGCTTGCCTCGCCGGTCGGAGCCGCCCTGGATCGCGCGCGCCATCAGTTCCTTGCCGACGCCGGATTCGCCTTCGATCAGAACGGGGATGTTCGACTTGGCGGCGCGCTCGGCGAGACGCACGGTGCGGGCCATCGATTCCGCGCGGGTGACGATGTCGCGGAAGCTGAGTTCGCCGGCGTTGCGCCGCGTGGCCCGCCTGAGTTCGTCCTCGAGCGCGTCGACGCGCAAAGCGTTGCGGATCGACACCTGCAGGCGCTCGGCGCCGACCGGCTTGACGACAAAGTCCGTCGCGCCAGCGCGCATGGCGGAAATGACGACCTCGATCGAGCCATGCGCCGTCTGGACGATCGCAGGCACCGCGATGTCGCGCTGGCGCATCCGCGCCAGGACTCCCATGCCGTCGAGATCGGGCATGACGAGATCGAGGATCAGGAGATTGATCGGCGGCCGATCGCGCGCCTCGAGACGTGTGAGCGCCGCTTCGCCCGATTCCACGCATTCGGCGTTGTAGCCAAAGCGCCTGGCCATAGCCTCGAGCAAGCGCCGCTGAATAGGATCGTCATCAACAATGAGTATGAGAGCGGTCATCGTCCCCCGTGGCGGCCTTTGAGCCGCGCATTGCGCCACATTGTGGCATCACGGTAAATGCGATGTTAATGCCGTCCCGTTCCGACCCATCGTCTTGGCAAAAGCGCCGCTTTGTGGACGCGAAACCACGGTCAAGCGTTAGCAGCAGCCTAATACAGAGGCTTGATTGATGAGCTCGAAGTTAAATTCCCCCCAAATCGCTTTTTCCCCCGATGCCGCTTTGTCGGCGTCCCCTGCCCCAGATCTTGGCGCGCTGCCGGAATGGCGCCTTCAGGATTTGTACGAAAGCATGGAGTCGCCGCGCTTCGCCGCTGATCTCGGGCGCGCCGAACAGGAGGCCAAGCTTTTCGCCGAAGCCTACCGTGGCAGAATCGCGGATCTTGCGGCCAAGCCGGGTGCAGGCGAGACGCTGGCCGTGGCGGTCAAGGCTTACGAGTCGCTGCAGGATTTGATCGGCCGCATCATGGCTTATGCGTCGCTGCTCTACGCCTCCGACACCAGCAATCCCGCAATCGCGAAATTCTACGGCGACGCTCAGGAGCGTGTGACTGCGCTGGCCGGCGATCTTTTGTTCTTCGAGCTCGAGCTCAATCGCCTCGACGATTCCAAATTGAACGGCGCCATGGCGGCGCCGGGGCTTGGCCATTACCGTCCCTGGCTGGATGACATCCGCAAGGAGAAACCGCACCAGCTTGCCGATGACCTCGAACGCTTGTTCCTGGACAAGTCGGTCAGCGCCGCCGCCGCGTGGAACCGCTTGTTCGACGAGACGATGGCGGGGCTGAGGTTCGACTTTGAAGGCGAGAGCCTCACGCTAGAGCCGTTGCTCGGCAAGCTCATGGATCCGGACGCGAAGATCAGGGAAACGGCGGCCAACGCCCTCGCCGCAACCCTCGGCGCAAACCTGCGCCTCTTTACCCTCATCACCAATACGCTGGCGAAGGACAAGGAGACCTCCGACCGCTGGCGCAAGTTCAAAGACGTCGCCGACTCTCGTCACCTCGCCAATCGCGTCGAGCCCGAGGTTGTCGAGGCGCTCGTTACTGCGGTCACAGACGGCTATCCGCGGCTCACGCATCGCTATTACGCGCTGAAGGCTCGGTGGTTCGGCAAGGAGCAGCTCGACCATTGGGATCGCAACGCCCCGCTGCCGAATGCGCCGCGGCGCGTCTACAAGTGGGAGACGGCGCGCGACATGGTGCTTCAAGCCTATAGCGCTTTTTCACCGCGCATGGGCGATATCGCGCGGCGTTTCTTCGACGAAGGCTGGATCGATGCGCCGGTTAGGCCGGGCAAGGCCCCAGGCGCCTTCGCGCATCCGACAACGCCGTCGTCTCATCCCTACATTCTCGTCAATTTCCTCGGCAAGGCGCGTGACGTGACAACGCTCGCGCACGAGCTCGGCCACGGCGTCCATCAGGTGCTGGCGGGCGTCAACGGTCCGCTGATGGCGCCGACGCCGCTCACGCTTGCCGAAACGGCCTCGGTGTTCGGCGAAATGCTGACCTTCCGTTCTATGGTGACAACGATCACGGACTCGACAGAGCGCAAGGCGATGCTGGCCTCCAAGGTCGAGGACATGCTCAATACGGTGGCGCGCCAGATTGCGTTCTACAAGTTCGAGCGAGTTGTCCACCTGGAACGCCGCAACGGCGAATTGACGACCGAACAAATCAGCCTTTTGTGGATGAACACGCAGTCCGAAAGCCTCGGCCCCGCGATCGCGCTCAGGCCCGGCTATGAGACCTATTGGGCCTATATCGGGCATTTCATCCACTCGCCGTTCTACGTCTACGCTTATGCATTCGGCGATTGCCTCGTGAACTCGCTGTACGGCGTTTACGAGCGCTCGAGCGACGGCTTTGCCGAGCGCTATCTCTCGATGCTCGCGGCGGGCGGGTCGAAGTCCTATTCCGAGCTGCTCGCGCCATTCGGCCTCGACGCAAGGGATCCGGGCTTCTGGAAAATCGGCCTTTCGGTGATCGAGCGCATGATCGATGAACTGGAAAGGATGGAGTAGGGGCTTCGCCGATGTCCGGCCTCGACTCCATGACAGATGAACCATCGCCGCCGATTCCAGCCGATGTGGCGGCGGTTTTCGCCGCCTTCCCGGAACGCGTTCGCGCGCGGCTTCTGGAGGTGCGGAATCTCATCTTCGAGACCGCAGCCGCCAGTGAAAGCGTCGGTCAGCTGACCGAAACGCTGAAATGGGGCGAGCCTGCTTACTTGACGGAGGCGACCCGCAGCGGAACCACCATTCGGCTGGGCTGGGTTCGATCCTCGGAGCGGAAGTGCGCGGTGCTCTTCAACTGCCGCACGACGCTCGTGGACGATTTCCGTGAGCAGTTTCCCGACGTGTTCGTCTATGAAAAGAACAGGGCCATTCTCCTCGACGCCAACAAGCCGCTGCCAAGGGTACCGCTGTCAACTTGTCTCGGAATGGCGCTCACTTACCACCGGCGGCGTTAGCGCTTCTCTCCTTGCGGGACGCGCCTCTCGTAGTGCGTCGCCCTTTCGTCGAACCGGGACAGGATCGCGCGCGCGGCCGGCGGCACGACCGACACTTCCCAGTTCGGACCGGCGAAAGCCTCGACGGCAACCCGTGACGCGAAGCGCATCAGCGTCATGAACTCGACCTCGGCCTCGAGCGGGTGACGGAAAAGCTCGAGCCCCTCGAGCCCCGCGATCGACCTCGCCAGAATGCCAGGAAAGATCGTGGTCCGGATGAGTTCCTCGTAGCGATCGGCGTTCTCCGGATTCGTCCAGCCGCGCCACAAGCGCAAGATCATCTCGTCCTCCATATCGCGCTGCTCACGTTTTGCTCGGTATAGCGGAGCGACGCACGCAGCTCTTGGGAAAAATTGCCATTTCGCCGTACTTTCGTCCGCGCGGCTGAAATTGAACGATGCGTCGCCTATATGTCCTTCTTTGCCGACTCCTCTTCGTGGGACTTCGCTTTTGGATCAGGACAACGAAGCCAATCGCCTGAGCGCGCGGGCGACCAGATACGCGCGTCTCGGCGTCAACGCCGGCGCGCTCGCCGCCCGGGTCGGCGTCAATCGGCTGCGCGGGGGCGGGCGCGAGACCGACGCCAGGGCGCTCGCTTCCGCCCTGGGCTCCATGAAGGGGCCGCTCATGAAGGTGGCGCAGATGCTGACCACCATCCCCGATGCGGCGCCACCGGAGTTCGCGGCGGAATTGGCGAAGCTCCAGTCACAGGCGCCGCCAATGGGCGCCTCGTTCGTACGCCGGCGTATGCAGGCCGAGCTGGGCGTGAACTGGCGCGAGCGTTTCGCCGAATTCGACTTGAAGCCCGCGGCCGCCGCGTCGCTCGGCCAGGTGCATCGAGCGGTAAGCCTCGACGGCGAGGGACTCGCCTGCAAGCTGCAATATCCGGACATGGCTTCGGCGGTGGAGACCGACCTCAGCAATCTCGACCTTTTGTTCTCGCTCCATCGGCGCGCCAGCGCGGCGATCGACACGCGCGAGATGGCGCGCGAGATTCGGGAGCGCGTGCGCGAAGAACTCGACTACGAGCGAGAAGCCAGGGTTGCTCGGCTCTATCGCGTGATGCTTGCCGACCGGCCGTTCGTGCGCGTGCCGCGGGTCGAGGCGAGCCTGTCGACGCGGAGGCTGCTCACGATGCAATGGCTTGATGGCGAGCCGCTGGTCGCCTTCGAGACTGCGTCGCAGGACGCGCGTGACGCCATCGCAGTCGGCCTGTTTGACGCCTGGTGGCGCCCGTTCCTGCGCTACGGAATCATTCATGGCGATCCGCATCTCGGCAATTATACCGTGGCGGTGTCGCCTGAGGGCGGCGAGCGTCGGGTCGATGGCGTCAATCTGTTCGACTATGGCTGCGTGCGTATTTTTCCGCCGCAGTTCGTGCACGGCGTGGTCGAGCTTTATCGCGCGCTGGAGGCGAAAGACAAGGCGCGAATTGCGCACGCCTTCGCGATGTGGGGCTTTACGAGGCTGACGCCTGGCACGACCGAAGCGATGACCGTGTGGGCGCGTTTCATGTGCGGACCCATTCTCGACGATCGCGTGCGCACCGCCGCTGACGGCGTCAAGCCGTCGGAATACGGCCGGCGCGAGATCGGCCAGGTGATGCGCGCCTTGAAGGCCGAGGGGGGTGGCCTGCCGGTGCCGCGCGAATTTGTGTTCCTAGAGCGCGCGACGATCGGTCTCGGCAGCGCGTTCCTGCGCCTTGGCGCGCGGCTCAACTTTCATCGCATGTACGAGGACGCGATCGCCGACTTCGACGAAGAGACGGTTGCGCGCCGTCAGGCCGGCGCACTTAAGGCTGTCGGGCTCGCCGAGTGAGACCAATCGTTTTGTCGCTTCGACCCCATCACTTGCGCTTTGCCTGATCACGCACGCGTCGATACGCAGGCCGCGCCAGGCACGCGTCCAACCATCGCGCCACCTCCGAGCACGCCGACAGGTTGAGCCGGGCCATTCTTCCCCAGGCGAGAATGCTCGCTACGTTAAGGTCGGCGACGGTAAAGCTATCGCCAGCCAAGGACTCGCGGCCGGTCAATCTGTCGTTGAGCACGCCGAGCGGCTTTCGCAGCAGCAATTCGTTCCGTTCCGCGCGCGAGGGGTCGCGAGCGAATTCGGGCAACACCGCACGATGCTCCAGGAGGCCGAGAAGCAGCTCTTCCATCTCCAGAACAGCCCAGAAGCTCCACTGGGCGGCGAGACCCAGGTCCTTGGGCCCGGCGAGATGAAGCGGCCCGTCATATTTTTGCGCGAGGTAGATGTTGATGGCCATGGACTCCCACAAGGTCACATCGCCGTCCACGAGGGTAGGAATGCGCGCATTCGGGTTGAGTCCAATGTATTCGGCGGTCTGCAAATCGTCGGCGCGGGTGCTTTTCTCGATCAACTGATAAGGCTGGCCCGTCTCCTCGAGCATCCACAGGCATCGCATCGCTCGCGATCTCGGATTGCCATACAATTGAATCATCGTTCGCCTCCACGTGTGGCGCAGTCTGACCGAAGCCGACGGAGGGACCACTCTAGTCGCGCCCAGCCAGCGCGGCTACAAGCCGCTTCGGTCGGCGTCGAGTTCGGGGCGCGACCCATAGGGAATGAACATGCCGCGCACACAAGTCGCGATCATCGGCGGCGGCCCGGCTGGCCTGCTCCTCTCTCATTTGCTGCACGGGCATGGAATCGACAGCGTCGTCATCGAGCGGCAGACGAAAGCCTATGTGCTGAAACGCATTCGCGCCGGGGTGCTCGAATTCGGCTCCGTTCAGGTGCTGCGCGATTCGGGCGCCGGGGAACGCATGGATCGCGAAGGTCATGCGCATGACGGCAGCTTCATCGTCTGGCAGGACCGCGATCCGTTTCTCATCGACACCAGGACGCACACGGGCAAACCGATGTGGTCGCATGGGCAGACCGCGATCACCGAAGAACTGTACCGGATCCGGGAACGCGACGGCGGACGCATCATCGAAGAGGCGGAGAATGTCCAGCTCCACGATCTGACAAGCTCCGCGCCTAAGGTGACTTACGATAAGGCCGGCGCGGCCGTGACCCTCGAATGCGACTTCATCGCCGGCTGCGACGGGTTCCACGGCGTGTCGCGCCAAAGCATCCCGAACTCCGTGATCAGAATCTTCGAGCGCGCCTACCCGTTCGGCTGGCTCGGAATCATGTCGGAAACGCCGCCGGTCGGGGAGGTCATTTACGCCCGGCACGAGCGCGGCTTTGCGCTCGCCTCGCTGCGCAATCCGATGCTGAGCCGCTACTACATCCAGTGCGGCCTCGACACACGGATCGAGGACTGGCCGGACGAGAAGTTCTGGGAGGAGTTGAAACGACGGTTTCCCGACGACATCGCGAGCAAGATCGTGACCGGGCCGTCGATCGAAAAGTCGATTGCGCCGCTGCGCAGCTTTGTTGCGGAGCCGATGCGTTATGGCCGTTTGTTTCTCGCCGGAGACGCCGCCCATATCGTGCCGCCAACCGGGGCGAAAGGCCTCAACCTTGCGATCTCCGACGTCTTCTATCTCCAGCGCGCTTTCGCGGCGCATTTTTCAAAAGGGGATGACCGCTACCTCGAAAGCTATTCCGATATGGCGCTGAGACGCGTCTGGGCGTCCGAGCGTTTCTCGTGGTGGCTCACCAGATTGCTGCATGTCTTTCCCGACGACGACGCCTTCGAGACCAGGGTCAAGCTCAGCGAATTCGATCATCTCCTGCGATCGAATCACGCGGCGGCTGTAGTCGCCGAACAATATGCGGGATTGCCGTTCGAGAGCTGAGCGGCCCATCAAAGGCGCGAAAGAATCGGCAGCCTCGGCCCGATCGCGTAATTGAGCTGGATGAGCATGATCAGAATGATCCCGAGCGTCACGTTGACGAGACCCGCAAGCGCGCCGATCGCGTAGAGCGACTGCGCCGCCACAATGCGCCGCTTGACCGCGCGCGAGACATCGCCATGCGCTTCATTCCTGATGAGCTTCGCTCCTTCGGCATAGACCCAGGTGGCGTAGAGACATGCGCCAAGGACAACGATGTTGACCCAATAGACAAGGAAAGCGGTTCGATACGTCAGGAAATCGGCCAGAAGCCTGGTTGAGAACGGCAGCACGGTGACGACCGCGAGAAAAAGGAAATGCAACCAGGCGAGGTCGCGATTCGAACGGGCAAGCTGGCTGAGCTGTGTCTGCTGGCCAAGCCAGAAGATGCCAAGCGTCAGGCTGCTCAGGAGCCAAGGCAGGAGTCTCGGCGCTGATGCCGCAAGCGCACGGATTAGTTCGGCCTCGGAATGGATGTCGGCTGGTTCGGGTGTGTGAAAGTCGAGCACCAGAATCGTTGCCGCAATGGCGAAAATGCCATCGCTGAGCGCCGCGATGCGGCCAACCTCTTCGCCAGCCAGAGTGTTGTAGTGGGTAGGCATGGGCCGACCATCGCCTTCGAGCTCAAGCGGGTCAATCCGGCGCGAGCTGTCCTCCCCTCTCCTACGGGAGAGGGGTTGGGGGTGAGGGTTCGCGCGGGGAGCGCGCGCATCGTGCTTCGGCAAGGTTCCCTCATCCGGGGGGCTATCGCCCGCCACCTTCTCCCAGGGGGAGAAGGGAGAGGCGCCGCGCGTCGCCTTGTTTGACTTGCGAGGCGCCTTCATTCGAGGATCATCAGTGAAACAAGAGCCCGAAGAGCAAGCGATGCCGCAGCCGTTCACATTGCGCGTTCCCGACAGCGATATTGCGGACTTGCGCGAGCGTCTCGCGCGCACCCGTTTTCCCGATTCAGCGCCGGGTGAGCCATGGCTTTATGGCACGGACGTCGACTATCTTCGCGGTCTTGTCGACTATTGGGGTATGTCCTTCGACTGGCGCGCGCAGGAGGCGCGCCTCGACGCCTTCCCGCAATTCAAGATGACGCGACCGGATTACGCCCTGCACTTTCTGCATGTCCCGGGAAAGGGGCCGAATCCGACGCCGCTCCTGTTGATGCACGGCTGGCCAGGGTCCGTGTTCGAATTCATGGAGTTCATTCCCCGCCTGACCGACCCGGCGAGCTTCGGCGGTGATGCCGCGGATTCCTTCACGGTCGTCGCGCCGTCGCTGCCGGGTTATGGCCTCTCGTTCCGGCCCGGCCAGAAGCGGTTTGGCGTGGAGGAGTTCGCGGATATTTTTGCCGACCTCATGACCGAGACGCTTGGCTACAAGCGCTTTGCAGTTCAGGGCGGCGACTGGGGCGGCGTCACCGCCGCGCGCATGGGCTACGCGCATGCCGACAAGCTGATCGGCATTCATGTGAACTTTCTCGCCGTTCGCCGCGAGCCGGAGCGGATCAAGAACCCAACTCCGGAGGAGCAAGTTTTCATCGACCAGGTGAAATACTGGCTCAAGGAGGATGCCGCCTATGCGTCGATCCAGGGCACCCGGCCGCAAACCCTGAGCTTTGGCCTGACCGATTCTCCGGCCGGGCTCGCCGCGTGGATCGTCGAGAAATTTCGCGCCTGGTCCGATTGCGGCGGCGATGTCGAAAGCGTCTTCACCCGCGATCAGATGCTCGCCAACATCAGCTTCTATTGGTTCACCGGCGCGATCGGCTCGTCCTTCTATCCGTATTATTTTCGCTCCCATCGGCCGTGGATGATTCCGGATGGGTCCGCGGTCACGGCGCCGACGGCCTACGCCGAGTTTCCGCGCGAAATGCTGCATCCGCCGCGCTCGCTGGCCGAGCCGATGTTCACGAATATTCGCCGCTGGACGGTGATGCCGAAGGGCGGCCATTTCGCTGCGATGGAGCAGCCTGAGGCCCTCGCCAACGACGTGCGCGCCTTCTATCGCCCGCTGCGGCGATGAGCCGGCGAAACGAAGGCTCAGCCGCGCCGGCCAGCCGTTGGAGCCTGGACGCTGTCCTTCCAAAGCCTACAGGCTTGCCGTCGACAACGGCCGTAACGCGGGCGGGTTCCTGTCTGCTCTGAGCGGCGTTCTCGAGCACCTTTATGTGGAGGATCCGCGCGCCAAGCCGCCAAGCCCGCCAATCGGGACAGCGGATGTCGCCGAAGCGAGGCCCGGGGCGGAATTTTCGCTGACCGGCAGGGCGACGCTGCCGTGACTTGCACCCTGGGTCCTCTCACTGAGTGGCCGCCTGGAAACCCCGAAATGGGTAAGCGCTTTTCTGCAAGACTCCTGCATTGCAATTAGGCCCCTTGGGAAAGTACCGCACGCCCAGGACAGCCCGAGCAACGTGTTAGTTTCGAGCAAGCGAACACTCGCAAATTTATTGCTATTTTACATATATTATTGGTACTATTGAACTTTCGGTCATTGCTGGGCTCACGGGTCTGCAAAGCGATGACGCGGAGCCTGGCGAACAGGGCGCGCGACCCGTGAACATTCCGGCGGCCGCGAAAACGGAAAACGGACAAAAAAGTACACTTAAATCATTGAAAGGATGGAGTCGAAACCAAAGGCGCAAACTGGCCCCAATGGCCTCGCTAGGGCCTTTGGCCGAGAACGCCTAAGGCCTGCCTTTGAGCGCATCGGCAAGCGACGTCCTCGCCGATCCAGGCTCGAGCGGTTTTGGCTGGCTCTCATGCGGCGCCCAGGCGGCGAGCCAGACGAGGTCGAAAGTCGCGCGCAGACGCCCGTCCGGATCGGCGAAGCGCTCAGCGTAGACGGCGGCGGCGCGCAGGAGGACTTCGCGACGTAGCGGTTTGCGGCTGCGCGCCTGCAGCGCGTTCGTGGCCCCCATAGCGCGAAGGTCGGCGAAAAGGGCGAGCATGTCCGGATAGCGGACGATTGCGCGATCGAGGTCGACCACCGGCAGCGCCAGACCCGCACGCTGCGCGAGTCCTCCAAGAGCCCGCACGTCGACGAAGGGGGCAACGCGTGGCGACGCGCCGCCAAGCATCTCGCTCTCGGCGATCGTCAGGCTTTGTCTGAGTTCGGTCAGCGTCTCGCCCCCGATCATCGCCGCGATCAGAAGACCATCGCCTTTCAGCGCGCGCCGCATCTGGATCAGGGCGCCCGGCAGATCGTTCACTGTCTGGAGCGCGAGCAGCGACACGGCGAGATCGAGCCGTCCGCCCGCGACGGGAAGGCGCTCGAGGTCGCCGACGGCCGGCAGAAAATCGCCATGTCC
>DATDHT010000310.1:0-2397 GCA_036521435.1 Roseiarcus sp.
GGCGATGTCTATGAGATGCGCGGGATCGATGGGGCCCCCGGCGATAGCGTCAGGCAGACGGGCTTCGACGCCGTGCTCAAGGATTACCCCGGGATCAAGATCGTCGCGACGACTTTCATGGACTGGTCCAACGAAAAAGCCGCGCAGCAGATGTCCGCGATGCTCGCTTCGGGCAAGCATTTCGACGGCGTGTGGACATCAGGAATCGATTATACGGTGATCGAGGCGATCAAGGCCGCCAATAAGCCGTTTGTGCCGTTCGTCGGCGCCGACAACAATGGCTTCATCAAGCAATTGATTGATTACAAGAAGGACGGACTGGCTGGCGTCGCCGTGTCCAATTCACCCGCGATCGGCGCGGCTGGGTTAGTCGTCGCCCTCGATGTCCTGCAAAAGAAGCCTCGCGACAAGGTAACCACGGTTCCGACCGCCTCTTATGACAACACGACCGACGCAAACGTGGCGATATTGAAGACGCTCTACGACCCGAACGTCGCTCCGACCGATCCTATCTATGGTCCCGAGAAGGACTATGGTCACTTCACCGCCGCACAGGAAAAGGCCTGCAAGGGCCCGGGCGAGTAACACGTGGTTGGCGGCGGCGTTCGCGCGTCCGCGGGCGCCGCTCTGCTCATTGACCGAGTTGTCTGAGCAGACGTTGGTGGCAATGGTTCGGGCCGTCATGAACGGGCTGCGAGCGGATGTAGAGCCGTCCCTGTGAACGACTCCGCGCCTCTTCTTGCGGTCCGAGATGTCGCCAAGCGATTCGGCGCAGTCATAGCGCTCAAGTCGGCGACGCTGAATCTTGTCCGTGGCGAGATCCATGCGTTGATGGGAGCCAACGGCGCGGGCAAGAGCACTTTGGTAAAGATTCTCACCGGCGTTCACCCGGCAGACGCTGGAACCATAACGATCAACGGCGCGACGCGCGTGTTTCGCTCGCCCGCCGAAGCGCGTCGAGCAGGGATCGTCTCGGTCTATCAAGATCCCGCTCTCGTCCCCGACCTGACAATCGGCCAAAATATGCGATTGGCCGATGTCCCGCTCGCTGAAGTGCGGAGCACCTTTGGCGACCTTGGAATCGAGGACCTCGATCCGAACGCGCTGGCGCGAGACATCCCGTATCCAATTTTGCGCCTCATCGACCTCGCTCGCGCACTCGCGTCCAATCCGACCCTGCTCATCCTCGACGAGATCACCGCTGCGCTCCCGGCAAACCTGGCGGAACGCGTCTTCGCGGTCATGCGCAACTGGCGCGAGCGCGGCAATTCCGTGATTTTCATTTCCCATCGCATGGCGGAGGTCGGCGCGCTTTGCGATCGGGCCACGGTCTTGCGCGATGGCGTAACAGTGGGCGTCATTGACACAGCGCCCGGAAGCGGGGAGCGGATCGTCTCGCTAATGCTTGGGCTGGACCCAACGAAAGTCAGCCCCTCGGAGTCTGCGCAACGGCAGATTCGGAGCGCCAACGACGGTCCCGCGGCTCTCGAAGTTCGCGACCTCTCCTACGGCCACATGCTGAAGAACGTGTCTTTCAGCCTGCGCGCCGGAGAGATCCTTGGGGTTGCGGCGCTTGAAGGTCAGGGGCAGCAGGAGCTGTTCGACTGCATTGCCGGAGTGACCCGCAGCGACGGCGGAGAGATCGCGGCCCACGGCCAAAAGCTGAAGCTCAATCATCCCGGCGACGCAATCGCCGCAGGTCTCGTGCTGGTCCCGGCGAACCGACTGCAGGCGCTGCTGCCGCAGCGCTCGATCCGCGAGAATGTGGCTTTGCCGCTTGTCCGCAACCCGTCAAATTGGGGCCTCATCAACGCCCGAACGGAACGGACGCGCGTTGCCAATGCCGTCAAGCGATTGCAGATCGACACCCGAGCCGAGTCCCAATTGCGCCGCTTAAGCGGCGGCAACCAGCAGAAGGTGGTGATCGCACGTTGGATTGCCACCGGATTCCAAACCCTGCTTTGCTTCGATCCGACGCGCGGCATCGACATCGGCACCAAGCATCAGATTTATCGGTTGTTGCGCGAGATGGCCGACGCGGGCTCCTCCGTGCTTCTGTTCACGTCTGAACTCCCGGAAATTGCCCTGGTGTGCGACCGGACGATCGTGTTGTTCGGGGGCGAAATCGTCGCCGAGATGCCGGCTGGCGAAGCCGACGAGGAAACCTTGCTTCGCGCCGCACACGGCCTCGAGGTCGCTCCCGCCATGGGCGCGGTCCCACACGCCAGGGGCCGGTCAAGGGACACAGGTGCGATCACCGAGCCGGCCGACAAATTATCCTTGAGCGCCCAAGCTCCAAATCAAAGTTCCGGGCTTATCGACAAGGTCTGGGGCGCAATTGTGCGCTATCCCGCGCTATTCGGCATGCCGGTGCTCCTCCTCGTCTTCCTGATGGCC
>DATDHT010000311.1:0-3593 GCA_036521435.1 Roseiarcus sp.
ACCTTGCTCCGAGCAGAACTCGATTTGCTCGCGGACCAGAGCGGCGCAGGGCCGGTATTCGCGACGGAGCATCAACACCATGCCGACAGCGGTCGAAGCAAAGGCCACCATCAGGGGAAAGTTCAAGGTTCTTGCCAGCGAAAGCGCCGACTGCGCCGTTGCAAGGCCGGTGTCGGCATGACCCCGAACCGCAAGCGACAATCCCTTGTATTGCAGCGCGACGATGTGCGGTTCCTCTCCGTGATGGGCAAAACAGGTGCCAAGCGACGCCTGGCTGCCGCGGGTGATGGCACCATCGAAAGCCTCGATCGCACGGACAAATTCACCCTTGCTCATGAGGGTCGAACCGAGAGCGCGGAACGCGAGGCAGCTCTTCTCGGCGCTCGCATCCTCCGTCCCGATGGCGCATAGCCGCTCGGCAAGCGCCAGCGCGCGATCGAGCTGGCCGCGGTCGTAAAGATAATGCCATTGCCCACGAGTGCTCGTGAATACGGCCTCCCGGTCGGACAGGGCTTCGGCGAGCCGGCCCGCCTCCTGGTAATTGAGTTCGACCTCATCGGAAGCATAGCCGCGCGCCGCGAGCAGTGCCGGTCCGAGCGCGAGACGGAACGCCAACTGCTGCCGATCCCGCTCTTCGCCTGGCGGCAGCTCAGCCATCAGGTTCAGGCCGTTGGCATAGCTCAGAGCCGCCTCATGGTTGGCGAAGCGGTGCATCGCCTGAGTGCCGGCGCGACTCCACCATTCGATCGCCGTCTTCGGCAAACCCGCCCCCGTGAAGTGGTGCGCCACAATTCCGGGTTCACGTTCGGCCCGCTCCGGGAATCGATCGCGAAGGCATTCGGCGATCCGTTGATGCAGTTGCTGCCTGCGGTTCCTGAGCAGCGTCGCATAGGCCGTCTCCTGAACCAGCGCGTGCTTGAACACATATGTCACCTCGGACGGCGTCCGGTGGCCGAAGATGAGTCCGGCGGCTACCAGCTCGTCGAGCGCATCCTGTAGTGCGGCGCCCCGCATCGGCGATACTTCCGCCAGCAGGTCAAAGGGAAACTCGCGGCCGATCGTCGCGCCGATTTGCGCGATCTCCTTGATCGAAGCCAGACGATCGAGCCGCGCCATCAGGGAGTCCTGCAGGGTCGAGGGAATGGCGAGTGGCGTAAGCACGGAGGCGAGCACATAGGCCCCGTCATCCTCCCGCAGCAGCCCGGACTCCAGCACGGTCTTCGTCAATTCCTCCACAAACAGCGGTACGCCGTCGGTCTTGGCGACGATCTGCTCCAGAACCTCGGCGGGCAATGCCTTGCCGCCTGCGACCCGATCGATCATGGCAAGGGCGTGGCGCCGCCCAAACTTGCTCAACGCCAGCGACTGGACGTGCGCCTGGCCAGCCCAGGGCGGCACGAATTCCGGCCGAAACGTGACGATGAAGAACGCCCGCAACTCCGGCATCCGGTCGACAAGACGATTGAAGAACTCGAGCGACGACGGGTCGATCCAGTGTGCGTCTTCCAGCAGCGCGAGCACCGGCGCCTGCCTGGTCAAGCCTTCAACAAGCGCAAGCAGCGCGCCGATCAGACGCTCCTTCTGCTCGGCTGGCGCCATCAAAGGCTGCGCGTAGTGCCCCTCGAGCGGAATCGAACAGAGCGACGCCACAAACGGAACGATCTCCTTCGGCTCGAGCCGCGAACGCCGGGCCATCGCCTCGAGCTTTTCAAGTCGTGCCGCCGGAGGCTCATCGTTGCCAAACTCGCAGCTCCGCCAGATCTGGCTGACAATCGGGTAGAAAGCATCGTTCACGTGATGCGGGGAGCATTGATAGCGGATCGCAAGATGTGGCTCGTCGGCGATACGTTCGCGCAAGGCAGCCAGGATGCGCGACTTGCCGATGCCCGGCTCGCCCGAGAGTAAGGTGACCTTGCCTTCGCCCGCGCATGCGTCCCGCCATCGCTCGATCAGCATCGCCACCTCGGGCTCGCGTCCGACAAACGGGGTCATGCGGTTTGATCGCGACGCTTCGAACCGCGTCTCCGTCTCGGCCTCGCGCAACACCGCCCAGGCGCGGACCGAGGCGTCCAACCCCTTGAGGCCCTGCAGATCCAGCGCCTTCAACTCGAAGGCGTCGCCGAGCAGCCGACGCGTCTGATCGGCGATGAGAACGCCGCCTGGCTCGGCGCGCGTTTGCAGGCGCGCGGCCAGATTGGGCGTATCGCCGATGACGGCCTGCTCCTGCGCAGACCCTTCGCCGACGAGGTCTCCGACGACGACGATTCCGGTCGCGACACCGATGCGCGTCTGCAGGATTTCTCCATTGGGTGTCTGGAGGTTTGCGACGGCGTCGGTCAGATCAAGTCCAGCCCGCACCGCCCGTTCGGCGTCATCTTCGTGGGCGCGAGGAAATCCGAAATAGGCAAGCACGCCGTCGCCCATGAATTTCGCGACGAAGCCATCGTAGCGGGCGATCACACCGGTGCAGGCATCCTGATAGGCCCGAATGATCTCGCGCATGTCCTCGGGATCGAGGCGAGCCGACATCGCCGTCGATCCGGCGAGATCGCAGAACAGCACGGTCAGTTGGCGCCGCTCGGCCGCAGCCTGGGGCGAGTGGCCGGCGCCCGCAGCCGCGGGGACGGTTACGGCCGGCGCCGATAGTTCCGCGATCGCAGCCAGAAGCCTGCGGCGATGCCCGACCAGCGTGACGCCGAGATCCTTGAGATCGTCCGCGGTCAGGCTGCGCACGATCTCACCATCGACCTCATTGTCGCGAAACGTCGCTTCGTATTGCCCGAGGTCGATGATACGAAGCCACTCGCCGATATCCATGGTCAGGTCCTCAGGTCCGGTAGATCTCCCTGCCTCGTGACACCGAGCAAAGGAGCATTCCATTTTTCCGCCGTCCCAATTCCGCGCCTACCGCTCTCCGCTACTATCCCGCGCCGACAATGTGTCGCCCGAGGCGGACAACCTCTCGCACCAGCAGGTCAAGATCGGAGCGTCGCGTGCGGTGGTTGTTGATGGCGACCCTCAAGCAGTGCCTTCCGTGGAGGGTCGTGTCCGAGATGGCGGCAATGCCGTCTTCCTGCAGCCGCATCATGATTTCGACATTGATGTTCCGCAACGCATTTTCGTCGAGGCCCGACGCACGATAGCGGAAGCAGACGATGTTGATGGTGGTCGGCGCCGCAATTTCGAGCTGCGGCTCCGAGGCGATCAATTCATCGAGATAGTGCCCCTGGGCGATATTCTGGTCGATCAGTCGTCCGAATTTTTCGACGCCGTGCTGCTTCAGCGCCATCCAGACTTTCAGGGCGCGAAATCCGCGGCTGGTTTGCAGGCCATATTCATAGAGCCAGTCTGCAGCAGCGAGCCCGCGTGGCGCCTTGCCCAGATATTCCTGTTCCAGCGAGAAGCTCGCCCGATGGGCCGCGGCGTCGCGAACCAGGACGCATCCGACTTCGAAGGGCGCATGCAGCCATTTGTGCGGGTCAAGCGCGACGGAATCGGCACGCTCCAGGCCGCGAACGCGATGGCGGTTGTCGGGCGCGATGGCGATCAGCGCACCGATGCATCCGTCCACATGGAACCAGAGGTTCTCGCGC
>DATDHT010000312.1:0-22454 GCA_036521435.1 Roseiarcus sp.
TCATTGCCGAGGACATCGAGGGCGAAGCGCTGGCGACCCTGGTCGTCAACAAGCTGCGCGGCGGCCTCAAAGTCGCGGCAGTCAAGGCGCCTGGCTTCGGCGATCGCCGCAAGGCGATGCTCGAGGACGTCGCGATCCTGACCGGCGGCACCATGATCGCCGAGGATCTCGGCATCAAGCTCGAGAACGTCACGGTCCAGATGCTCGGCCGGGCCAAGCGGGTCCGCATCGAGAAAGAGAACACCACCATCATCAACGGCGTCGGCAAGAAGGCCGACATCGAGGGCCGGATCTCGCAGATCAAGGCGCAGATCGAGGACACGACGTCCGACTACGACAAGGAGAAGCTGCAGGAGCGGCTGGCGAAGCTCGCCGGCGGCGTTGCCGTGATCCGCGTCGGCGGCGCAACCGAGGTCGAGGTCAAGGAGAAGAAGGATCGCGTCGACGACGCTCTCAACGCCACCCGCGCGGCGGTCGAGGAGGGCATCGTTCCGGGCGGCGGCGTTGCGCTGCTGCGCGCCAAGATCGCCGTCTCCAAGCTCAGAAGCGAGAACGCCGATGAGCAGGCCGGGATCAGCATCGTCTTGAAGGCGCTCGAGGCTCCGATCCGTCAGATCGCTGAGAACGGGGGCAACGAAGGCTCGATTGTCGTCGGCAAGATCAGCGAAAACAAGTCGCAGACCTACGGCTTCAACGCCCAGACGGAAGAATACGTCGACATGATCGAGGCCGGCATCGTCGATCCGGCCAAGGTCGTGCGCACCGCGCTGCAGGACGCCGCCTCCGTGGCCGGCCTCCTCATCACCACGGAAGCGATGATCGGCGACAAGCCGAAGAAGGAAGCCCCCGCAATGCCGATGGGCGGCGGCGGTGGCGGCATGGGCGGGATGGACTTCTAAGTCCAAGCTCAAATCGCAATCCAACGAAAGGGCGGCCGAAAGGCCGCCCTTTTTGTTTTGCGTGGTGTCCTCCGCGCACCCGAATGGCGCCGTGAAAAGGCGCCGCGATTGTGTACGCAGCGCCCAATTTAGCGGCGCCCTTTGATCAGCCTACTTTAAGTGCAGGCTGAAACCCTCCTGCTGACAAGCGTTTGGACCCCGCCAGCGCGAAATCGCAACTGGCACGGGCGTTGCAGACCGATCCCAAGACCGACCGTCAAATCGTGAGGTGGTGTTGGAGCCGGCCGACCTCGAACTGATTCATCTCACCAAGCGTTTTGGCGCCACGACCGCGGTCGATTCCATCGACCACAAGGTTCCGGCCGGCGCCTATTGTTGTCTGCTCGGACCTTCAGGCTGCGGCAAGACCTCGACGTTGCGCATGATTGCGGGCCACGAGAGCGCGACCGAAGGCGACATTCTCATCGGCCCGACCAACGTCACCGACCTGCCTCCGGCCAAGCGCGGCACGGCGATGATGTTCCAGAGCTACGCGCTCTTCCCGCATCTCTCCTGCGTCGACAATGTCGCCTTCTCACTCAAGATGAAGGGCGTCGATAAGGCGACGAGGCGTCAGAAGGCCATGGAGTTCCTCGAGCTCGTGGCCATGAGCGCTTACGCGGAACGTGTGCCGGCGCAGCTGTCCGGCGGTCAGCAACAGCGCGTCGCGCTCGCGCGCGCCCTCGTCACCGATCCGCAGATCCTTCTGCTCGACGAGCCGCTGTCCGCGCTTGACCCTTTCTTGCGCGTTCGGATGCGCGCCGAGCTCCGTCGCTTCCAGCGACAGCTCAACATCCCCTTCATCCACGTCACCCACGGGCAGGACGAGGCCCTCGCGCTGGCCGACCTCGTGGTCGTGATGAACAAGGGCCGCATCGAGCAGACGGCCACGCCACGCGAGTTGTTTGAAAAACCGGCGACCGAATTCATCGCCCGCTTCCTTGGCGGGCACAACGTGATCGAGACGCCTGGGGGATCCGTCGCGGTGCGCGCCGACCGCATCACATTGCGCCGCGGCAACGGCTCGGGCGCAAACGATGCGCGGTTCATCGCCGCGGTTCGCGCCGTCGAATATCAGGGCGCGCATTACCAGGTGTCCCTCGATCGCCCGGGCGCGGGCGAGCTTATGGCGGTCGTGAGCGACGAACGGTTCGCCGACGACCCACTCAACATCGGCGACAACGTTTCCGTTCTCTGGGCCGACAAAGACATTCACGCGCTGACCCCGGCGTCGTGAAGCGGACGGGGAAACTGTTGAGGAGAGAGCACATGTCAAAGAAAACGAACAAGACAAAAGGCCTGTCACGCCGCGCCGTGCTGAAGGGCGCGGCCGGCCTTGCCGGCGCCGCGGCAGGCTCCGGCGCGATCACCGGCTTCCCAGCTGTGTGGTCACAGGAAGAGAAGGTGCTGCGGTACCTCGGCACCGCGGTCAACCAGTCGGACGACATGACCAAAAAGGTCAAGGAAGAGACTGGCATCACCATCCAGAACATCGTCGCCACCACTGACGATGTGACCAAGCGCGTGATCACCCAGCCGAACTCGTTCGACATTCTGGACACCGAGTATTTTAGCCTGAAGAAGCTCGTGCCATCCGGCAACATCCTGCCGATCGACGCCAGGAGGATCAAAGAGTTCGACAACATCACGCCGGTCTTCACCAAGGGCCAATTGCCGAACGGCAAGGTCATTGGCGACCAGGGCACGGCGCCCAAGAAGGTCATGTTCGTCGAAGGCCCGCATTCGACGAAATTCTCAGCCACGCCGACCGAATGGGTCACCCTCATTCCGACCGTCTACAACGCCGACACGCTCGGCATCCGGCCGGACCTCATCAAACGTCCCATCACCTCCTGGGCGGAGCTTTTGAACCCCGAGTTCAAGGGCAAGGCGGCGATCCTCAACATCCCCTCGATCGGAATCATGGACGCCGCGATGGTCGTCGAGGCGATGGGCAAGTACAAATATCCGGACAAGGGCAACATGACGAAGCCCGAGATCGACATGACAATGGCCGCGCTCACCGAGGCCAAGAAGGCCGGTCAGTTCCGCGCCTTCTGGAAGGACTTCAACGAGAGCGTCAACCTGATGTCGTCGGGCGAGACCGTGATCCAGTCGATGTGGTCGCCGGCCGTGACGGCGGTGCGCACCAAGGGCATTCCCTGCACCTTCCAGCCGTTGAAAGAAGGCTACCGCTCGTGGGCGTCCGGTTTCTGCATGTCGAAAGGCGTCACCCAGAAGCAGTCCGACATGATCTACGAGTTCATCAACTGGTATCTGTCCGGATGGGCCGGCGCCTATCTCAACCGCCAGGGCTATTACTCGGCGGTGCTGCCGACCGCCAAAGCCAATATGGCGCCCTATGAGTGGGCGTACTGGATGGAAGGCAAGCCGGCCGAACAGGACATCAAGGGGCCGGACGGCTCGCTCCTGGAAAAGGCCGGTGCAACGCGTGACGGCGGCTCCTACGACGACCGCATGGGCAACGTCGCATGCTGGAACGCGGTCATGGACGAGAACGACTACATGGTCCGCAAATGGAACGAGTTCATCGCCTCGTGAGACGAGCTGACTTGCTGGCCTCGGTGTCACCCCCGCGAAAGCGGGGGTCCACGCCGCCGCCTCAACCGCCGGATGCCCGCTTTCGCGTGCATGACCTCAAAACCACCCGCGTTTCGAGATGACCGCAGCCGCCGACACGACGACAATCGCTGCAACGAAGCCGCTCGCGTTCGCCGCCAAGCATGGGCTCGACCGCGCCGGCGTTCCGGGATTGCTTCAGGCGATGCCGTTCGGGCTCGTCTTCGCGGCCTTCTTCATTGTGCCCCTCATTCTCGTCGTCATCGTCAGTTTCTGGGACTACAACGATTATTCAATGCTGCCGGCTTTCACGACGCGCAGCTACACCGAGACCTTTGAAGGCTGCCTCACTCAGCTGCCGGATCTCTGCACGATCCTCAAAACCTATGTGTCAACGGCGAAATTCTGCTTCATCGTCTGGCTGACGACGCTGATCATCGGTTTTACGGTCGCCTATTTTCTCGCCTTCCACATCCGCTCGACGACGACCCAGATGGTGCTGTTCCTCGTCTGCACCATTCCGTTCTGGACCTCGAACGTCATCCGGATGATTTCGTGGATCCCGCTGCTCGGACGCAACGGGCTCGTCAACGACGCGCTGATGCGCTCGCATATCGTGGACAAGCCGGTCGAGTGGCTGCTCTATTCGCCCTTCTCGGTGTCGCTCGCGTTCACCCACCTTTTCACCTTCTTCATGGTCGTGCCGATCTTCAATTCGATGATGCGCATCGACAAGCGCCTCGTCGAAGCGGCTTACGATTCCGGCGCCTCCGCGTGGCAGACATTGTGGAACCTGATCGTTCCCCTGTCGAAACCTGGCATCGTCATCGGCTCGATCTTCGTCGTGACCATCGTCATGGGCGATTTCATCACCTTCGACGTCATGGGCGGCGAGCAGATCGCCTCGGCCGGCAAGGTGGTCGAGACGCGCCTCAATGCGCTGCAATTCCCTCCCGCAGCGGCGAACGCGGTGATCCTGCTTGCGGTGACGCTTCTCATCATCACCGCCCTCAACCGCGTCGTCGACGTGCAAAAAGAGCTCTGAGAGATGGGTGACGAGCGCTCTCCCGCTTTCTACTGGCTCGCGGCTTTCTTCGGGCTGTTCGTGCTCTTTCTCTACGGCCCGATGATCGTGATCTTCGTTCTCTCGTTCCAGGGTCCGACCGGCGGCCTGACATTCCCGATGAACGGCGTGTCGCTGCACTGGTTCGAGCGGCTGTGGAATGGCGGCGGCATCGTCAACATCCACGACGCCTTCACCCGCTCGCTCGAGCTCGGCTTCGTCATCATGATCCTCACCGTTCTCCTCTCACTGAGCGCCGGCCTCGCCTTTCGCAAGCGGTTCCCCGGCGCGAGGCTCCTCTTCTTTGTCGCGGTCGCGAGTCTCATCGTGCCTTCGATCGTGACGTCGCTCGGCATCGCGCTCGAATTCCGTTTGCTTGACGATTTTCTCAAGAATCACGGACCGGATTGGATCGCCGATAACGTAAAGACGACCATGGGGGTTTTCTCCTCCGGCCTCGGCGCGCACTTGACCTGGACGTTGCCCTTTGGGCTCCTCGTCATGTTCGCGATCTTCAATCGTTTCGACAATCGCTATGAAGAGGCGGCAAGGGACCTCGGCGCGACGCCGTGGCAGACGCTACGCTCGGTGATCCTGCCGATCATCCTGCCTTCGGTGATCGGCGTCGGATTCTTCGGCTTCACCCTGTCATGGGATGAGATTGCGCGATCGAGCCAGGCGATGGGCGAACACAATACGCTGCCGATGGAATTGCAGGCCCTAACGACAACCGTGACAACCCCTGAGATTTACGCCCTCGGCACGGCGACGACGGGCGTGTCCTTCGCCGTCATCGCGGTCGCATTGCTCGGAATCATGACGATACGCGCTCGCCAGGCTCGACACGGCTCCGACGCCGGTCAGGCTTGAGGCGCGCGAAGCCGCCAGAACGCTGGCCCGCGTCGACGCGCCCGAAGGCGTGGTCGCCCCTTTTGGGTTAGCGAATCGGACCCAACGTCTGTAAACTCCATCCCGCGCAGCGCAGCTGGGCTAGGCTCGTGCTGAAACCGCGCGCTTACAAGCGGGACTTAATCGGGGAGTTTGACATGAGCACCATTACGCGTCGCAGCCTTATTCTATCGGGCGCCGGTCTCGCGACCGCAGCCTTTGTTGTGCCGGCCGAAGCCGCGTCCGGCTCGGTCTCCTTGCACATCGCCAGCGCCGGTTTCATCTTCGGCGTGACGGGCGGCAGCGGGGTTTTCACCTTCCGAGGGCAACAATTTCCACTCAGAGTCGGTGGCATCAGTGCAGGCGCCTTGATCGGCGTCTCGGCGACGGATCTGGTCGGCACCGCGTTTAACGTACACGCTCCGGGCGACATTGCCGGCATTTACTCGGCCATCGGCGCCGGCATGTCGATTGCAGGGGGCAGAAGCAACGCGCAGCTCTCCAACGCCAACGGCGTGAGGCTACGCCTTCACGGCCGCCAGGTGGGCTTCAGCTTCTCGATCGACCTCAGCGGAATGAGCATCTCGCTCGCTTAGTCCAGAGTTCGCGCCTCGAGATGGAGCTACGTCGGCGCGAATTTACGGCGCTCATGCTCGGCGGGGCGGCCGCGCTCAGCCTCGCCGGGCAGGCGAGCGCTGAAAGCGATCCCCTGCCCTCTTGGAATGCCGGGCCGGCCAAGGACGCGATCGTCAAATTCATCCATGCGACGACCGACGCCGCAAGCCCAAACTTCGTGCCGCTCGCCGACCGCATCGCGACCTTCGACCAAGACGGCACGCTGTGGGTCGAGCACCCAATCTATACGCAGCTCGTATTCGCCTTCGACCGCGTGCCGCAGGTTGTGAAGGAAAGACCAGAGCTTGCGGATGAACCGGCGTTCAAGGCCATCCTCTCAGGCGACCGCGAACTGATCGCGAGCCTCTCGATGGAGGCGCTTCTTTCGGTTATAGGCGCGACCCTGACCGGCATGGATGTCGAGACCTACCGCGACGAGGTCGCCGACTGGATCAAGAAGGCGCGCGATCCGCGCTGGAAGCGGCCGTTCACCGAGCTCGTCTATCAGCCGCAGATCGAGCTGCTCAAATATCTGCGCGCCAACGGCTACCGCACCTATATCGTCACAGGCGGCGGCCAGGATTTCGTCCGCGCCTACGCCGAGCCGGTCTACGGGATTCCGGTCGAGCAGGTGGTCGGAACCATGTTCGGGCTTGGCTTTGAGCCGGGGGCTGACGGCAAGCCCATCCTCAAACGGGAGCCCAAGCTCCTCCTCAACGACGATAAGGGCGGCAAACCCGAGGGCATCCATCTCGTGATCGGCCGCCGGCCCCATTTCGCCTTCGGCAATACCCCGGGTGACCAGCAAATGTTGGAATATACAACGGCAGGTTCGGGTGCGAGACTCGGGATGCTGGTTCTCCATGACGACAGCGTGCGTGAATACGCCTACGGGCCGGCGGAGGGTCTGCCCGATTCGAAGATCGGGACATTTCCCCAGGGGCTTTACGACTTGGCGATGAAAGACGGCTGGATCGTGGTCAGCATGAAAAACGACTGGAAGCGTATTTTCGCGTTCGAATGATTGCGCTCTAAAGGCCGCGGCCCTATATCACACATTAATCATGTTATAGCCACACGCACGCGAGGGCCAACGGCCCATTTGGAGGCGCGGAACTAAACGGGGTGATAACCCATTGAGAACATTGGGGCGCGCCGGTAAAATGGCGGCTAGAGCTAATTTCGCCGTCGAAAATCGAAAGGCTTCACCAGCGGATCAGCGCCGCGCCCCAGGTGAAGCCGCCGCCCATCGCTTCGATCATCACGAGATCGCCGGGCTTGATGCGGCCGTCCTTCACGGCGATGTCGAGCGCGAGCGGGATCGAGGCGGCCGACGTGTTGCCATGCTGGTCGACTGTGATGATCACCTTGTCGCGCGCAATGCCGAGCTTGTCCGCGGAAGCGTCGATAATGCGGCGATTGGCCTGATGCGGCACGAACCAGTCGATGTCGTCCGCCGCGACGCTGGCGTCGGCGAAGCATCCCTGGATCACGTCGGTCACCATGCCGACCGCGTGGCGGAACACCTCTTTGCCCTCCATCCGTAAATGGCCAACCGTCCCGGAGGTCGACGGCCCGCCGTCGACGTAGAGTTTGTCGCGATACCGGCCGTCCGCGCGCAAGCGCGAGGCGATCACGCCAGGCGATCCTAGCCGACCGTCGCTGTCGCGCGCCTCGAGCACGATCGCGCCTGCGCCGTCGCCGAACAGGACGCAGGTCGTGCGGTCGTTCCAATCCATCAGGCGGGAGAAAGTCTCTGCGCCGATGACGAGCGCACGTTTATTCGAGCCGGAACGCAGAAATTTCTCCGCGGTCACGACCGCGTAGACGAAGCCGCTGCAGACAGCCTGCAGGTCGAAAGCGGCGCCCCCGACGATGCCGAGAGCGGCCTGAACTTGAGTGGCGACCGCGGGAAACGTGTAGTCCGGCGTCGATGTGGCGACAATGACGAGGTCAATGTCGGCCGCCGCAAGGCCGCCGCTGCGCAACGCCGCCTGAGCCGCCTTGAGGGCCAGTGAAGATGTGGTTTCGTCAGGCCCGGCGATGTAGCGCTGGCGGATGCCAGTGCGCTGAACGATCCATTCGTCCGACGTGTCGACCGTCGTCGCCAGCTCGGCGTTCGAGACGACGCGCGCGGGCAGCGCCGAGCCGGAACCGCGTACGCAGGCGCGGATCGAGCTCGGGCCGTGGTCACGAGACGCTTCCTGTTCGGATCCGCGTGCGCGACGGTCAATAGGGGGAGGAGAGGCAAGGCTCATGGGGACTTTTCCGTAGTCAGGACTGGGCGACGCGCGACCGCGCTGGCGTAGGACGGAAACCGTTGGCGTGGGCGATCATTTCCCGAATTTTGCCAAGCAATTCTTGACGAACCATGTCATACGCTAATTCCACGGCGCCGGCGTAGCTCTCGGCGTCGGCGCCGCCATGAGCCTTGATGACGACGCCGTCAAGTCCCAGGAACACGCCGCCGCTGGCTCGAGGGTTCATTTTGGCGCGCATCGCGGCGATCGCCTTGCTGGCGAACAGGAAGCCGATGCGTGACATGAGATCGTGGCTCATGGCCTCGCGCAGATATTGGCCGAGCTGCCTTGCCGTGCCCTCGGCGGTCTTGAGCGCGATGTTGCCGGTGAAACCTTCGGTGACAAAGACGTCGACCGCGCCCTTGCCCAGATCGTCGCCTTCGACGAACCCCTGATAGCGCATGTTCGGCAGGTTGGCTTCCCGCAGAACGCGCCCTGCCGCCTTCACCTCCTCAACGCCCTTGATCTCTTCGGTCCCGACATTGAGGAGACCCACCGTAGGAGATTCGATGTGAAATACAATTCGCGCCATCGCCGCGCCCATGACCGCCAGATCGACGAGATGCTGGGCGTCGCCACCAATGGTCGCGCCGACGTCGAGCACGATCGACTCGCCACGCAATGTCGGCCACATCGCCGCGATCGCAGGCCGCTCGATTGGCGCCATCGTGTGAAGACAGAACTTGGCCATCGCCATCAAGGCGCCGGTGTTGCCGGCGGAGACCGCGCAATCGGCCACGCCTGATTTCACCGCTTCGATCGTCTGCCACATCGACGAGACGCGTCTTCCGGTGCGCAGAGCCTGGCTTGGCTTGTCGCTCATCTTGACCGCGACATCGGTATGAAAAACGCGAGACTTGGCGGCCAGCTTAGGATGACGCTCGAGGATGGGCCCGATTACGCTCCCATCGCCGTAGAGAAGAAACTCAAGGTCGGGAAGGCGTTCAAGCGCGAGCGCCGCCGCGGACAGGACAATCGTTGGCCCATGATCGCCACCCATCGCGTCCAGCGCTATGCGAACGTCGCCTGCCATTCCCTCGTCCGACCACGTCGAGCGCGTTGCCCGGACGGCGCGGCGCGGCGCGACAATAGCGGCTCCGCGGTGCAAGGCAACGCAAGAAACTCGTGTTCGGCTGCAGCCCGCGAGGGTTCTGTTCGGCAGCGTGGCTGATCGTGTAATGGCCCCGATAATGGCGAAGAGGACTGAGCTGGACCGCACTCGCCTTCAAAGCCGTTGCAGCCAATTGAATGGTCGCCCGTCGCGGAAAAAGGCAGCGACGCGCTCGCCGCTCAGGGATTCTTCTGGCGGAAGAAAGGCGCCTTACCGAAGGGCCGGGGGGCGTCGACGATTCGCTGGGTCGCCGGCTCGCGGGCCTGCTTCGCCCGCGAATCGACGAAGCTCCCCGGCCCTCGTCGTTCGCCCCAGCTATTCCTTGACCAGCGCCAGAGCGAGCTTCTGGGAAATGTATCCGAGCACCGCGCCGATGATCAGGGAGATCACGCCAACGATGAAAGGGTTCTCGAGCGAGGCCGAGGTGACCGCGCCAAGCTTGTTGCCTGTCAAGGCGAGGCCCGCGACAGCCGCGTATCCGAGGACGTTTGCCGGAATGTCGCTCAGCATCGGCGCCTTAGCGGCGTACACGATAATGAAGACCGTGATCAGGACGCATATTCCGGCCCAAAGCGGAACGCCGAGCGCGCCGCCGAGCGGGATCTGGGTGACCAACAGCAGCGCGATCCAGGCCAGGATGGCGCCGAATATAGTGCCTGTGAGCGCCTTGGTGAGCCCGGCCTCCTTGCCGCCACAGTGATAAAATGTCGCCCAGGCGATGAACGCAACCCAGATCTGTATGCCCATCCCGAAAGGCGACAAGAGGACAAATGTCGCGATGCCGCCGAGCACGCCGATACTGACCGCCAAAGCAGTGATGAGATCCATAGCGCCCTCCTATTTGCTATGCGCTCACCCAATTTTTGGATTGCACAAAGCTTGGTACGGAGCCCGAATCGGGCTCCGTTGCAACGAATGTTAACTTGTGGCTAAATCATACGCAATGCCGTTATCTCGCCATCAACAGGCAACATTCTGGCCCTATTCACCCTTGGGTTTGCCCCGCTCGGCCAGCGCCGCAAATGGCGAGTCTGTCGGCTCTGAGTTCGAGGGCTTTGCGTCTGAGACCGCGTCGGGCCTGCGGGGATAAGGATCGAGGCCGAGAGCGAAGAACTCCGCCGTCAGAGCGCCGAGATCGATTTTTCCGTCGATTATGAGATCGGGCTCGTCTTCGTCGGCGAGCGAAAACGTCTGCGTTTCCTCGGTCGCCGTGGATCTGGAATTGGCCCCTGTCTGCGGCGCGAACCGCACGTCCACCTCCTCATCGACGGTCGCCGGAAACGGCTCCAGCGAAACGACGCAGATTTGAGTCAGTTCCCCATGGACGGCGCCGGTAACGCGCGAGCCGCCCCGGCCCCAAGGGTCGAGGCGCAACGTCGCCGTCAAGGCTGCGATGGCCGGAAGCCGATAGAACGACGCGAGTTCTTCCCTCTCGGCGGGATTGGCCTCAATCGTTATGACCTGACCTTCGCGAGCAAAGGCGTCGACCCGCACGAGGCGAGAGAAGAGCCTCTCTTCAGTCATGAGGACCTGCGGCGATCGAGCCAAGCGGAAAACGAAAGCGGCCAGCCGTGAAAACCTCAATCGGGATCGTCGCCAAAGCGGCGTCAAGTGAAGCGATATGCCGGGCCAGCGCTTCCGCTTTCGGAACGGCCTCGGGACCCGTGGCGCCGTAAACATTCCGGGCAAGCGCCGCGGCGAGATCGTCGCGCGAGGCGTCGTCGAGCGCAGCCGCATAAGCGGCGTTGCGGCCGTAGAAGGCGCTTCCCATTTTCTTCAGGCGCTTCGCCACGCCAATATCCGAGTGGCCGATCTCGCGCAGCGTGTCATCAAAATGTGTGAAGAGGCTATCTACCAGATCCTGGGCCACCGCGTCCCCGACGCCGCCCAACGCCGCCAACCGACGCAGGACGAGCCCGGCGTGCAGCGTCAGAAGCTCGAATCGGCCGTCGAGGCGATCGGGCGCCTCCAGCTGGTCGTAGAGCTCGGGGCGGCGCGCCGCAGCCACGATCTCGCCTAGAATCTGCTCGATGAGTGTTTTGCTGGCGCGCCGCGCGCGCCACTGGGCCAAGATCATACCGATATCCTGCGAGCCGCGGCTTACGCCTTGCTCTCGTCAGGGGTGATGAGTTAGGCATCCGCGCCCGGTCTGGCAAGGCGAAAGACCGATCGAAGAGAGACGGAATGCGAATGGCGTCCAAGGTCCATCGTCAAGCAACGTTGGGATTGGCCCTCTGTGCGGCGCTCACGGTCAGCGGCTGCCTTGGCTACGAGGGCGATTTCGCCCGTGGCTATCAGGTCGACGAGGATTCCGTTTCGCAGCTCAAAGTGGGCGTGACCACCAAGCCGGAAGCGCTTACGGCGCTTGGCACCCCCTCGACGACCTCGACCGTCGGCGGCGACGCCTGGTACTACATCGGGCAGAAGATGCAGCACACCCTCTCGTTCATGCCGGTCAAGATGACCGATCAGCACGTCCTCGCCGTCTACTTCGACAAGAGCGGCAAGGTCGACCGCATCGCAAATTACGGCATGAAGGATGGCAAGGTGTTCGACTTCGTCAGCCGCACGACGCCAACCGGCGGCTCGGAGCCCGACTTCCTCAAGAATATCATGGGCGGCCTGTTCAGGTTTAGCTGAAGCCAGCGGCGGCGGCGGGGATCAGTGCCGCGCAGCGCACCGACGCTGATAGCAAGCGTGCCATCACCATTGTCGTTGACCCCCTCGACGACAACAGGCCTCCCCAGTATTCCACTCGTCAGAAGGCTGGAAGACGTCAGCCCTTATATTCGACGATGTAGAGCCCGGCGCTGAAGTCGGTGACGTAGCAGAGCGCATTCTTGTCGACGAACACATCAGCTGAATGCAGGACAATGGGGCGGTTTGGCCGCGGGTCGACCCAGGTTGCGGGCGGCGGCGGCACGAACGCGGCCACCTCTTTTGGCCGGAACTGGTCCTTAATGTCGTACACGCGTAAGCCAGCATTCTGATAGGTGGAGAAGATCAAGTCCTCGCTGACAAAGCTGCCCGGCCGATTTTCATGGACGTTGTGCGGCCCGAAATGACCTCCGACTTTTAGATAGTCTTTGTCCGACGGCGGAGGGAAAGTCGAGATGCTGATCGGGTTGGCCTTCACCTGGTTGTCGAAGATCCAGATCGGCTTGAACCCGTCTTCCTGATTGTCGAGCACCGTCTCGTCGACGACGACGAGCAGATCGCGCTTTGGAAGCGGCAGCGCATTGTGCGTCCCGCCGCCGAACGGGGGCGCCCAAATTTTGTGGACCATGAGTTTCGGATTGGCTTTGTCCTTGACATCGACCACGGCGAGGCATGCGTCGCGCCAGCTGCAATAAGCGATGTCATCGTGAACGATCGCGTGATGGAGCCCGAAGCGTCCGTTCTTGTTCGGCCAGTTAGCCTTCTCGCCGGCTGCCACGTTCATGCCCGGCAGCCAGTATTTCCCGGCCATGACCGGCTTCTTCGGGTCCGCCATGTCGATCGTGATGAGGATGTAGTCGGAGAAACCGTCGAGCAGCGCCGAGGCGTAGGCCCAGCGCCCGCCAACGTACCACATGCGATGCAGACCCGTTCCCTCGACCGGCATAAAACCGATCTGTTTGGGATCCTCGGGCTTCGAAATGTCATAGACGGCCATGCCGGCCGACCAGTTGCGCACGGCGGCTTCGGGTTTGGCGTGATGATCGACCGAGCCCTTGTAATAGGCCTTCTCGTCGGCGAGCTCGGCCTGGGCGAACATGTCCTTGTTGTGGATGACCAAGAGAAGGTCGTCGTGAGCCTGCAGGTGAAGGGTCCAGGTGTTGGGCGGCGCGGCGACGTGCTTCACATATTTGGGCTTGGCGGGATCGCGGACGTCCACGATCGAGAAACCTTTGGAGAAGATGTGGCCGATGTAAGCGTAGCCGCGATGCACCATGATCTGCACGCCATCGGACTTTCCGCCCTGATCGCTGTGGCCGACGAGGCGCATGTTCTTGGTTGCATAGTCGGGTTTGGGAAGCGTCGTCTCAGCCATCGTGGGTCTCCGTGTCGTGATTCGTCAGGTGAGCTCGGCCGCACGGGCTTTGGCCGTTGTGCGAACTCAAGCGCGTTTAGGGCGGCGCGCAGGGCGCCGCCCCTCGTTGGAACGTGTCCGTTTGCGGGCTACTTCACGCCCCAGATCTTCTTGTATTCGTCGCGATAGCCGTTGCCGGGATCGAACCGATTGTCCGGTCCGCCATCCTTGTCAAGATTCTCGGCGGTGAAGAGGTGCACGTGCGGCACGAAGCCCGAGGGCTTGTCGCCAGCGAGCGCCCGGTTCATCTCGTCGACCATGATCCAGCCTTGCAGGTTGAGCGGTTCTGCGACGGTCGCCAACTGATATTGCTTGTCGCGAATGCGCTTGAACGCCGGCACCGAGCCGTCGCCCGAGGAGATCTGCTGTGGATAGCCGGTCGCCGGATCCACGCCGGCGGCCTGCAACGCGGGCGCCGAGAAGTCATAGTAGAGATCGTTGACGGCGATCGAGAAGGTCCACTTCTTGCCGTACTTCGACAAGAGCGACGTCGTCAGCTGACCCATGCGGTTTGAGAGGTCACCGATCGGCGTATCGGCGACTTCGAGCACCTTGCACTTCGAATAGTTTTCGACGGCCGCCTTCGAGAAGTTCGTCTTGGCGGTGGCGATGGCGTAGATCGAATCCGTGAACAGGATCACGCCGCAGTCCGCGCCCTCCGAGGCCTTCAAGACCGCTTCGTAACCCGCGGAATCCGCGACTTCCTCGGGATCGGTCGTCACGTTGGTGAACACCGACGGGATGTCCTTGTCTGGCCCGGCTTGGGGACCGGCGTGCCAGCCAACGACCTTGATGCCGGCGGCGGCGGCCTGCTCGAACAGCGGCGCCTGCTCCTTGCTGTCGATGCCGGCGTTGAGAATGCCGGCCGGCTTCATGGCGATCGCCTGCTGCAAAGCCGTGGCGCGACCGGGCACCGAGCCCTGGCCGTCGAGCTGGCGAACTTCCCAGCCGAGGGCCTTGGCGGCTTCCGCGGCGCCGTCGGCGGCGCCCTGCGCGCCGCCGTTGCGCCCGTCGGTGAGGACGATGACAACCAACTTCTTGCCGACGGTCTTCGGCCCCGAAGTCGGGCCGTCCCATTTGGTGACCGGCGCGGCGACGTTGGCGAGAAAGGCTTTCGCCTTCTCCAGATAGGCCGCGTCGTCCGCGCGCGCCGCGCTTGCGCAGATCGCCAGCGCGCCGACCGAAGCCAGCAAGCCCTTGAGCATCATGTTAGGCGTACCCATGTTTCCCTCCCATCTATGACTGGCGGCTCGCGCCAGGCCGGCGTCGCCGGCGTTTACGCAAAGGCCTCACGCGGCCCTGGCTGCGTTCGCGGATTCTCCGGCCCCCTCCGCGGGCGTGGTTTCGCGTGGCGGCTTGACGACGGTGCGCCGGCGCTGCGCGAACGCGGCAAGCGCGATGGCGACGACCAGCGTCGCGCCGTTGAAAAGGGGCTCGACGAAGAAGGCGCCGCCAAACAACTGGATGCCGGAGATGCCGACGGCGAGTATGAGAATGCCGAATATGCTGCCCCAGATATTGACGCGCCCCGGCTTGATCGTCGTCGAGCCGAGGAAGGCGCCGACTAGCGCCGGCAGCAGGAAATCCAGGCCGACGTTCGCTTGGCCGATTCTGAGCTTCGCGCCGAGCACGCAGCCGGCGAAGCCGGTGATCACGCCCGAGGCGACGAAAACGCCGATGACATATCTGCGCACCGGAATGCCGTTGAGCGCAGCGGCCTTTTCGTTGGCGCCGATCGCATAGATATACCGTCCGACCGGCAGCCGCTCGCTGACGATCCACAGAACGATCGCGAGCGCCAGCACATAGAAGGCCGGTATGGGGATGCCGAATACCGACGTCGAATTGATGGCGAGGAAGGCGCGCGGCAGATCGCCGACAATCTGGCGCCCGTCGGTGTGCCAAAGCGCGAGCGCATAGAGAATCGTGCCAGTCCCCAGCGTCGCGACAAAAGAGTCGACCTGCGCCACCTCGACCAGCACGCCGTTGAGGAAGCCGACGACCCCGGCGCAAGCAATCACCAGCAGGATCGCGATCGGCCAGGGAACGCCGTACTTCACCTGCAGGCTGATGGCGAGAATGTGCCACATCACTATGCCGAAGCCCACGGTGAGATCGATCCGCCCGGCCATCATCGGCAGGGTCGCGGCAAGCGCGAGCATGGCCACGATCGATTTATCCGCGAGGATCGAGCGCGCGTTGAGCCAGGTCGGGAACGTGTCGGGCAAGAGCAGCGAGAAAAAGACGATCAACGCCAGGGTCAGGAAGGGCAAGCCATAGACTGACGCGAGGCGCACGATCGCCTGCCCGCGCGAGAGCGTCGCCCACTCCGAACGGGTCGGCTCCAGCGCGTTCGACTTAATGGACTGCATGCGCGCCGTCGAGGCTGCTGGACGAGGCGCAAAAGAGCGGCTCCGCGCGCCGAACGCTGGCCGAAGCCGCGGCAAGCAGATTCTCCACCGACAGATCGTCGGCGGCCAGCTCGGCGACCACCCGGCCGCGATTGAAGATCAGCGCACGGTGGCAAACCTTCGCCACCTCCTCGAAATCCGTCGATACGATGATGATCGCCGCCCCTGCCTGTAGCGCGCCGTCGAACAGACGATAGATTTCGGTTTTGGCTCCGACGTCGACGCCCGCGGTGGGGTCCTCGAAGACGTAGATCTTCGCCTCAAGGTGCAGCCAGCGCCCGACAACAACCTTCTGTTGGTTGCCGCCCGACAAGAACTCGATCGGCAGCGTCGGATCGTTAGGTCGCAATCCGACCAGGGCGCCGCGTTCCTTCGCGGCGCGATTCTCGCGGCGAGGGGAGATGAACGAAAACAAGCTCAACCCGGCCGCAACCGGATTGAGGAACAGATTCTCGCGCACCGACAAATTCGGCATGATGGATTCGCCGACCCGGTCGGCGCAGACCAGATTGATCCCTCGCGCCATCGCCTCGCGCGGCGACGAGACGGACACATGGTCTCCGTCGAGCAGGACGCGTCCGCCTGTCATCGGCAACACGCCGAACAACGCCCGCCCGACGCTTTCCTGGCCCGCGCCCCGCAGCCCCACCAGGCCGACGATCTCGCCAGAGTGGATCTCGCATTCGATGGGTCCGACCTCCTCCACCATGACCGACTGCAGGGCAAGGCGCGGCGAACCTTGGCGCTCCGGCGGCCGGCGAAAGACCTGCGACGGCTCGCGCCCCACGATCAGCAGGATCGTTTCGTCCGGCGTCGTCTTCGCGACCTCTCGTTCTCCCGCGACGCGCCCGTCGCGCAGCACGATCATGCGATCGGCGATTTCGAACACCTCGTCGAGACGGTGCGAGACATAGATCATCGAGACGCCGCGAGCACGCAGCCGACGCAACGCCGAGAACAGCCGCGCCACCTCATCGGCGGGTAAGCTTGCGGTCGGCTCATCGAGGACAAGGATCTCAGGCTCCGCCGCGAGCGCGCGGGCGATCGCCACGAGCGACTTTTCGGTGCGGCTCAGATTCTGGATGCGCGCATCGGGATCGACGTTGGCGCCGAGGGCGTCAAGCGCTAACGCGGCGCGGCGACGCGCCGCGTCCTGGTCGATCATCCCAAGGCGGCGCGGAAAGCCGAGCGTCATGCAGATGTTTTCGGCCACCGTCATCCAGTCGATGAGGCCGAGGTCCTGATGGATGAAGGCGATCGGCAAACGGCGCAGAGCGTGAGTGACGTCGACGCCACGAAAGTTGACTTGCCCGGCGTCGAGGGGGTAGACACCGGCCAAAATCTTGATCAGCGTCGACTTGCCGGCGCCGTTCTCGCCCAAGAGCGCAAGAATTTCGCCGGTCTTGAGGGTCATGCCGACGTCCACAAGCGCTTCCGTGCCGCCGAAGCTCTTGAAGACGTGGTGGACCCACAACAACGCGATCGCATCCGCCTCCAAAGGAGGCTCGTCCGCTGAGCTTTCTACGAGGACGGCGCGCCCGCCAGCCTCCATCGATCATTCCTCCCTTGAAGCGATCCGTCTTCGCTGACCGACGCGCTCCGCGCTGAACCCCGAGCTGGTCAATGAGGCGTAGAGCTTTGGGGATTCCTGCGCCCACGAAAAGCCCCCGGCACTCGACTCCTTCTCGCGCCTCTTCAGCGTTGAGCTAAGGGTACTTCGGTATTCCTGTCAATCCAGTTCGCTGTCGCCATGTTATGCTTGTCGAGTTGTTGGCGCATGAGGGGTCGGTCGCTAGATGGCCCGCAGGCGCGTCACCCAGTCCGAGACCGCATCGCCACTGCTCATGTCAGGCTGCACGAGGCCATCGATCATGAACGTCGGCGATGCATGGATGCCGTTCTGGCGCGCGTATTTGCAGTGCCACTTGATTTCGCGATCCAGGTCCGGAATCGCGAAAGCGTCCGCCAAGCGTAAGCCGCTGTAGCCCTCGACGCGCGCGATGATGTCTCGGGGGGTTGCCTCCATATTTGGGCCGCTGCAGTGGCGCGTGAACTCGAATTCCTCACAGTGTCCTATTACTGCCGTCATGACCCTCTTAGCCGCCTCTTTGCCTCCCTGGAGCGAGGACGCCGCCAAAATGCAGCGGACGATCACGCCAGAAAACAAATGCCATGGTTGCGACTGCAGGCGGATCTTGACGGTGATCCGATCATCGCCGGCAAGTTTCAGCGTGTCGTCAAGCTTGCCAAAAGCCTTTGCGGAGAACGGACAAGTGGGCTCAAGAAACATTTCGAAGACACGCGGGCCATGGCCCCATGTCAGAGGTTCAGCCTTCCAAGTCACCGTCTGGTTCATTGAGTTCGTTCCGTCTCAAACAACTGAAGGTCAGTAAAGCCCGTTCATCGGCCCACCGCGTAGCCCTGCATGCCGCGCGGATTCGCAGCTGCCTTGAGACGATCTTTGTCTCGGGATGCGGCCACGAGCCTGCCCTCCGACCAAGCCGGCCCGATCTCGACGAGGTGGCCACGCTCCCGAAGGCCTGCGACCGTTGCGGCGGGAACACGGTCTTCGACCACCAGGACGCCGGGCCGCGCCTGTCGTGGCCAGAACGAGGATGGAAAATGCTCGGTATGCCACGCTGGCGCGTCGATGGCCTCCTGCAGGTTGAAGCCGGCGTGGACGTGCCGCAGGAAGAATTGAGTGATCCATTGATCCTGCTGATCGCCCCCAGGCGTGCCCCAGCAGAGGTAGGGCTCGCCGTCCCGATAAGCCAAGGTCGGTGAAAGCGTCGTGCGCGGGCGCTTGCCGGGCTGCAGGCAGGCCGGGTGATGCTCATCCAAAGTGAACATCTGCGCTCTAGTGCCGAGGCAGAAGCCCAGTTCGGGGATGGCCGGGGAGGATTGCAACCAACCGCCAGACGGCGTTGCGCTTGCCATGTTGCCGTGACGATCGATAATGTCGAAATGGACCGTGTCGCCCCGCGTACCGCCGAGACGCCCAACGGTCGGCTCGCCCACGCCGACCAGGAAGCGCTCGTCCGCCGAAGCCTTCGTCTCGAAGGCTCTTCCAAATCCGGTAACGGAGCCCGGCCTCTGATCGAGGGACGCGTGGTCCTCGATCAAAGCGAGGCGTTTGGCATTATAGGCATCCGACAGCAGAATCTCGACGGGAGTTTCGACGAAGTCGGGATCGCCGTAGAAAGAATCTCGATCGGCGAAAGCGAGCTTGGCTGCTTCGACCTGCAAATGGATGAACTCGGGCCCCACGGGATCTAGGCCGTTGAGATCGAACCCCTTAAGCAGCGCCAATTGCTGCAAGGTGACAAGACCCTGACACCAGGGACCTGGCTTCAGAACGCGATAGCGTCCGTAGTCGTAGCCGATGGGCTCCTCAATCGTCGCGGACCAAGCCGCGATGTCCGCGCCGGTCAGCAGGCCGCGATGGGCGCGGCCTGAGACGTCCATGATCTCTTGCGTGCGGCAGAAGCGGTCGATCGATTCGGCCACAAAGCCTTCGGACCAGATTTTTCGGGCCCGCTCGATTTGAGCTTCGCGACCGCGCGCGACCGAGGCTTCGCGAACCACGCGCCGATAGGTCGAGGCCAAAGTGGGATTTCGAAACATCGCGCCCGGCGGAGGCGTGTCGGCATGATCGAGCCAGAGAGCGGCCGAGGTCGGCCAATGGGCGAGGAACAGATCTCGCACCGTCGCAATGGTCGCAGACGCGCGCTCCAACAAGGGATGGCCGTCAGCCGCGTAGAAGATGGCCGGTGCGAGCGCCTCTTCCAACGACATCGTTCCATAGTCTCGCAGCAGGAGAAGGAATGCGTCGAAGGCGCCGGGAACGCAGGGCGCCAGGAGGCCCGTGCCTGGAACTAGATCGAGACCGAGGTCTCGATAATAGGCGATCTTGGCGCCGCTAGGCGCCGGGCCCTGACCGCATATTACCTTTGAGCGGCCGCGCTTTGCGTCGTGAAGCATGATCGGAGCGTCACCGCCGGGACCGTTCAGATGCGGCTCGATAATCTGCAGCGAAAACGCGGCGGCAACCGCGGCATCAAAGGCGTTGCCGCCGCGTTCAAGCATTCCCATCCCAACCGCGCTCGCGATCCAGTGTGTCGTCGCCACGACCCCGAACGTGCCCTGGATTTCCGGCCTCGTGGTGAAGCGGTTCGGATTGATGAAGCTCATATCGACGCGACCCCGCTTCTGTTCGTTCAGCCGAGAGCGCGGACGACCGCGGCTCCGCAATCCTAGGTATTCGTCCGACCACCGTGATCCCGGGTTCTGAGGCTCGGTTCAGCCAGCACCCGCTCAATCGCCGTCACAATGTCGGTCGCCGCCTCCTTCTCACCGAGGTGTTCGAGCATCATCGACGCTGACCCGATTTGGCCGATGGGGACTCGCGATCCGTCGCCCCGCAATGTCAAGCGCCGATCCGTGGACGAACTCGAACATGGATGGTGAACTCCCTTCCGCATTGATGTTGGTTGGGGGGCGATGCCGATAGCGCCTACGCATGCAGGGCTGTCGCGAACCACCTTCCGCGGAATAGCATGTCGTTGTCCTTCGTGAATGGGCTGTGAGAAGGGAAAGCGGCGCTTACGAGCGGCGAGACGACTCCCAGCTGACCGGCGGCCTATCTTACTCCACGGCATCCACCCATTCCGGCAAAGCTCATGACTTACCGCCGCCGGTCGCTTGTGCGGTGTACCAATCGAGAATCTGCGCTCCATTCATATGGACGACCTTTTTATGCTCGTTAATGCCGGCATAGGCTTTTTCGAGATAGCCAATCCGGTGTGGTTGTCCCATAATGTAGGGGTGCAGGGCGACGGCCATGACCTTCACTCGCTCTGCGCCCTCCTCAAGATAGCGGTCAAGCGTATCGCGGCACTTCGTAACCCAGTAGGGCGACTCATGGTTCTGCAAAATCATGGTCGCGATGTCGTGGGTCTCGAAGTTGTACGGCAGAGTCACGAGTGGTCCGTGTTTGGTGCGAATTGTCGTTGGCTCGTCATCATAGACCCAATCGCCAATGTAACGCACGCCTGCCTCGGCCAGCAGATCCGGGGTATCCAACGTCTGCGTGAGTCCCGGGCCGAGCCAGCCGACAGATCGTTTGCCCGTGAATTTCTCGATCACATCCATAGCGCGATGAATCGTTCCGCGTTGATCCTCCAGCTTGTGCATCGGAATCTGATCGTAGCCATGCGCCATGAACTCCCAGCCTGCATCTCGCGCCTGGGCGGCAACCCGCTCGTAGTCCTCACAAACCCGAGCATTGATTGACAGAGTCGGACGGATGCCGAGCTTCTCGAACAACTTGAAGAACCGCCACACGCCGACGCGCATGCCGTATTCATGCCAGGCCCAGTTCGTGACGTCGGGCAACATCGTCTGACCAGACGGCGCCGGCATGGCCGTGCGCGGCATAGGACGCGAAATATCCCACACCTCCAGATTTACGATTGTCCAGACAATGACCTTGCCGCCGTCTGGCAGTTTTAGCGGGGGCCGGTCGATGATGGCGGAGTACGGGCTTCTCTCGCTTGGATTCATTTACGCGCTTCCTCTCTAAGCCCAAAACGCTCAGGCCTCGGGTCGATTGTACTTCGCCGACGGCGTCGATCCCTGCGCGGCTGAGCGCTCCGTCTGTTACCGCATCGCGACTGCCGGAGTCACAGGTCAAACGCCCCAAATCTTCTTATAGACCTCCGTGTATCCGTTATCGGGGTTATAGGCGTTCTTAGGACCTCCGTTGGTTCCGATATTGCATGATCCATTCGGCAACCCTCGCTACCATCGGATTGATGGCCCTGGTGACGTACGTCACCCGGGTTTCTGGTTATTTCGCTCTCCGAAGCCGCAACTTAAGCCGCCGCACAAGTTCGCTTATCGAGCCTGTGCCGGGGTTGCCTTCTGATCTCGGTAACTGCGCCGGCATTTGTGTCGACTGACCCACGCCTGTCGATACTCCTGACTGTGGCCATCGGGGTTGCTTCAGCGAGCCTCTTGCGGCACGCGTTCGGCTGACTGAGTTCTGTCCGCAGCGCTCGGCCTCGAGCAAAACCAGGCATCGGAGACGGCGTACGCGAGACCGTTGAGCACCGAAGCCGATCAGCCATGTAGGTCCAAATGATTGGGCGCGATCTGATGCATTCTGTCGAACTCGCCCTTCTCTTCGAGATGGACCGGTCTTAGGAGGCCGCCGCCGTAATCGACGCGCCAGAGACCACGCGCGTCAATATCCGTCCCCCGGCCGATGACGAAGTCGTGCCGGGCGCGCATCTCGATCGCCATATTCGCTCCCGCAGTTCGACGGTCTCCGGAAAGCTCTCGCCGCGTCTCCCGGAAGCGCCGTACCGGGACCAACAACGCTGCCACGATAAAAGAGCTCGCGCAACAGAGCCGGTTAAAGCTCAGTGGTAAGTCTAAGGCGGCCGAACGCTTCGTGCAGACGCGCGCCTTCGGCC
>DATDHT010000313.1:0-10886 GCA_036521435.1 Roseiarcus sp.
GGCAGAAGGATCTCGATCGCGAACAGGACGCCCCCCAGGGGCGTGTTGAAGGTGGCCGCGATGCCGGCGCCGGCGCCTGCCGAGAGCAGGGTGATCTTCTGTCCCGTCGAGAGGCCGATCGCGTTTGAAAAGGCCGATCCCAGCGCCGCGCCGATCTGGATGATCGGCCCCTCCCGGCCGACGGAGGCGCCCGAGCCGATCGACAGCGCCGAGGCCAGCGATTTGATGAGCGCGACGATGCCGCGAATGTTGCCGCGTTTGTAGTAGATGGCGTCCATGACCTCCGGGACGCCATGACCTTTGGCCTCCGGCGCGAAGCGCTCGACCAGATAGACGACGAGAAGGCCGCCGAGGATCGGGGAGAGGATGACCCAGTTTCCCCACCGGCTCGGCCCCTCGAGAACGTTGGCGTCATAGGCGATTCTGAACACGCCGTTGAACATGAGGTTGTGGATCAACCCGATAAGCGACCTGAGCGCCACCGCGCCGACCCCGGTGAAAATCCCGACCCCCAAAGCCAAGAGGCACAGGGTGAGCAGGCTGACGCGCCTGTCGTCCTGGTCGCGAGCGGCGGTCGGCGCAGACGGAATAGCGGTCTCGGCGGTCATTGACGACATTTTCCAGCTTTTCTTGGGATTGAAGTAGAGCGACATGTCCGTCCCGGCCGGATATCGCAGCAGACGCCGTCCACCCTGAATAAGGTCAGATTAGGGCCGTCTCGCAGACCGGGGGCCGATCCCGGCGCGCATCACGAAGCGGCGTAGAGGCCCGACGGCGGAGAGCGTCGCCAGGCCAGCGCCGCGCGCCATGTCGACCGGGGCAAAGCGGGTGAGCAACGATCGGTTGAGACCGTCGACCGCGCCGGTCCTCAGCGCGATGTCGGCGCGCCTTGCGCGCTCATAGGCGCGCAAAGTCTCCGTTCCGCCGATGTCCCGCCCGGCCGCTCGCGCTTCGACGGTGCAAGCGATGATCGCCTCGATGTCTCGCAAGCCGAGATTGAGCCCTTGGGCACCGATCGGGGGCAGTACGTGCGCCGCATCGCCAACGAGCGTAAGCCGTTGGGCCGCGATCTTCGGCACGGTTTGGCGAATCATGGGGAAGAATCCCCGCTCGCCCTCGATGCGCATCGCGCCGAGCAGCGAATGGGCCTCGCGTTCAATCTCGCGCGAAAGCACTTCGTCGTCGAGCGTCTCGCGCCGCCGCGCGTCCTCTTGCCCCATCACCCAGACAAGGCTCGAGCGGTTGGGCGCGGTTGTTGACGCGGGCAGGGGAACGAGGGTGAATGGCCCACCGCTGGTGTGGAACTCGGTCGAGAAATCGTCATGCGGCAGTCGGTGGGCGAGATGCGCCGTCAACGCGGTTTGTAGATAGCGATGGGGGCGCGCCGTGAGGCCAGCGGCGCGCCGCGCCTTCGAGTCCCGGCCGTCGGCGCCGATCGCAAGCCGGGCTACAATCTCGCGCCCGTCCCCGAGCTGCGCCAGGACGGCCTCGGCGGAAAAATCGTATTTCTCGATCCCCGCCGCGACGCGCTTGACGCTGGGAATCTCCGCGACCTTGGCCGCGAGCGCCTCGGCCATAAGGTCGTTCTCGATATTCCACCCGAAGGCGTCGAGGCCGATCTCCGCAGCGTGGAACTCGACCGGACGGGGCGGAAAGAACGATCCGGTGTCGTCGATGAGGCGCAATGAGCGCAGAGGCGCCGCTCGGGGTTCCAAATCAGCCCACAGACCAAGGGATTTCAAGAACGCGATGGATTGGTCGAGCAGCGCGACGGTGCGTCCCCGTCCGGTCCGCTCCCCAGCGCTGCAGCAGAGGACATCGAACCCAGCCTTTGCCATGCCGAACGCTGCGGAAAGCCCGGCGAGCCCCGCTCCAGCGATCAGGATGTCCGAGTCGGTCCGGGAAGGCCCATCGCGGTTGGTCATTCTTCGCCTCAGCGCCGCTTTTCTCGCCGGCGCTGATTTGCGCTCGCGGCTCGGAGAGACGGCGTGGTGCAACTTTGATAAGCCAGACGCTATAAGGTCAAGCCAACGCTGGACCCGTGAAGCGAGTCGCGCGGCAGGCGGGCAGGCAGGGCATGTCGATCGAAAAGCGGCCTGTTGGCGTTGCAAGCGCCGCGGGTTTCTCAGTCCATCTTTTTACGGCCTCAGGCGGGGCGGTGGCGGTTCTCGCGTTGTACGCGGCGATCGAGCGGAATTTCGCGATCTGCTTCGCCTGGCTGGGGCTGGCTTTCTTCATCGACGGAATCGACGGCACACTCGCGAGAGCGGCAAGGGTGCAAATCACCGCAGCATCGATTGACGGGACGGTTCTCGACCTGGTGATCGATTTCCTGACCTACGTACTGGTGCCGGTGGTGGCGCTCTGGCGCTCGGACCTGATGCCGACCGAGGCCTCATTCTGGATCGGCCTTGTGGTCACCATCGCCTCGGCGCTCTATTTCGCCGACACAAGGATGAAGACTGACGACCTGTGGTTTCGCGGATTTCCAGCGACCTGGAATCTCGTCGTCCTCTATCTGTTTGTCCTTCGACCCCCCTGGGTGATTAGCGCCCTTATCCTGCTTGGCGCGACTGCGCTCATGTTCACGCCGGTCGTGTTCATTCATCCGTTGCGGGTTATCCGATTACGCTATCTGACCATTGCGATGACGTGCGCGTGGTTCGCTTTTGCCGCGACAGCGATCGTCGAGAACCTGGCGCCACAGCCCTGGGTCGGCTGGGGTCTGATCGTGACGGCTTTTTATTTTCTCGGCTTGCCGCTCTTGCGTCACTCACCTCTGGCGGAGCACTGAGCGCAAAGCGTATGAGAGAGGAACGGCTTGCGAGCCGGATTGAATCCTTGGTATAGCCGCGCCTCGCGATGCTGCTTGGCTTCATCGTCGGCCTCGTGGCGGAGTGGCTACGCAGAGGACTGCAAATCCTTGCACCCCGGTTCGATTCCGGGCGAGGCCTCCAAACAATTTCATCCGGGGCGGCAATCCGTCCCATCTCGCGGGTCTGAGCCAAGGGGGCGCACATTTCCGCCGAAACGATGCTTGACCGGCGCTTGCACATGGTCAACGGCCAACTTCGCACGGGAGGGGTGGTCGACAAGGTTGTGCTGGCGGCGTTCCTGGAAACGCCGCGACAGCATTTCGTCGCGCCCGAACATGAGTCTCTAGCGTATCTCGATCGAGAACTGCCCGCGCGTCACGCAAAGTTTCGTCGCCTGCTTGCGCCGATGGTCCTGGCGCGGATGTTCCAGGCGGCGACGGTCGTTCCGAGCGATCGCGTGCTCGATGTTGCGGGCGGCTCCGGCTACGGCGCGGCGCTCCTCGCCTCCATGGGCGCGCAGGTTGTCCTGTTGGAATCTGACGCGGGCGCGGCGGACGTGGCCAAGAGTGAACTTCACAATCGCGCGAGCGTCACGGTGGTCGTCGGGCCGCTGGATAGCGGAGCCGCTGCTCTTGGGCCTTTCGATCTGATCGTCGTCGAGGGCGCATTTGAGGTCTATCCGGAAAGCCTCATCGCGCTGATGGCCGATCCAGGACGCCTTGTTGGCATTGACTCATCTTCTCAGCCGTCTCAGGCGGTTCTCTACAAAAAAAATGGTAGAGGATTGAGCCGTAGGGCCTTGTTCGAAACCAAAGCAGAGATCCTCGATGGCTTCAGGCCTCGAGTGAGCTTCGCCTTCTAAGCCATTGGATCTTTGTTTCGTGAAGGCCTTAAGTCAGCGAAGTGTCTCATCTTTGCGACGCTCCGTGGAAAAATAGGGTCCATGCTGGCGGGCAGGCGCTCCTCGCGTAGCGCGATGGGGATTTCTCCGCGTATGATGCTTGGCGGTGTGTGGCTGCTTTCGGCAAGCGAGCGGGAGGCGGCGTTGGTTGAAGTGTCTTGGCTGTCGCGCTCGCGTCTTTGATTTTCGCGTTGGACGTGCAAGTTAAGCGACGGCGAGAGAGCCGGCCGCTTAACTTCACGATGCGGCGAAGGGCGCGTGAGGCGGGGATGATTTGGGGCTCGAGCGCGTTTGAGAAGGGGGCCGCCGCAAGGTGCGGCCAGGAGCCGCGTCGGTTCTTGCGCGCGGCGCTCATTGCGGGAGTCGGGCTGGCGATCGGAGCTCAAGCCGGACGGGCGGAAACGATCGGCGGCGCGCTCATCAAGGCCTATTTGACCGCTCCGGACATCAACACGCAGCGCGCCGCCGTTCGGGTGGCGGACGAAAACATCCCAAAAGCGAATGCCGGATATCTGCCGACAGTCGAGGCGACGGCGAATATCGGCATCGAACGCGCCCAGACGAGTGAGATCGGCGCCAATAACACCGCCGCCGGCAGCGTCGGGGTCTTTCTCAAACCGCGGGGCGTCGGCGTCTCCGCCAACGAGACCGTTTTTAACGGAAACCGCACGCTGAACTCGATCCGTCAGGCCGAGTCGCAGGTTTTCGGCGCCCGGGAGCAATTGCGCAACACAGAGCAGAACACGCTTCTTTCCGCCCTCACCGCCTATATGGATGTGCTGGAGGACACGGCCATTCTCGGCCTCGACAACAACAATGTCGATGTGTTGAAGGAGCAGCTGCGCGAGACTCGTGATCGCTTCACAGTCGGCGAGGTGACGCGCACCGACGTGGCGCAGGCGGAGGCGAGCCTGGCTCAAGGTCAGGGTACAGCGCTCAGCGCTGTGGCGACCCTGCAGGCCGCAGTGGCGCGCTACCGTCAATTCATCGGCGATCAGCCGACCAGCCTTGCGCCGGTGAAGCCGCTCGTGAGGCCTATACCGAAAACCTTGCCCGAGGCGATATCGATCTCGCAGATCGAGCATCCGGCGATTAGCGGCTCGCTGCACGGCGTCGACGCGGCGGAGTTGCAGGTGAAGATCGCCGAGGGCGCGCTTTACCCGAGTATCGGGCTAAGCGCTGGAGTCTCCAACCAGTACGACGCAAGCGGGATCCCCGGCTTTAAAGTGCTGTCGGGGCAAATCATGGGCCAAATCACGATCCCGATTTATCAGGGCGGCGCGGAATATGCTGCGACCCGACAGGCCAAGGAGAGCGTGTCGCAGCAGGAAATCCAGACCGATTCCTTGCGTAACCAGGTCCGCCAGGCCGTGGTTGCCTCCTGGAGCCTCAATCTCGCTGCGGTCGGCGTGGTGCGCGCCGCCCGCGCGTCGGTCTCCGCCAACGAAGTGGCGCTGACTGGTGTGCGCGAGGAGGCGAAGGTCGGCCAGCGGACGACCCTCGACGTGCTCAACGCTCAACAGGCTTTGTTGCAGGCGCGAACGACGCTGGTTCAGGCTGAACACGACCAGGTCGTCGATTCGTACTCGTTGTTGTCGGCGATCGGCCGCCTCAACATCCCAACCCTCGGACTTGCGGTCGCCGAATACGATCCGCGGGTGCATTTCGATCAGGTGAAGAGCAAGTGGATCGGCCTCAGGACGCCGAGCGGACAGTAAGGTTCCTTGCCCGGGCCGCTTGCTGGCGGCGGCTCCGGGCGACTATCGTCTATCGAAGTGCATCGAAGCGCCGCTCGAAGCCACCACGGCGTCGGCTTTGGTCCGACCTCGCGGTCGGCGCATAGGAGCTCCTTGGATTGGAGCAAGGCGGTCTGATGAGCTCAACCAATTTGAATTCCAGCGATCGCGATTCCGAAGCGATTCACCGCGCGCAAAGGGCGCACGAGCCGTCGATGGAGGAGATTCTCGCCTCAATCCGCAACCTCATCGCGGATGACCCCGCCAAGGGGACGGCGCCCAAAGCAGCACAGTCGGCGCCGACGCCCCCGCCGGAAATCCCCTATTCCAAAAACTTCGCGGCGCCGCACGGCGATACCTCCGAACGGTCCGAGCCCCCAGACGCGAACACGCCGACAGTCGTCTGGCGCCGGCCACAAGCCGTTGAAGCCGAGCCCGCAACCGGCGCGGTCGAGCCCCGCGCGGACACGCTGCTGTCGCCCGACGCGAACGAAGCGGTCGCTCTGTCCTTTGGGGCCTTGTCGGCCAATCTAGAGGTTCGCAGCGCGGAACTCGCCGACAGCATGGTGCGCGACATGCTGCGGCCGATGGTCAAAGAATGGCTGGACGACAATCTCCCGGAGATGGTCGAGCGGCTGGTCCGGGATGAAATTCAGAGGATCGCGCGGGGGCGGAAATAGCTCCGGCCCCCATCGCTCGTTGACTTCGATCGCGGCGGTGCCTTTATAGCGCTTGTGGCGCTTGCGCCCGCGGCGTCCGTAGCCGGCGCCGCTCGGAACGCCGCCATCTCATCTCAAGGGCGTCCCCGACGGGATCGCAGACCAGAAATCCATGATGGAAAAATCGTTCGACTTCGCTGCCGCCGAAGGCCGCGCCTCCGCGTTTTGGGAGGAGACAGGGGCCTTCCGCGCCGGTCGCGCCGACCGGGCGGAAGCGCAACCGTTTTGCGTTGTCATTCCACCGCCGAACGTCACCGGCAACCTCCATATGGGCCACGCGCTCAACAATACGCTTCAGGATGTCCTGTGCCGCTACTGGCGTATGAACGGCCGCGACGTGCTGTGGCAGCCGGGCGTGGACCATGCCGGCATCGCCACGCAAATGGTGGTCGAACGCATGCTCATGGAGCGGCAGGAGCCGGACCGCCGCGCGCTCGGCCGAAAGGCCTTCATCGATCGCGTCTGGGCATGGAAGGCCGAATCGGGGGGCGCGATCGTCGCCCAGCTCAAACGCCTCGGCGCCTCCTGCGACTGGAGCCGCGAGCGGTTCACCCTCGACGAGGGCCTGTCGCGCGCGGTCGGCAAGGTGTTCGTTCAGCTCTATCGCGAGGGGCTCGTCTATAAGGATAAGCGCCTCGTCAACTGGGATCCCAAGTTCCAGACCGCGATCTCGGACCTGGAGGTCGTGCCGGTCGAGACGAAGGGCTCGTTCAAGTGGTCCCGTGATGACGGCACGCCGCTCGACGTAGCGGCGCTCGCCAAGGTTCTGGCCAAAAACCCCAACGGGCACCTCTACTACCTTGAGTACCCTGTTGTGGACGTCGCGGGCGAAGAGACGGGCGAACGGCTGACCGTCGCCACCACGCGGCCGGAGACGATGCTGGGCGACACCGCGGTCGCGGTTCATCCAAACGATCCGCGCTACCAACACCTGATCGGCGCCCATGTTCGCCTGCCTCTGGTCGGCCGCCTGATCGCGATTGTCGCCGACGAGTATTCCGATCCGGAAAAGGGCGCAGGCGCGGTCAAAATCACGCCCGCACACGACTTTAACGATTTCGAAGTCGGCAAGCGGCACGAGGCCGACGGCGTGCGAGCGATCAATATCCTCGATGCGCAGGGACAAGTGACGCTCAAGGGCAATGTCGACTTTTTCGAGGGGCTGGAGAGCGACAACGATCATGCGCGACTGATCGCCGCCGTCGATGGCCAGGATCGCTTCGTCGCGCGGAGCCGGATCGTCGATATGATGGCGCTCGCCGGTCTTCTGGCCAAGATCGAACCGCATGCTCATGCGGTGCCGCACGGGGACCGCTCGAACGTGGTCATCGAGCCCTGGCTCACCGATCAATGGTACGCCGACGCGAAGACCCTCGCCGAGCCGGCAATCGCCGCCGTGCGCGAAGGCAAGACCCAGTTCGTTCCCAAGACCTGGGAGAAGACCTACTTCGACTGGCTCGAAAACATCCAGCCGTGGTGCATTTCGCGCCAGCTCTGGTGGGGCCATCAAATTCCGGCGTGGTACGCGCCGTGGGGCGCGGTCTTTGTCGAGGAGACAGAAGAGGCAGCCTATGCCGCGGCGCTCGCCGATGGAGTCGAACGCGGCGCTCTGGCGCAAGCCGAAGCGCAAGCCCTCGCCAGCGATCCCGCTCGCTTGGCCGAAATTTTCAAGCGCGACGAGGACGTGCTGGACACCTGGTTCTCCTCGGCTTTGTGGCCCTTCTCGACCCTCGGCTGGCCGGACGAAACGCAGGAACTCAAGCGCTTCTACCCGACCGACGCGCTCGTGACCGGCTTCGACATCATCTTCTTTTGGGTCGCGCGGATGATGATGATGGGCCTCCACTTCATGGAAGAGGTCCCTTTCCACGACGTCTACATCCACGCCCTCGTCCGCGACGAGAAGGGCGCCAAGATGTCGAAGTCGAAGGGCAACGTCATCGACCCGCTCGACCTCATCAACCGCTTCGGCGCTGATGCGCTGCGCTTCACGCTCGCGGCGATGGCGGCGCAGGGCAGGGATATCAAGCTCAGCGAAGCCCGGATCGAAGGCTACCGCAATTTCGCGACCAAGCTTTGGAACGCCTCGCGCTTTGCCGAGATCAACGGCTGCCTTCGTGTCGAGGGCTTCGATCCATCGACGCCACGCGAACCGCTCAACCGCTGGATTCTCGGTGAGGCTGCCTCGGCGGCGGCGGAAACCGCGGGGGCGATTGAAGCCTATCGCTTCAACGACGCCGCCAACGCGGCTTATCGTTTCGTCTGGAGCGTGTTTTGCGACTGGCATCTTGAACTGGCGAAGCCCGTGCTGCAGGGGGCTGGCGCCGACCCGGCCGCCAGGGCTGAGACCCGGGCGACGATCGCCCATGTGCTCGACATGATCTACGCGATCCTCCATCCGTTCATGCCGTTCCTCACCGAGGAGCTATGGGCGATCACGGGAGAAGCCGGTCCGAAGCGGGTCGGTCCTTTGGCGCTGGGACCATGGCCGAAGCAAGGGTTCGAGGTCGACGAGGCGGTCGAAGCTGAAATCGGCTGGGTGGTCGATCTTATCGCAGAGGTGCGGTCGGTGAGGTCGGAAATGGGTGTGCCGCCATCGACCCAGACGCCGCTTATCCTCATTGCCCCGAGCGAGCGGGCGGCGAGAAGCGCGCGCGCCTGGAGTGATAGCATCGGACGCCTTGCCCGCGTGGGCTCGATAGAGACCGCCGAGACTGCCCCTCGAGGCGCTCTGCTCCTGGTTGTGCGTGGCGAGACGGTGGCGCTGCCGCTTAGCGGCGTCGTCGACCTCACGGCGGAGAGGGCGCGTCTCGATCGAGAGATCGCAAAGGAGAAGCTCGAGATCGCCAAGGTGGTGGCCAAACTGGGCAACGACGACTTTGTCGCCCGGGCGCCTGGGGAGATCATCGCGGAGCATCAAGACAGATTGGAGACGTTTCAGGCGAGGCTCGTTAAGCTTACCGGTGCGCGGGAGCGCCTGGAGCGTGTTTGAAGGGCGCCAGACCGGTCAAATTGTTGCTTTTGCGCAACATCTCTGATGCAACTTTAGCGAGTCGAGATTCCGGCTGGAAGGCGCCGCGATTGCGCCATAAACCGCCCGCACCTTTAAATCATAGATGACGAGGGTCGTCCGTGTCACGAGCGCCGTCAAAGGCCGGCGACACGGTTGGATGGGCAATTCGGGATCGAAATGCGCGTGGTTGCGTGTGCGAGGGCAGTGGTTGACAGGGCGCCAGTGCGCTGGCGGTTGGCTTTCGTAATCCTCGGATCGATGACGCTCGGATTGGGGCCCGCCTTCGCCTTGGACGGGTCAACGTCCGACCCGTCAGAGAAGATCCCGAAAAACTTCACTGATCCAAGTCAGGCGCTGCGCGCGGGCCTTGCCGATTTGAAGGCCGGCGACGCCGATGCGGCGACCGTCGCGCTGACCTACGCGGCTGATAGCGGGCAGGATCTCGCGCGCTGGAAACTCGGCGAGATGTATGCGGACGGGCAGGGCGTTCCGCAGGATGACGTGAAGGCATACCATTACTTCAATCAGCTGGTCGAAGACTACGATGAAGACCAGCCTGACCGGCGAAATCTCAGCGCGATCTCGAACGCGTTCGTCGCAGTCGGCGTCTATTGCCTGAATGGCATACCGAGCAGCGAAGTGCGGCCTGACCCCCGCCGAGCGCACGAATTGTTTCAATACGCGGCCACGATCTTCGGCGATCCGAACGCCCAATACAATCTCGCCCACATGTACACGGTCGGCACAGGGGGCCTCGCCAAAGACAACATCGCCGCCGTTCGCTGGCTGGCGGTGGCTGCCCGGAAGGGTCATGCGCCGTCTCAGGCAATGCTCGGACATATGCTTTTCCTGGGCGACGGGGTGCCGCCTCAGCGGGCGCGCGGATTGATGTGGCTCGAGTTCGCCAAGGAAGCTGCGCCAGCGCCGAGCGATGCATGGATCCGCGACCTCTACCAGCGCGACCTCAACTCGGCGAGCGACAGCGATCGGCAAGCGGCCGCGGCGCTGCACGATGCGCGCGGAAAGCAGACTTTCCCCTCGGCGCCGGTCAGAGACGTCGTGAAGTTCATCCTCAAGCCGCTCGGCCAGTACAGCCCGCTGGCCAGCTCTCCGCCGTCTCCGCAATGAGCAATATGCGAGGACCGTTCGGCGCTCGTCGCTGAACCCGGAGTTTAAGCTGGAAGGCGCCGCGCGAGGTCAGGGACTTCCGGGGCTCGGTGTTCAAGGCGATCAACGACATCATCGCCGCCAACGCCACATATAACCGCATGATCAAGCTCACCGCCCACGAGGAGGACGCCCGCGGATCGAGATGGTTGATCGCCGAGGCCTCTCACGTAGAATGCGTTTGGGCAAGCAGGGGGCTGACGGGTGCCGCAAACCGAAATCGACGCCGTTCGCGTTCTCCTCAGCGCCAAGCCGCGGCCCGTCGGCTGGGAAGAGCGGCGACGCCGGATCGAGGAGGTCGGGGCGGTCTGGCCGGTCGCGGACGACGTCAAGCTCGAGCCGGTCGATCTGGACGGGATCAAAGGCGAATGGTCGATCATGCCTGACGCCGACGCTTCGCGCGTGCTGCTCTACTTTCATGGCGGAGGCTATAGCTCCGGCTCGATTTTGAGCCACCGCCGACTCGTGACGGAAGCCGGACGCGCAGGGGGCTTCCGCACCCTCGCCCCCGCCTATCGCCTGGCGCCCGAGCAT
>DATDHT010000314.1:0-6956 GCA_036521435.1 Roseiarcus sp.
GGCCGGCCTCGGGGGCGACCGCGTTCCGACCAAGCGGCTCGCCGACATTCCGGTCATTTTGCCGGCGCGACCGCATGGCTTGCGCGTTCTCATCGACAACGAGCTCGAGAAGCTTGGTGTCGTCGCCAATGTCGTGTTCGAGGTCGACGCCATGCCGTCGACGCTGAGCCTCGTGGAGCGGGGCGTCGGATACACCGTATTGTCGGAGGGCGCGGTGAAGCATCTCCTGAACGCCGGCCGCATTCGGAGTTGGTCACTGACAAACCCAACCTTGATGCGCGAACTTTTGCTTGCGACTTCGACTCAGCGGCCAATGAGCGTTGCGACTCGTCTTGTCGCCCGTCTCATCCGTGATGAGGTTCAGGCGATCCTTCGCGGCGACAATCAGCCCGCGGATCGCAAGTCCCCCGAGGCGAAGGTCGCGCCGAGCTTGCGCATATAGGCCTGCTGACCGACAGCAGTTGAGCAAAACCAAGACCCGGGAGGTCTCAATGTCGAGTTCCGTCGCCCTAGCCGAAGCGCCCACAACCCGGAGCGCAGCTCCGCTCTCCGTCCTCATGGCGTCCGCGATTGTGGCCAAGGGGGACGGCGAGATTTCCGCCGCCGCGCGTGAAAAGCTTAAGGTCTGCCTGCTCGACTTCCTTGCCTGCGCTTTTGAAGCGCATGGGCTGCCATGGGCCCGGCAGGCGCAGGGGCTGGCCACAGCCGGAGCGGGTCCGTGCTCGATCATAGGGACGAGCGTCAAAGCGCCGGCAGTAGACGCCGTCTTCGCCAACTGCGTCGCCGGACACGGGCTGGTGCGCGAGGACATGCATACCGGCAGCGTCAGCCATCTTGGCATCGTCGTCCTGCCGCCTCTGCTTGCGCTCGCTCAGCAGCGGCGCGTGGATGGGCGCAGCTTCGCCGCCGCGGCGATCGTCGGATATGAGGTCGGCGGCCGCATGGGCCGCGCGATCGTGACACCGGAATTCGCCCGAACGTTCCGACCGACCGGCTTCACCGGACCCTTGGCTGCGGCGGCCGCCTGCAGCAGACTGCTCGGTCTCGACGAGACGGCGACGGCGAGCGCGCTTTCGCTTGCGGCCAACTTTGTCGGGGGGCAGAACCAGTGGCCTCACACCGGCGGTGATGAAATGTTCTTCGAGGCCGGGGTGGCGGCGCGCAATGGTCTGACTGCAGCCCAACTTGCCGCGCTTGGGGCGTATGGCTCGGAGAAGGCGCTCGACGGGGAAGCCGGATTGCTCACCGCCTACCGGCCCGACCATAAGGCGCCCGAGGTTCGCCTGTTCGACGGCGAGCCGGAGATCATGTCGGTTTTCTTCAAGCCCGTTCCGGTCTGCAATTTCGCGCAGACGCCCTGCCTTGCAGCGGTGGCGCTGGCCAAAGATAATAGGTTCGACCCTTCAGATGTGGTTTCCGTCGACGTCAGCGCGTCGCACGCCGCCAAGGCCTACCCGGGCTGCGACTATCCCGGCCCGTTCGCGCGCGTCCTCCAGGCAAAGATGAGCATCCACTATGCGGTCGCGAGCGCGCTTCTGCGTGGATCGGTCGACGAAACGAGCTATCTCAAGCTCGATGATCCGGCGCTGCTGGCCTTGGCGGCGAAAGTGACAGTCAGGGCGGGAGACGGCTTCACCGCGGCGTTCCCCGCGAAGCAGGGAGCCGAAGTGACGGTGCGCCTCAAGGACGGGCGTGTCCTCTCGCATCGCCTTCAGGACGTCATCCCGGCGGATCTCGACCTCATCCGCCGTCGGTTCCGCGCTGCTGCGGCCAAGGCGATCGGCGCGGACGCGGCCAAAGCCCTCGAAGCTGCCGTCGACGACCTCGACCGGAGCACGGATGTGGGCGCCCTGATGCAACTCGCTCTCGCGCCGGTCGCCAAAGCAGGCGCGGCGTAGGTTTCGGACTCGCCCGCGGCGGATCGGCCTGAGCGAACAAAGGGCGCGGGAGCCATGCCTGGCGATCACAACCTTCCGCGCTACCAGGTCTACGCGCTGCGCTACGCGACCCGCGAGGGCCGCCGCCAGGACAATTTCATTGGCGGCGATCCGCATGACGGGCCGATGCCAATGGATTACTTCTGCTGGCTCGCGATCAGCGACGAGCGCCGCTTCGTCATCGACTGCGGCTTCACCGAGGAAGTCTCGGCTCAGCGCAAGCGCACCTATCTGCGCAATCCGGTCGATGCGCTCGAGCTTCTGGGCGTGCGCGCTGCCGACGTCGAGGACGTCATCATCACCCACCTCCACTACGATCACGTCGGCAACTTCGATCGCTTTCCCAAGGCCCGCTTTCATCTTCAGGAGGCGGAGCTCGCTTTCGCGACCGGAAAATACATGCGTCACCCGTTCCTGTCGCACGCCTTCGAGGTCGAGGACGTGGTCGGCATGGTCCGGCTGAACTACCGCGGGCGCGTCGTCTTTCACAATGGCGACACGGAGCTCGCGCCGGGCTTACGCCTGCATCTGGCAGGCGGGCATTCGGCCGGCTTGCAGTTTGTCAGCGTGCACACGCAGCGCGGCTGGCTGGTGCTGGCGTCGGACGTGACGCACTATTACGAGCACATGGAAAGCGGACGGCCGTTCACGACGACCTTCCATGTCGGCGACACGCTCGAAGGGTACGACCGGCTCAGAGCCATAGCGCCGAGCCCCGAGCACATCGTGCCGGGGCACGACCCGCTTGTGATGCGGCTCTATCCGCCGCCATCTCCAGAACTCAAGGGCGTGGCGGTGCGCCTCGACGTCCCGCCGGCGGAGCGGCCATCAAAAGGCTGACCCTCCTGCTTCGCAAGCCTACCGCAACATTTCAGCGAACGAGCCGGGCGTTTGCGCACGCAGATCTCAACCACTCTCCGTAGGAATTGCCGCCGACGAGGCGCTTACCCCGTTTCGCCGAGCACCATTGGACCCGGTGATTATCGTCTCCTATTAGACAACAGGGGATCTCAAGGAGTTTGAGCTTGAGTTTCCTTCGGCTCGGTCGGCAACGCCGGAGGTTTCTCGCCGTCAGGTTTGCTCAAATCGTCTGACTTGAGCAAATCAGTGTCTTGAAGATTGGCTGCCGCCTCAACTATAATTCCCTCAATATTCGCTAATTTATTGGACCATTTATTAAGCGATGTCGCCGATGATGTTTCATCAAGTTTACTCCTACAGTTATCATTATCCCACGTTCTAATAAATTCAAAACTTACCTGGTTTTGCAATTTTCTTAGTTCCAATAGAGCTGCTTCGCTGGACTTGTAGGTTCTCTGAGGGTCGTAAAATTGCTTTGCGCTGGACAATACAGTCACGGTAGCGGAGATGAGCATAGCGAGGAATCCAACTGCATAAAACATTCCGAGATAAGTTCGACTCTCTCCGGTTTCCTTAGGCGAGCGCATGGATGCCTTTATCGCGACAAATAGAGTGGCTAGGCCGCTCAGCGCCACCGTAATCCAGCCGAAAGCAATTGCTTTTGACGTCGTACTGTCGGCTTGATTTGCTGCCTCCAGTCGGGCCCGCGCGATGGCGTCACTTAAGAACAACATCGATTGCTCGTAATGGGTAAGTTCCGCGCTGTTATTGGCGCTAATCAATTTTATTTTGCTATCCGCATCAGTTGATTTAGCGTTCTTGTCATCGGCAGTCGACTTACTAGCCAGCTCTACCGAAGCTTTCTTTACATAAAATTCATGCCCCCCTATAGGAGTTAGGTCTAAAAGAAGTAGAGAGAACCAGCGGGGGGGCATGTCTGCGAACTGACTCAATTTCTCTCGAACTTGTTTGCAGTTAGCAATCGCGTATGCGATGATTTTATGATCAGCACGTGCTTCACGCCATTCACTGGAGACAGGGACAGCGGTGCTAATGCTTGCTACGCTCTTGAGAAATTCCTGCTCTGTCCCTAATACTTCGGGGCTTTCTGCTGAGCTCGATCCAGACGTCACGGCAGCAATAGGATTCACCCCCGCATAGTACGCCGCAACAGCCCCAACGCAAGCCGCCACTACTAGCCCGATTAATATTAATATGACTGTGCGCGAGTAACCGCTTGAAATGTTTGTTTCAGAGCGCTCGTCCTGAGGATCGTTTGCTGGCACGGTATTTTCTCCCTCGGCCCGGCTCAGACCATCGTCGTCCTGTTTGAAACGAAACATGAGAAGCACGTGTGGCGAGGGTTGGATGTGACGCGCGTCACAGCACCGTTCTGTCGGCCGGATTTGAGGGCGGGTTTTGGGCCATTCTCTCGCCTTCGCCGCCTCCCGCGCGGATTGCGGGCCGAGCCGGCGTGTTCGTTGCCGAGATCACCTATTCGACCTTCAGCCGGCCACCTCTTGCGACACAGAGTCCATGTCGGCTGCGCAATACCCACTTAGGCTTATGCTGACGAAGCAGGAGCTTTGCTCGTATCGATGCGATCTCCCTGGGTGAGGGGACACAAGCAAGTCGAACAACATTTTCAGATTTTAACTGCATGTTTCATCGGCGTCCCGGAGAGGACTTGAACCTCTGACCCCAGGTTTAGGAAACCTGTGCTCTATCCAGCTGAGCTACCGGGACCCCGATCGACCACGCGACGGCCAAAACCGTCTATAGACAGGGCAAGGCCAAGCGCGGCATGCCCCTTAGCATGAATTTTCGCTTTGCGCACCGCGGCCACGCGCCCTCCGCCGGCGCCAGGCCGTGGCTCCGCTCAGCTGGCCTAGCGCTCTCGGCCATCGTTCTTGTCTCCCCTTGCCTTGCGGCCTGCGGCCGGCCGGCCGGGCGCGTTCAAGTGGTCAGCGTCGATGAGCGCCTCGATATCGAACTCAGCGACGGCAGAATCGTGAGACTCGGCGGTTTAGACGCTCCAAACGCGGACCACGGCGCGCCGGAAACCGCGAACAACGCCCGTGCGTTCCTGAGCGACCGCCTGGCCGGTCGAGGCGCCGACCTTATCCAGTTTGCCGGCGGAACCGATCGCTGGGGCAGGACGGTCGCCGATCTCGTCGTCGATCCCCGAGACGGATCAGCCGGCTCGACCGCGGCGGCGCTGTTGACAGCTGGCTATGCCCGCGTCCGGCCGGAGTTCGAGACCCGCGGCTGCGCCGCCGAGCGACTTGCAATCGAAGATGAGGCCCGCCAAAGGGAAGCAGGAATATGGCGCGATCCGACCTTTACCGTGATACAATCGTCGAATTCCGCGGAGCTCCGTCGCCGGAACGGCAAATTTGTGGTGGTTGAAGGCATGGTGCGAAGGGTTGGCTTCGCGCGCTCGCGCATTTATCTTGAGCTTGTCCCCCGCGATGGTCCCACGATCGTCGTCGCACGCAAGCTGGAGACAGCCTTGGCGCGAGAAGGACGGCCAGTCGGCGCGCTGGTCGGGAAGATGATCCGGGCGCGCGGCGCCCTCGATGATCGGTTCGGTCCGAGGATCGAGGTCGCCGACCCGGCGATGATCGAAATCGCGCGACCGGCCGACGCGCCAGGAGAGGCGAAACCGTAGTCATGAGCGGCCGGCCGGATAATCTGGGACGCGCGGCTGCGTCCCGGCGCGACCGGCGCGTTTTGATCGCGCTTATTGCCGGTCTGGCGTTGAGCTTAACGGCTTGCGCCTCGATCGATCCGCCGCCGGCGCCCGCCAACATCGTCCCGACGCCTGCGCCACGCCCCGTTCTGGCCGAAAAACCCAATCCTGAGCGCAAGCGCCTGATCGACGCGTTCGGCGGGATCTACTCGGCGCCAGTAACCCAGACTTATCTCGACGGCGTTCTCATGAAGATCGCGCCGGCCTCCGCCGCCACGGGGCCGGCCTACCACGTGACCGTGCTGAATTCCCCAATCGTCAACGCCTTCTCTTTGCCGTCGGGGGATATTTTCGTCACCCGTGGCCTTTTGGCGCTCGCCGAGGACACTTCCGAAATCGCCGCGGTCATGGCGCATGAAATCGGCCACATCACCGCACGCCACGCCGCCCAGCGAGCCGAGTTCGAAAAGACGACGGCGCTGTTCTCGCACGTCAATTCGCAATTGCTCGCCCAGCGCGAAGCTCAGGACGAGGTTGAGGCGCGCTCGAAGCTTGCGATCGCCCGTTTTTCTCGCGAGCAGGAATTCGCGGCCGACCAGATCGGCATCAAGACCATCGCCAGGGCGGGATATGACCCCGACGGCGCGGCTCGTTTCCTCACCGCGCTTGGCGAGTGGAGCGCGCTTCGCGCTTCAGTCTCGGGCGCTGGCTCCGCCAATCGCCCGGACATGATGGCGACCCATCCCTCGACGCCAGAGCGCGTCGGCCAGGCGACCGAAGCGGCGCGGCAATTCGGGCCGCCGGGAACCGGTGAAACCGGACGCAACGCCTATCTCGCCGCCATAGACGGCCTTGCCTTCGGCGACGACCCATCCCAGGGCGTGGTGCGCGACAATTCCTTCGTTCATCCAAAGCTCGGTTTCGCCTTTAAGGCCCCGGACGGCTTCACGCTCGACAATCAGTCGGCGGCCCTGATTGGCGTCGGCGAAACGGGCGGCGAGGCGCTGCGCCTCGACAGCATCGCGATTCCGGAATCGACCCCCGTGACCAGCGCCATCGGTTCGGACTGGATCGATGGGGTCAAGACGACGTCGATCGAAGCCAAGAAGATCGACGGCCTGGAAGCGGCCACGGCGGTCGCGCAGGGCGACCAGTGGAGCTTCCGCCTCGGGGCGGTACGCCTGAACGGGCGGCTCTATCGGCTCATTTTCGCCGCCCACGATCTTTCGCCCGCAGTCGATTCGCGCTTCATGGCCTCGCTCGACTCGTTTCGTCTTATCAATGCGCAGGATTCGGCATTGGCCACGCCCGAGAAGATCAAGATCGTCGAGGCCGCGAACGGCGACACCGCCGAAACGCTCGCCGCGCGGATGGGCTTCCTGCCGCAATGGCTCGACCAGTTCTTGATTCTCAATGGCCTCGAGCGCGACGCCGCTCTCGTTCCCGGCCAGCGCTACAAGGTCGTC
>DATDHT010000315.1:0-3161 GCA_036521435.1 Roseiarcus sp.
GTCGAGCGGAGTCGGCGCGACGGAGAGCTTCTCGTAAGCCCCCGCCTCGCCGTCGGCGGCGCGCTTGTGGTTGCGGATCACGCGCAGCATCGCCTGCGCGTTCGCCTTGTGGCCAGGGAAGGGTCCGCTCTTGGCGGCGATTTCCGCCGAGGTCGCATAGGCGCGGCCGGTGAGGATCGAAGAAAGCGCGCCGCAGATCGCGCGGCCGTGGTCGCTATCGTACGGAATGCCCGACGACATCAAGAGCCCGCCGATGTTGGCGTAGCCGAGGCCGAGCGTGCGGTAATCGTAAGAGAGGCGCGCGATCTCCTTCGAGGGAAATTGCGCCATCGCGACCGAGATTTCGAGCGTCAGCGTCCACAGGCGGATCGCGTGCTCGTAGCCCTTGACGTCGAACGCCTTGGTCACGTTATCGCGGAACTGCAGCAGGTTGAGCGACGCAAGGTTGCAAGCCGTGTCGTCGAGGAACATGTATTCGGAGCACGGATTAGACGCGCGGATCGGCCCCGATTCAGGGCACGTGTGCCAGTCGTTGATGGTGGTGTGATATTGCAGGCCGGGATCGGCGGACGCCCACGCGGCGTAGCCGATCTTCTCCCACAGGTCGCGCGCCTTCATGGTCTTCGCGACCTTGCCGTCGAGACGGCGGGTCAGATTCCAATCGCCGTCGTTCTCGACCGCCTGCAGGAACGCGTCGGTCAGCCGCACGGAATTGTTGGAGTTCTGGCCGGAGACGGTGAGATAGGCCTCCGACTCCCAGTCGGTGTCATATTCCTCGAAGTCGATCTTCGTATAGCCCTGGCGGGCGTATTGGATGACCTGCTTGATCACGCCGTCCGGCACGTCGTCGCGTCGTGCGGCCTTCACCTCGCGCTTGAGCACCGGATTCTTCTCGATCGTGAAGCAATCGTCGCCCGAACCCTCGCAATTGAGGCAGGCTTTCAGGATCGCCTTCAGATGGCGCTTGACGACCTTGGAGCCGGCGGCGAGCGCCGCGACCTTGCGCTCTTCCCTCACCTTCCAGTCGATGAACGACTCGATGTCGGGGTGATCGGCGTCGACGACCACCATCTTCGCGGCGCGGCGCGTGGTGCCGCCCGACTTGATCGCGCCCGCGGCGCGGTCGCCGATTTTCAGGAACGACATGAGGCCGGACGAGCGTCCGCCGCCCGACAGCTTCTCGTTCTCGCCGCGCAGCAAGGAAAAGTTCGAGCCGGTGCCGGAGCCGTATTTGAACAGGCGCGCCTCGCGCACCCAGAGGTCCATGATGCCGCCCTCGTTGACGAGATCGTCGGATACCGACTGGATGAAGCAGGCGTGCGGCTGCGGATGCTCGTAAGCCGACTTCGACTTGACCAGTTTGCCGGTCTCGAAGTCGACGTAATAATGGCCCTGGCTCGGCCCGTCGACGCCATAGGCCCAATGGAGGCCGGTGTTGAACCATTGCGGCGAATTGGGCGCCGCCATCTGGCGCGCGAGCATGAAGCGCATCTCGTCGTAATAGGCGCGCGCATCCTCTTCGCCGTCGAAAGCGCCGGCCTTCCAGCCCCAATAGGCCCAGGCGCCGGCGAGGCGGTCGAACACCTGCTTCGCCGAGGTCTCGGAGCCCACGCGCTCTTCCTTGGGCAGCGAACTCAGAGCCGTGTCGTCGGGAACCGAGCGCCACAGGAACGAGGGAACGCTCTCCTCCTCGACGCGCTTCACCCGCGCGGGGATGCCCGCTTTGCGGAAATATTTCTGCGCCAGCACATCGGCCGCGACCTGGCTCCAGGCAGACGGGACTTCGACGCCCTCAAGCGAAAAGACGACAGAGCCGTCGGGGTTGCGGATCTCGCTCTTGGTGGTCGCGAAAGGGATGAGGTCATAAGGGCTGACGCCCGCTTGCGTGTAGTGCCGTTCGATGCGCATCGCTTGTCGACCCCATTCTTGCGGCCTCGTCGGCCGCATTGATCCTGCATGACCGAACCTCGGCGGCGCGCCCCTGAACCGCTCAACGCGCAAGCCGACATCGGCTGGCCCGGACGCCGCCCGCCCCCACTCGCCTCAAGCTTTTCAGCCCACGCCTAAGCTCGGTTTGCGCCCTGCCCAGCTCTAAAACCGCTGTCCCCGACGCTTGATCCCCACGCCATTCAGCAACGATCAGGACATTACAACTCTATGACGGTCGCGTCAACACCTTGTATCCACACCATATCATCGACACAACATATTGTGGATAACGTGGATAACAAGGGCTTAACGCCGACGCGGGCGCGCAGCATCCGACGAGTCGGGGCGAGCCCGCAAGCCCGTTTTCGGCCACAATCGACGAAAAAGTCAGCTTGCCTCGCAAAGCCCGCGTCGCCATAGTCCGCGCGCGCAAGCTTGCGCTCATTTCCCGGCGAAAACGGCGCTCCACGGATGCTGGAACAGATCCAACAATTTTTGCTGCACTATTTTACCTGGTGGAATGGCGCGAACTTCAACACGCGCTTCTACACCCGCCGCTTTGGCGTGCTGGTGGGTCACGACGAGTTCGGCAACGCCTATTATCGGCGACCCGGCATCGACCCGGCGCTCGGCTTCGAGCGCCGGTGGGTGATCTATAATGGCGTGTCCGAAGCCTCGATGACCCCGCCGGGCTGGAACGGCTGGCTTCACCACACCGTCGACGTGCCGCCGACCGAGGAAGACTACAAACCTCACCCGTGGCAAAAGCCGCATATGGGAAACCCGACCGGCACGCCGGCCGCGATCCGGCCTGACGGCTCGACCCTCAGGCCCGGCCCGCGCCAGCCAACCGGAGGCGACTACGAAGCCTGGAGCCCAGGCCCCTGAGCGCCTTCATTTCGCCGACGTTCAGCAGCAAGTCGCCTGTATGAACCTGTTCCGCTCGGCCGGCACGCGGGGTCGTCGTTCTTGCTACGCGATCGCGAGGAGGAGGCTGGCGCTTGCCGGCGCGGCGCTGGCCGCGGTTTCGGCGCTGACCACGTCCCACCCGGCGCTCGCCGACAAGATCAGCAATCCGATCGCCGTTTTCGACGGCCTCGACAAGATCACCGGCCGCATCATTTCGTTCGAAGTCGCGATCAACGAGACGGTGCAGTTCGGCGCGCTGCAGATCACGCCGCGGGTCTGCTATTCGCGCCCCCCGACCGACGCGCCCCAGACCGACGCTTTCG
>DATDHT010000316.1:0-3104 GCA_036521435.1 Roseiarcus sp.
ATGACGCCATCGAGCACCTTGCGGTTGTTGACCTTGATGACGTAGTCGCCGCGCGCGATCCCCAGCGCCTCCAGGCAATCGGCGGCCATCATGCAGATTTCCGCATCCGCCGCCGGCGACGCCGAGCCGACCGTGTCGGCATCGAACTGCATGAACTGGCGAAAGCGCCCGGGGCCCGGCTTCTCGTTGCGGAACACCCAGCCCGCGCGATAGGAGCGATACGGCTTCGGCAGCCGGTCGTAGTTCTCGGCGACATGGCGCGCGAGCGGCGCCGTCAAGTCATAACGCAGCGACAGCCATTGCTCGTCGTCGTCCTTGAACGAGAAGACGCCCTCGTTCGGCCGATCCTGGTCGGGCAGGAACTTGCCGAGCGCGTCGGTATATTCGACGAACGGCGTCTCGACCGCCTCGAACCCGTAGAGCGCGTAAACCTCTCCGATCCTGGCGATCATCGCTTCGGCTGCAGCGAGATCGCTGGCGTCGCGGTCTGCAAATCCGCGCGGCAGCGCGGCGCGGGCGCGGGGAGAGACGTCGGGATTGTCGTTCATCGCCGCTCTATATCCGGCAAAAGCGCCGGCTAGAAGAGGTTCGCGGCGACATTGATCGTCAACGCAAGGATGATCGCGTTGAAGAAGAAGCAGGCGACGCCCTGGATGACCACGATCCGCCGCATCCGCTTCGAAGTCACGTTGACGTCGGACGAGGCGAAGGTGCAGCCGATGACGAAGGCCTGATAGAAAAATTCCATCCAGTCCGGCTGGGGGCAGCTGGGAAAATCGAGGCCGCCTTGGATCCCGCCCTTGTGGGGCTGGAAATAGACGCCCGCGTAATGCAGCGCGAACATCGTCTGCAGAAATGCCCAGGCGCTGAGCACCGTCGCGCCGACCAGCGCCAGATGGCCGGCTTTCGCCCAGCCGCTCAGGTTCTTGACCGGACCAAGCTCCCACACGATCGCAGCCATGGCCGCGAGAGACGCGACAATGCCGAGGGCGACCAGCATCGACTGGTTTTCGTCCTCAGGCATCGCCTGAACGCGGGCGTCGCGCCGCCGGTCCATGACCATGTGCAAAATCATGAAGAGGAACCCCCAGGCGCCGACGTTCCACGCGATCAAAAGGCGCGTCGCCTCGCGGATCTCCACCCCGAGCTGCAGGGGGATATACGCCGCGACCATCAGGATCGCCCCGGCCAGGAGACGCGGGCGATGCGCGAAGGTCGCCCAAAACCCGACCGGGGCTTTCACTGCCGCCTTATCGGCTTTTGGCGGAGGCGGCGCCTTGGGCGTTCCGGCTGCCTTGCCGGCTCTTGGCGGGGAAGGCGACTTGGGCATGCGAGGCCATTCGGGTCCAGAGGAGGCCTGCCTTGCCCGAGGCGGCGACGGGGGTCAAGCCTCGCTAACGGCCCGTCTCTCTTGATGCTAGACAGCAGCATGCGAACGGCGCCGCGTTGAAACAAGAGGGCGCGCTAAAGTGTTTCGTTCACGGAGGCTTGGCCCCATGAGTTCGGACCCCGGAGATCCCGACGACGAGTCCGCCGCGCTGCGCGCCCGCCTCAATCGGCTGTCGGGCGAGCTCAAAGGACGGGCCACGCCGCCGCCCGCATCCGCGCAAAAACCTGAGCCCAAATCGGACGCCGTCGGGTCGGCGATGTCGCTTGGCTTGCGGGCGGGCAGCGAGTTTGTCTCGGCGGTGATTATCGGCTTGGGGATCGGCTGGGTTCTCGACCGCGCGCTTCACACCAATCCTGCGTTTCTGATTGTCTTCTTCCTGATCGGCGTGGCGGCCGGGATCTGGAACGTCATCCGGCTGACTTCGCCAAAACGGTCTTCTTGAAGCGCAATTCGCCCTTGTCTCGCGCAAACTCGCCGGATAAAGACGTGCGGCGCTCGGCTTCGCGAGCTGAGCGGGGACGCCTCGGCGGGGCGCGGAGCCGCTGGCGGGGCGCTGGAGGCCTCGCAACGAGGCGGACGACGACGAGGACAAGCGGACGTGGCGACAGAGTCGGGACCGGCGATCGATCCGATCCACCAATTTGCCCTGCATCCCGTCGTTTCGATTCTTGTCGGGGGCCATGATGTTTCCCTGACCAATTCTGGTCTGTACATGTTGTTGGCGGTCGCGCTGACCTGTCTTTTGGTCGCGATCGGCGCGCGGGGCGGCTCGGGGGTGCCCGGGCGCCTGCAGGCCATGGCGGAAATGTCTTACGAGTTCATCGCCGGCATGGTGCGCTCCGCCGCCGGCGAGACCGGCATGCGGTTTTTCCCGTTCGTGTTTGCGATCTTCTTCTTTGTCCTCCTGGCAAACCTGATCGGCTTTATACCCTACACATTCAGTGTGACGAGCCAGATCGTCATCACCGCCGCCTTGGCGCTCATGGTGTTTTTGACGGTTATCGTGATCGGCATCAAAGAGCACGGGCTGCACTTCTTCAAATTATTCGTCCCTCCCGGCGTGCCGATCTACATACTGCCGCTGGTCGTAGCGATTGAGATCGTCTCCTTCCTGGCGCGCCCTGTCAGTCATTCGGTGCGTTTGTTCGCCAACATGCTTGCCGGCCACATCACGATCAACGTGTTCGGCGGCTTCGTCGTCATGCTGCTGGGCGCCAGCGCGGCGGTCAAGGCGCTCGCAGTGTTGCCGTTCGTCATGACGATCGGCCTCGACGCCCTCGAACTTCTGGTCGCGTTCCTGCAGGCCTATGTGTTCGCAATGTTAACCTGCATGTATCTCAACGACGCGCTTCACCCCGGTCACTGACCTCATCAACTCAAAAACGCGAATCTTCGCTGAGCGAAATAGGAGCACCGTATGGAACCGCATGAGCTTGCCATCGCCGCCAAATATATTGGCGCCGGCCTTGCAGCGATCGGGACGGGAGCGGCCGGCATCGGCGTCGGAACGCTGTTCGGCCAGTTCCTGAATGGCGCCCTGCGCAATCCGTCAGCGGTCGAAGGCCAGTTCGGTCGCCTGATTTTCGGCTTTGCGGTGACCGAGGCGCTCGGCATTTTCGCGCTTCTGATCTCGTTCCTGTTGCTGTTCGCGGTCTAACGGACCACAGTTCGGCTCGGCTTAGGAGAGGGCGCTTGGCGTGGCCACCACGGATTT
>DATDHT010000317.1:0-28280 GCA_036521435.1 Roseiarcus sp.
AACTCCCAAGTCCCCCCGGCCCTCGTCCTGAGGAGCGCCGAAGGCGCGTCTCGAAGGGCGATCCAGAGGGGCACGACCGGCGCCGCCCGCTGGACCATCCTTCGAGACGCCCGCTTCGCAGGCTCCTTGAGGCACGAGGTCGTTGGATGAGCCTCGTTTCGCCATGCGAAACGAAACGTTTCGCTTGAGGACCCTTAAGCCTCTGAAAAGATTGGGGGCGGCGAATCAGCCGTTTCGCCGTTTTCTGCGTTATCAACGACTTGCGCCGAGTTTGGTTTCGCCGCGTTCGCGCGAAAGGCTGGCGAGGCCTGCCTCGCCGCCAGCGCCTCGCGCGCCGCGTCGAGGCGGCCGAGCCGCTCGGCCATCTTGTCGACCTCGCCGCCGGCCTTCTGGAATGTCGCCCTGAGGCGCAGCCGCTCGGGTGCGAGGCGGTTCAGATGGTCGAGGATGCGAACATAGGCATGCGCCGCCGAAGCCTTGCCGGCGTCGATCTGGGCGCCGACGAGATCGAGCGCCCGCTCGAGCCGCGCGATCTGGAGCAGCGCGAAGTCGTCGGCGGGATCGGCGTCGCGCCGATCGAGCTGCTCGCGGACGATCTGCTGCACCCGGCGGACGCTCAAGCTTTCCGAGGCGGCGATGGCGCGGATCGACTCCCCGGCCATGAGGCGGGCGAAGATTCTTTGCGCGCGCTGATGCTCTTCGGACAGGAAGGGGTCGGGGTTGGCGCGAGCGGGCATGGCGGTTTCCTTCGGCGAAACCGGCAGTATAGCGTGGATCATGAAAATCAGAAAGGATTTGTCGAGAAATCTCTCGTTAAATATTGGCAACCGGGGAATGGGGCTATGGCGGACCAGCAGGCGGTCCTGAAGGCGTCATGGCCGGGCTTGTCCCGGCCATCCACGTGGTTCGGCGCATCGAGCCCCTGCGGGCGAGTAGAACGGATGGAAAGCTCTGTGTTTATAGGCCATTGCAGTCGGCCACGCCGATGCCTGCAGCGTCTTTGGCGTGGCTCCGCGTGGATGGCCGGGTCGAGCCCGGCCATGACGAAGGGGTCCAGAGGCGCAGCCGAACACGGCCGACAACAGGTAGCGCCATAAAAGACCATTTGATCCGAGGCCTCGCCCCGGCCGGAACCGCGATGGCGCGCCATCCCCGCGCTTTTGCGCTAAAGTGGCGCCCATGACGGAAAAGGTCAGGCGGCGGCTGACGACGCTTCTTTGCGCCGATGCTGCAGGATACACCCGCCTCATGGGGGCGGACGAAGCGGGCACGCTGGCGACGCTGCGCCGGCGCCGCGCCGCGATGGCGCTGCTGATCGAGCGCCACGAGGGGCGCATCGTCAACACCTGGGGCGACGCCATCATCGCCGAGTTTTCCAGCGTCGTCGAGGCCGTGCAATGCGCGGTCGAGACGCAGCAGGAACTTTCCAGCCACAACGACGAGCTGCCCGAAGAGCAGCGAATGAATTTTCGCATCGGCATCAATCTGGGCGACGTGATGCTGGAGGGCGACGACGTCTATGGCGACGGCGTCAATATCGCGGCGCGCCTGCAGGAGCTGGCCGAACCCGGGGGAATTCTCATATCCGGCCCGGTCTACGACCAGGTGCACAACAAGCTGTCCATCGGCTTCGACTGCCTCGGCGAACAAAGCCTGAAGAACGTCGCCCATCCGGTGACCGGCTACCGCGTCCTTCAAGGCGGCGCGCCGTCGCGGCAGGCGCCGCCTGAGCTGAGAATGAAGCCCCCAGAGCCGCCGGATCGTGCGGAGACCGGCGTTTCTCGCGCCTGGGACTGGTACACCGGCCTGCCTCGCGCCAGCGCCGTGCTGATCGCCGTCAGTGTCTTCTTGTTTGCGATCAACGTGTTCAGCGGCCTTCATAAAATCTGGTTTCAATGGCCCGTCGCGGTGCTGCTGTTGATCGCCTTTCTGCGGGCCGCGAAGGGGCGCGGATCGTCGTAGGCAAAGAGCCCCACAAGGGCGCACTCGACGCGGATCGAATCAGGCGCAATCCAGGGGAAGGTCGGTTGCCTTGCGGCTCCTGGATCGCCGCTTCGCTCCTCGCGATGACGATTCGGTCCGAACGCACCACACGCAAGCGCCCCCGCCGCAGGGAACGGTCTGCACGTCGACGCGTTAAGACAGCATGTGGATCATCAACTCACGACTTTGCATGATTGTCGCCGGCGTAACCCTGATCGCCAGCGCGGCATTCGCCCAGGCGACCAGCCCAGCGCCAAGAACCACGACTGGGGCCGGCTCGACTACGCCGGCCAAGAGCTTAAGCAAAAAGCTGAGCGATTCGAATGGCGTCATCCATCCGAAAGAGGTGGACCCCGGCATCCAACAGCCGGCGCCCAAGACGCATGATTCGAACGTCGTGGCGCCGCCACGGGTTTCGCCCGGCGCTCCCGTGCCTCAGCCAAAATGAGCGTTGCGTTGCGGGTCTGAGCGGCGTCCCCTCGTCAACGTCGTGAGACAGCGGAGTTTATCGCGGCGACCGTTTGAGAGACGATGGCGTCGACGCCCAATTGTCCGAGTTTAGCGCTTGCCTTGGTCGGATCGCCATAAACGCCGTCGGCGTTGCCGAATTTGGTGCCGTTTGAAAGCCGATCTTCGCGGACGAGGCTCGGGTCGAGCGCGAGCGTCAGCGAAATGTCGTTCAGACCCGCATGGGTTCCAATCTCCGAGGGCGTGAACCCCTGATCCTTTAGAATCCGGCCGAAGTCGATTTGCGCCGCGTCGTAATATTGCGTGACCGCGTGCGCGCGCACGTTCGACGAGGCCCATTCATTGTTGAGTTTGTTCGCCACGGTCTTTTCGTCAGCCTGATAACCGCCGTGGTCCCCTAAGAAGACGATGTCCTTGAAGCCGTGCAGCTTAAAACTCCGGGCCGCATATTCGAGAATGGTTTCGAACGCGGCTTCCGGCACGCTGATCGTTCCAGGGAAACGCATGTGGCCCGACGGCGGATTCAAACTGCCTTCAGGGACGTAGGCGATCACGGGAGCGACAAGCGCGTTGCCCAGCGCGACCGCAATCCGCTCGGAAAGCAGCTTGACGCGCCGATTGTGCTTGCCGAGCGCCATGGCCGGGCCGTTCTGCTCGGTTCCCCCGATCGGCACGATGATGGTGGTCTTGCCCGCGCCGATGTCGTCCCGCAACTCGGTCCAGGTGAGATCCTCGAGGACAATTGAGGGGCGTTCTTGGGACGAGGGGCGTTCTTGGGAATACGCGACCGGCGCGAAGTTGAGAATGAGGAACGGCAGCAGCAGGAGACACGCCGCCCGCGCCAACCATGGCATGTTCATTGGCTCGCCCATGCATCGAATCTCGAAACCGAAGTTGCCCGTCGGGAGGCTAAACCGATCTTGACGCTAGGCAACGTGTGGCGGCTTCGGCCCCGTGGGAAGAACTGACACGTCGAACGGCGTCATCCAGGCGGCCCGGCCGCGCGAGATCCGAACGTCCTGCCGCCTCCAGGGACCTTCGGCGGCGCTCCCGCGCCAGCAACGCCGCTTCTTGGCTCGCCGAGAGCGCGGCACGGCTTGGAAGGCCTCTCTAAAGTCTTCTAGGCTATGGCGCTGAGATTAGAGAAGCCGCGGAGGCGCAACGCGCAAGCTTACGACGGCTCCCCATCTTCAATCTGGGTTTCGGTCACGCTCGGCAAGAAGGCGGCGAATCCGATCCAGCACGAGTTGGTGGTCGTATGGCTTTCGTATCGGCGGGTCTTCCTCACATAGATCACCAGCCTTGCGCGCCGTGGCTGCGATCGTCCCAGCCGAAACAACCCTTATCCCGGGTTTATTGTGTCGCACCCAAGCCGCGAAAGCGAATCCCCCTTCGCCGAGCGTCTGGACATCGGCGAGTACGATGTCCACAATTTGTGGACCCTTAGAAAGAAGTCTCTGCGCCTCCTCTGCGTTAATCGCCTCCAATACACGATATCCACACTCCCGAAGATACTGGGCAAGCGGCGCCCGGACCAGTTCCTCGGCGTCCACAAGAAGAATACAAGGCTCGTTCATCTCGTCTCCTTATGCAGAAGTGTGGCGATCAGAGCGACCACTTGTCTCATGTCATAAGGTTTCGAAACAAACGCATCAGCTTCGTGAGCGGCTGGAGAGTTACCCGAGGTCAACACGGTCGGCAGATTCGGAGCCACAACTCGGAGACGCTGCACGAGGCCGATCCCATTTATCGAGCCGGGCATCTCGATGTCCGTAAGCACCAGATCCACTTGAACTCCCGCTTGAAAATACGACAGGGCCTGGTCTGCGGTCGCAGCCTCGATGACCAAGAAGCCCTCGGCGCGCAATTCGTCCGCGATTACGACGCGAACCAAAACCTCGTCTTCCACGACCAACACGCACGCCGGTGATTTCTGATGCTTCGACGCCGGCACCATTCAAAGGCCTTTTGTCCTGTGCCAATCGATCGAGCTTAACCTATGCGGCGGTCCGGTGTTCCAGCAAATTGGAATGCTCGAGCAAAGTTTCCGCCAGATGCAATCATTTGTCCTAGGCCTTTGCGTCGAACCGGATCGGCCGATGACGGGCATGCCGGCGCATGGCTGTTTCGGCGAAAAGCGGCCTGAATCGCTGGGGCGGCGCCGCCCGGTAGGGCCTCTCGTCATTCCGGATTTTGGCCCAATTCAATCGATGGAGAGAGGCGGGAACCTGCGCCAGCTCCGGGGAGACAGCGACAATCGAAGCTGTCTTCCCTATATGAGCGCGATGTCTTGCCCATATGAACCCAATGTCTCGACCCTATAAAGCGCGCTTTTCCGTGGCGCCGATGATGGACTGGACCGACCGGCGTTGCCGGGCGTTCCATCGCGTCCTCACGCGCCGCGCCCGGCTCTATACCGAGATGGTGACGGCCGATGCGGTCGTATTCGGCCCGCGCGAACGGTTGATCGGCTTCGACCCGGGCGAGCATGCCGTGGCGCTTCAGCTCGGCGGCGCGGCGCCGAGCAGGCTTGCGGAAGCGGCGCGCATCGGCGCCGAGTTCGGCTATGACGAGATCAATCTCAATTGCGGCTGTCCGTCCGACCGGGTGCAGAGTGGCCGCTTCGGCGCCTGCCTCATGCGCGAGCCGAGCCTCGTCGCCGAATGCGTGACGGCGATGGTCGCGGCCGTCGACATTCCGGTGACGGTCAAGTGCCGCATCGGCGTCGACGAACAGGAGCCGAGCGAGGCCTTATTCGCCTTCGCGGAAGCGGTGAAGGCGGCGGGCGCCGCGGCGCTGATCGTCCACGCGCGAAAAGCTTGGCTCGAGGGCCTGAGTCCCAAGGACAACAGGTCAATCCCGCCGCTCGACTACGGCCTCGTTCATGCGCTCAAGCGCGCGTATCCGGATTGGCCGATCATCCTCAACGGCGGCCTCGCCGACCTCGACGCGGGGCGCGCGCAATTGAGCCATGTCGATGGAATCATGCTCGGGCGCGCGGCCTATCAGAATCCGGAGCTCCTGATCGGCGTCGATCCGGACCTGTTCGGCGAGCCGGCGCCGGTCGCCGACGGGTTCGAGGCGATCGAAGCCTTCATGGCCGTTATTGCGCGCGGACTTCAGCGCGGCGAGCGTCTGCACGATTACACCCGCCACTTGCATGGGATGTTTTCCGGCCGGCCCGGCGCGCGCGCTTTCCGTCAGGTTCTCGCGACCGAGGCGATCCGCGCCGGCGCCGGGCTCGAAGTGTTGCGCGAGGCCGTTTCCCGCGTGGAGCGAAGGCGAGAATATGTCACAGGGCGTCCGGAAGGACGCCCGTCTCTCGAGGGGCTATGGGCCGCCGAGTAGGCGCGCGCCTACTTCGCAACCATGACGAGCCGATCGCGTTCGACCGTGTAGCTCTTGAGCCGCTCGAGAAAACTCATGCCGAGCAGGCTCTCGTCCAATGCGCCGCGGCGCGCGACCATCGCCGGCACGTTGCGCATGACGATCGGCCCGACCGCGACCTGATCGAGCCGAACCTCCGCCGCCATCGCCCCGCCATTGGCGGTGGCGACGGGAACATCGAAGACGAGGCGGCTTGTCTCGACGCCAGCCCGCTTCGCGTCTTCGGCGGTCAGAACAATTGCGGACGCGCCGGTGTCGAACAGGAAGGTCACGCGCGCGGCATTGACCCGCCCGGCAATCGCGAACTCGCCGCTGAGGCGCCGGTTGATGACGACTTTCCCGCCTTGCTCCACCTGCGGTTCCGAGGGCAAGAGTTCGCCCGTGACGCGCTCGAAAATGGCGGAGGCCTCGAAGCGATAGGCATAGACGCCGGTCACCGCGATCAAGAGAAGCGCCCAGGTCATGGCAGCAGTGGCGAGGCGCGCCATGTCGCTCGGGCGCGCCGAACGCAAGCCGCTGAGGATAAGCCACAGCAGAAGCGAAACCCCGATCGCGGCGCTCGCGAACTGCTGGTGGTTCAGCCCAAACAGCACCGATTCATGCGGCCTAAGCAACAGCGCGGCCCACGCGACCGCGAGAACGGCAACGGGAAGGATGAGGCGCATCAGCTCCGCCGCCCGCCGCCGGCTCTGACCCGCCCGCTGCGCGCGGCGCGGGATCGCGCCTCAGCTAGGCGCTGCTCGAGCCCAGCCATGATGGCGAGCCGCTCGGTTTCGCTCATCGTCGCCCATGCGGTGATTTCCTCGCCTGTGCGGCCGCAGCCGATGCACAAAGCCGACAGCGGATCGAGGACACAGACGTTGATGCAGGGCGTGGAGACGGTGGGCACGGGCCTTACTTAAGCGGACGTGTGCCCGATGAGAAGTCCGCACCAGGCGGCGATTTCGCCGCCTTGCTGGGCAGCCCCGGCGACATCGCCGGTCTGTCCCCCGATCGCGCGGCGCGCCATCGCCGCCATCGTCAAAGCGCTCGCGGCGCTCATGAGCGCCGCGAGGAGCGCATGAGCCATGCCGAGCGCAACGAGGCCGAGCGCGAGCGCAATGACGAGGGCCGAGCCCCAGGCGGCGGCGAGCGCGTTCGAGTCGAGCCGGCCGGCCGCGGCCCCCGCGCCGTCGGCGCGCGCAGGGGGCAGAAGCGCGAGCGGCGTCAACGCCGCCGCGCGGGAGAGCGCAGCGACCAGTATCAGGCTAAGCGCCGCGCGCCAGAACCCGCCGTCGAGCGCCGCGGTGAGCGCGCCGACGCGCAGAATGAGCGCAAGGACGAGCGCGATTGCGCCATAGGCGCCGATGCGGCTGTCGCGCATGATCTCGAGCTTCCTCGCGCGCGTCGCGCCGCCGCCGAAACCATCGGCGACGTCGGCGAGCCCGTCCTCATGCAGCGCGCCGGTCGCGACGACGAGCGCGGCTGTCGCGAAGGCCGCGCGGAGGAGGAGGGGCAGGCCGAGCAGCGCGGTGAGCGCAAGGGCGAGCGCGCCGATGAGGCCGACCGCGGCGCCGGCGACGGGCGCCGCCCAGGCGATGCGATCAATGTCGAGCGGAGCGGCCGCCGCCGGGTCGCCCACGCGCAATCGGGTGAAAAAGCGCAGGGCGCCGGCGACGTCGCGCGCGGCGGAATCAAAGTGGCCGGGCGGGCCAAAGCCCATGAGCGCGCCGGCTCAGTCGTGGGCCCACAGAAACACGAGGACCGCCACCGCCCCGATCGCCGTCAAGCCCGACTCGACAATGCCCCACTGGCGAACGAGGGCGCGCGCCGCCGCCACGTCGCCGCCGCGCAGCGAGCGGATCTGGTTGTCGAGCGGCGACATGACGAAGAAGGCATAGAGCCAGCTCGCGATGATGACGAGCGCGCCAAACGCCCACCGCACGTCCTGCGATTCGAAATAGGCGATGAAGCCGGCGATCGCCGCCACGAGCGCAAGCGTGATGAGAAGCGAGACGCCGCGGCTGTCGCTCGGACCCCATTCGCTGAGCAACGCCTGATCGTCGAGCTTGAGGCGAGCCGGCTGCTCAACCCAGTTGACATAGAACGAGGCGCCGGTGAAGGCGGCCGCAAAAGCCAGTGCAAGCGTTCCCCAAATCATGATGGCTCCCTGTTGCTAGGCGCCCATTAGCATGAACCTCGGCGGAAAGCGCGTCGCGGCTTGACAAGGCGCAAGCGCAAGACCACGCTCGCGATCAGGCGATGGGGTTCGCCTTTAACCGCCCTCAGGGCTGATGACTCCTGTCCGGCCATTTTGGCAGACGGGGAGTCATGCTTTGATCGCGCGCAACATCACCCTTCCACGAGCCGAGGTCTTCACCCCGCTCCTGCTGTGGCTCCGCGCCTTCATGATTGGGCTCGAGGGACCGGCTCGCTTGCCGCGCCCCTCCCGCCCGACCCTCGCGAATTAACAGAGACGCACCATGTGGACTTACGTCGCGATTGCGATTGGCGGCACCCTCGGGTGCTGGGCGAGATACGCTCAAACCGGCTTTGTGCAGGCGGTCTTCGGCCGGGACTTCCCGGTCGCGACCATGAGCATCAACGTGATCGGAAGCTTCCTGATGGGCTTCTTGTTCATCCTGACCCTGGAGCGGCTGATGATTCCGCCAAGCGTTCGTGTCGGCGTTTTGACGGGAGTCCTCGGCGGATACACAACCTTTTCAACTTTCGAGATGGAGACTCTCCTGTTGGCCGAAAACGGAGAGTTTGTTAAGGCGGCGCTCTACGTGGTTCTGTCCGTTGTCATCGGATTCGGGGCGGCGTTCGGCGGCGCCTACCTCGCGCGAAATTTGTGAGTCGGAGCAAGTGATGTCGACTGACGTCCTGATGGTTCGGGTCTATCTGAGCGAAGCGGATCACGGGCGGCGCACAAATTTGATGCAGGAGATCCTTTCGGCATTGCATGACAAGCACGCCGTGAAGGGAGTCACTGTCTTCCGAGGCGTCGCCGGCTTTGGCGCCGATGGCGAGGTGCACGCGGACGATATGCTCCGGCTCGCTGTCGACCTGCCGTTGGTGATCGAATTCTTCGATGAGCCGACGGTCGCGGAGGCGGCGATCCATTTGCTTGAGACTATGGTTGCTCAAGGACACATCATCTCCTGGCCGGCCAAACGCCATGGCGCCGCCGCTCCGGCCCCGGCGCAAAGCTAGGTTCGACGCCAAGGCGACCAGATTAATGGCGAGCGCTCGTGCGGACGTGGCGCGCGTGTTCAGAGGTCGCCCGCGCTCTTTGCCGATTCAAGGTGTTTCTGTGGCGCGTCCGGGCCGCACGCGACCCGGCGCCCGCTCCGGTCCTCGGGATGGGTGCGGCAGCCGCAGCTCCCGGCGGCGGATTGCTCTGCGCTGAGGCTGGCGGAGGCGTGAGCGCGAGAACGAGGGCGACGCCGATCGAGGCGAAGATTGTTCTGCGCATTGTCATTTCCCCCACTTTGTCCGACGGCGACGATGGCGCCAGGCCGTCCGATCACCCTTATATGCTCGTCGTCGGGCCCGACGCACTAACCCTCAAGCTCGGCGACCCACACCTGCATTGAGCCGGGTGTTCGGTTAGCCCACAGATGATAGGGCAGGGCGACGAGGGAGGCGTCGCGGGCCGCGGGCGGCTCAGTCGAGTAGAGCGCGCCGGCCTCCTTGCCTGGAACGAGCCGTTTCGCGCTCGCTTTCAGAATCACGGCGCCGCCGAACAGGTCCGTCCTCCATGCGGCTTCGAGTGGGCTCAAGCGCGGCAGCGACAGAGTTTGCACCGGTCCGCCGGGATTGTCGGCCTCCTCGACGCAATAAATCAACGGGCCGCGCCTGAGCGCCGCCCGCCCGACATCCATGCGCACGTTCGGATGGGCGTAAAGCCGCTCCGCCGGCATCTTGAGATCGAGCGTCACCGCGTCGCCGTTGCGCCAGACGCGGTGGATGGTCGCGTAGCCGTTCGTCGCCGCGAGCGCGATCGGCTCGCCGTTAACCGCTGCGCTTGCATCTTTCGCCCAGCCGGGAATGCGCAGCTTGAGATCGAAAGCCGCCGGCGTTTCGGGATCGATTTCGATGCGGACCTCGCCTCCCCATGGATAGTCGCTCGTCTCCCGCAAGGCGACCTGCACCCCGCCGAGCGTCGCTGTGGTTTCGAAGCCGCCGTAGAGGTGAAGGGCGACACCGTCCTCGCGCGCGGAGATCGCGTAGCCGGCCACCGACGCAACGAGCCGCGATACGTTCATCGTGCAGCAGGGACAGAGGTGCCATGCCCACCTTTTGTGCTGGCCGCGGCTCTCGAGCGGATTGGAATAGAAGTAATGCGTCCCGTCCCGCGCGAGACCGGTCAGAGCGCCGTTGAAGAGCGCAAGCTCCATCACGTCGGCATAGCGTCCATCGAGATCGAGATGGAGCATGCGGTGAGCCCAGAAGATGAGCGCGACCGAGGCGCAGGTCTCGGCGTAGGCTGTCTCGTTGGGGAGGTCATAAGGCTCGGTGAACCCTTCGTTGGTTTCTTTCGGTCCGAGACCCGCCGTCACATACATCTGCGCCGTGGTGACATCACGCCACAGCGCTTCGCAGGCGCGCTTGAGCCCCTCATCGCCGAGCTCCGACGCCAGGTCGGCCATTGCGGAGGCCGTATACATCGCGCGCACCGCATGCCCCACGACCCGCGTCTGCTCGCGGACGGGGATGTGTGACTGGTTATACTCATAGGTTCCAGCCCAATAGCTCGCCGGATCGTCGCCGCGCGCGAGCGCTTCTTGAGTGAAATAGTGCGGGTGGCTGCCCCGCTCGTCGATGAAATAGGAGGCGAGATCCAGGCGGCGCCGATCGCCGGTCAACCGGTAAAGCGTGACCAAAGCGAGCTCGATCTCCTGATGCCCTGGATACCCCCGCTTCTGTCCCGGGCCGCGGCCAAACGTTGCGGCGATGTGATCGACATAACGCTCCATGATGTCGAGCATCTTGCGTCGTCCGGTGGCGCGAAAGTAGGCGATGGCGCCTTCGAGCAGATGCCCGGCGTTGTAGAGCTCGTGGTTGTCGCGCAGGTTCGTCCAGCGTTTCTCAGGCTCGCGCCCGTTGTACCAGCAGTTGAGATAGCCGTCGGGCGACTGGGCGCGCGCGAGATCGTCAACGATGGCGTCGATCTTCGCTTCGATGTCGGCATCTCGCCGATGAGCAAGCGCGTAAGCTGCCGCCTCGATCCACTTGCCGACATCGGAGTCCCAGAACACCTGCACGGTGAAGCCATGGCTGTTTCTCGGGATTGCGAGCGGGGGAACCGGCTTCGGCAGCTTGAGCGAATCGAGAATGCCGACCTCTTTGAGCTTGGCGTGCTGGCTCGGGATCGTGTGCTTGAGCACGGTCTCGAGCCGCTCGCGCCAGAACGGGCCGGTGATGCGGACGTCCGCAAACGGGACAGCGGAATAGGCGCGCGCGCTCATGATTCTCTTCCCCTGTCGGCGCTCCACCGACGCGCCCCGCATGAATCGCGAATGACGAGAGAGCACGGCAATCGGCGCACGCCCTTGAGCGCGCGGCCCCCCATCATCTCCATGAGCGACGCGCCGGCTTCGCGCCCCAAAGCCTCAAGGTTCATGTCGACGCTGGTGAGCGCCGGCCGCGCCGCCTCCGCCATCACGTTCCAATTGTCGAAACCGACCACCGCGACATCATCGGGCGCGCTAAGCCCCATCTCGCGCAGCGCATCAACGGCGCCGCGCGCGATCTGGTCGTTGCCGCAAAAGAGCGCGTCGGGCATGGCCGGGCGGCGCGAGAAGAGATGCTGCGCCGCCTCGCGTCCCCAGGCCTCGGACCATTGACCGGGGTGAAAATCGCTGGCGCCCGCCTTCAGGCCCGCCTCGGCCAGCGCCTTGCGCCAGCCTATTTCGCGTAAGCGAACCGCCTCGAACCGTTCCGGTCCGGTGATATGCGCGATCTTCCTGCGGCCGAGAGCAGCAAGATGGCTGACCGCGAGCCTCGCGCCACCCTCGTCGTCCGGCAAGAGACACAGAGCGTCGCGGTTCTCGACCTGTGAGAACACATAGACCACGGGCAAGCCACGCGCTGCCGGTTCGATCGGAGCGCGCTGGTCGGCCCGCCGCGCGGTGACCACGAGACCGTCAACGCGCTTGCCCAGGAGCTGAGCAATGTGGCGCTGCTCTCGCATGGGATCGTCGGTGGCGTTGCACATGAAGACGGCGATGCCGTGATCGGACAGGCGCCGCTCGAGCGCCTCGACAATCGGAAACGCGAAGCGGCCAAAGCTGTCGTTGGAGAGAATGCCAACCGTCATTGAGCGCGCCCGATGCAGGCTCTGCGCCAGATCGTTCGGCCGATAGTCGATCGCCTTGGCGATCTCGATAACCTTGGCGCGCGTTTCGGCGCTGAGCCGCCCATTGGCGTTGAGCGCCTTCGAGACGGTTCCGATCGAGACGCCGGCGAGCCGCGCGACGTCGCGGATGGTCCGAGTTCCTGACGCGAGATCGCCATCGCCGGATGGCGCGCCATTGGACGGGCGGTCGTTCATTTGACGGCGCCCGAGAGCAGGCCGGAAATATAGTAGCGCTGCAAGGCGAGGTAGACGGCGAGACAGGGAATGATCGAGACGATGACGCTCGCCTGCAGCGCCCCCCAGTCGACGGCGCCGAATTTTCCCGCCCTCACGCTCACCAGCAGAATGGGCACAGTGAAAGAGGTGTTCCGATTCATGAAAATGAGCGCGGCGAGAAACTCGTTCCACGAATTGATGAACGCGAATAGCGCAACCGTCACCAGGCCGGGCGCCGTGAGGGGCAGGAAGATTCGGGTGAGGCGCTGCCAGGTCGAGCATCCGTCAACCACCGCGGCCTCCTCGATTTCGCGCGGGATGGCTTCAAAACTGGCGCGCATCAGGAAGATCGAGAATGGCAGTTGCAGGATCGTATGCACGATTGCGAGGCCGAGGTGGGTGTTGACCAGGCCGACCTTGGCGAAGTCCAGATAGAGCGGGGTCAGAATCGCCTGGTAGGGGATCATGATCGGCGCGAGAAGGACGAGGAAGGCGATCTCTTTGCCCCGCATAGCGAAGCGGGCGAGCCCGTAACCTGCCGGCGCCGCGAGCGCGAGACAGGCCGCAATCGTCATCGCCGCCACCAGCGCCGAGTTGGCGACGTAGGTCGCAAGGCCGGCCTGAAACTGGAAGACTTTGGCGTAGTTCTCGAAGCTCAATGCGCGCGGCAGATAGCGTGGCGGGATCGCTGAGGCGTCGGCCGCAGTCTTGATCGAGGCAAGCGCCGATAAAACGATCGGGGCGGCCATGATTGCGATCACCGCAATCGAGATCGCGACGATCCCATAGGTCGTGGGCGTGACCGCGCGCCGGCGCGCCGCCAATGTGCTGGCCTCGGGCGCAAGCGCCGCGCGGGTCATCTCGCCTCGCTCCCTGCGGTGAGTCCGATTTGCAGCGTCGAGAAGACGAAAATGATCAGGGTCAGCACGATCGACAGAGCCGCGCCGTAGCCGAGCCTGAACGAAACAAAGGAGCTTTGGTAGATCCAATAGACGGCGGTGAACGTCTGTCCGCGCGGCCCGCCGGACGTCATGATGTAGAATTGATCGAAGGCCAGCATCGAGCCGATCGCGCTGACCAGCGTCGCCAGAAGAATGATGCGGCGGCTCAAGGGAACGATAATGAGAAAGGCGCGTCTCCAGTAGCCGGCGCCGTCGATCACAGCCGCCTCCAGGATCTCTCGATCGATCGACTGGATTGCGGCGATGAACAGCACCATGCCGAAGCCGACCACTTTCCAGGTGATGGAGATCACGACCGCCCAAAAGGCGAGATCGGCGCTGGCGAACCAGACGATCGGTTGGGCGATGACGCGCAAGTCGACCAGGAGCTTGTTGAGCAGCCCGACCTGCTCGTCGAACAGCCAGAACCAGAGCAGGCTCGAACTCGAGAGCCCGATCACCACGGGCAAGAACACAATGGTGCGGGTGAGCCGCTTGAGCGGCGTGTTGTCCGCGGTCAACAGGGCCAGCGCGAAGCCGAGGATCATCAAGATCGGGGTCAGAACGATCGTGTATTCGACCGTGAACAAGAGCGCGCGCCAGAATCCGGAATCGTTCCAGATCCTGACGTAGTTGCCAAGACCGATGAACTTGCCTCCCCCGAGCAGCGAGCGGTCGGTCATCGACATCGCGATCAATTGACCGAAGGGGATGACCACGAACACGCCGACGAACAACAGGGCCGGCGCAACATAGAGCCAGCCCCGCATTTGGTCGGATGATCGTGTTGTGCTCATGCGAACGCGAGCCGTGGCGCGAGAAATCCCGTCACTCGGCCGCGATCGCCTTCATCTTCTCGCGCGCCTCTTTGATCGCCCCGTCGACATCGCCGTCGAAGATGGCGCGCTGCAGCATGTTGATCCATGGGCTCGAGTCCGAATTGACCATGTCGGCGAAATGGTAGACCCACGGCACGTAGCCGATTCCGAGCGCCTTCGCCGTGGTGACGATGCGTGGGTCGGCGGCGAAATATTTGTTGTCGGCGAGCGCCGGCCGCGAAGGCAGGATGTTGTTCCTGGCAAGGCCCTCAAGCTGGGCTTCGTCGGTGAGCTCCCAGGCGACGAAGGCCTTGGCTAGCGGCACGTGCTTCGAGCCGGTCGGGATGGCGACCACATCGCCGCCGACAAAGGCGGACACCTGGCCTTCCTTCACGCCCGGCAGGAATGTGACGCCGAAGTTCATGTCCGGCACGTCATGCTTGAGGTCGGAGATCAGAAAACCGCCGCAACCCTGGATGCCGATCTTGCCGGACTTGAACATGGCGGTGAAATTCGCGCCATTGTCGGTTTGAGCGCTTTTCGGCACGAGGCCCTCGTCCCACATCGCCTTGAAGGTCTCGAGCACCTCCTTGACGCCCTCTCCGGTCAGTGTCGGATCGTCACCCTTGGCGGGCAAGATTTTGGAGCCCGCCGCCACCATCATCGGCGAAGTGGTGAAGATGTTGCAGCCGGGGCAAGAGCCCGAGAAATAGAAGCCATAGGTGTCGGGCCCAAGCGCGTGGATCTTCTTCGCGTCCTCCTGGATCTCGCCGATCGTGCGCGGCGGCTTGTCCGGATCGAGGCCCGCCTTCTTGAACAGATCCTTGTTCCAGATCAGGATCGAAACGTCGGGCGTGAATCCTGCGCCGTAGATCTTGCCATCGTAGGTGGCGATGTCCTTGTACGCTTGGGCGACGGAAACGAAATTCGGGTTGGCCTTCAAGTCGGCGGTGAGGTCGGTCAGGAATCCGGCCTTCATGAAATCGGGCATGTAGATGAGGTCGAAGGAAACGAGGTCAGGGACCTCTCCGGCCTGAACGCCGGTGGCGAGCTTGGTGACCATCTGGTTGTCCGGGATGGTGGTGAGCTCGATCTTGTCGCTGTGGGTTGTGTTCCAAAGATCGACGAGATGCGCAGCCGCGTTGGCGCCGCTGACGCGCACCCACATCGTCATCGTATCGGCGAGCGCCGAGTCGGCGAGAGCCGACGAGGCGACCAGCATGGCGACGAGCCCGCCGCATGTCCTGCGCATGGTCATGACGTTCCTCCCTGCAGTCGTGGAGACTGCTTTGTCTGGTTGAAAAAGCTCGCGCTCAGCTGAAGTGAGAAAAGCTTTTCCCATTCTTTCTAGCGCGCCCCTCCAGCGGCGGCAAGGCGGCCAGGCGCGGCGCGGATCGATGTCCGCGGGGTATCGCGCACTCCGAAGCGTCTCGGCGCGGCTCAGCTCTCCGCCAGGGCTTTGATGAGATGAGGCGCCAGCGGATTTTCCTGGGCTTGAGGCGAGGTGAGGTCGAATGTCGACACGGTGAGCCAGCCCTTGCCGAGGAAGCTGCGCTTCACAAACGCGGCCGCGTGATGCAGCCACCCGACCGCGACGCCAGCGTCAACCAATCCGCCGAAGGCAGTGGAGGGAAAGCCGGTCAGCACATGATTGGGCAATAGGCCGCTCCAATGTTCGTCGAGCATCGGGCCGCCGGGCAGGCCCGACCATGGGCCCTCCATGCGCCGCCAGGTGAAGGCGCCCATCCATTGTCCGTCCCAGGGCGTGCCGGCGCGTTCCCGGAGCAGCATCGAGGGGAAATTGTGCCGGTCATTGAGCGGCAGCTTCCGTTCCGGGTCGATCAGCGCGTCCGAAGAATTGGCGATGAGCAGAACTTTGCGGCCGGCGAGGAGCGGTTCGCGGATCGCGGTCGTGAGCCGGGTCGCGATGAGGACTTTGGCATCCTCGGGGGTCGCGGCGCGGTTCGGCCAGCCGATCGCGGTGAGCGCGCCCGACGCCGCGCCATCGATGGGGAACAGCGACGGCGCCCCGTCGCCGAGCAGCGGGACGACGCACAACTCCATTGCGTTGCGCGACAGGACTCGCCCCTTGCCGTCGCGCGCCTCAAGTTCGAGCGGAACGATCGCGTGAGCGGCGCCGGCAGAGAGCGCGAGGGTCGTCGGATCAGGTCCAAGCGCAGCCTCGCCGCTTTGATCGGCGAAGCGCCAATTGAGTTGGGCGCCGTCCGGTAGCTCCGCGGCGCCGGCGAGCCGCACGGAAACTTCGAGGCGCTCGCCTGCGCGAACGGCCGTGCGCGCCGTCTGCGCGATGATGAGCCACGGCTGTTGAAGGTTGGCCAGTCGCTCGGCGAACGCGCGCGGATGGTTCCGAACGTCCATGAGGCCGTTCGATTCCCACTGCACGTCGTTGAGTTCGGTGATGACATAGCCGGATATCGCGCGCTCCCGGCGCAGCGTCTCGATCTGGCGCTTAAGCCCGCGATATTGAAGCTCCTGCGCCGCGCTTACGAAGCCATCGAGGTCGCCAAAAATGGGCGCTAGCCGGGCGTCGCGAAAGCGCGTTTCGAGCCCATGCGGATAGGCGGCGCCGAGGTTCCAGTCGTGCCCGCTTTCGAACCACCACGGCTCGCTTCCATCCGCCTCCAGGATCTCGCGCGGATGAGGCAGTCCCCATACGCCGAATTCCGAACAGATCAGCGGCTCGTCGCCGCGCCGCGCCGCGTCGCTATGCGGCGAAAAGGTCCAGCTCGCGCGGGCGGCGAAAGCGCGCGTCGTCGCTGCGAAAGCCTCGTTCTGATGAGGGAAACCGTTGTACCAATGGAAGTCCTCGATGTCGGTCTTGAGGTGATAGTTGCGTGGAAAGCAAGGGGAATTGTCGACAAGCAGGCTCTCGGGGACCAGCGTCTTCGCCCAGTCGAAGGTCTCGATCAGCCAGCGCCGGTCGTCCGGATTGTCGTCGAGATCGATACCCCAGCCCTCGTTGAACAGCGTCCAGATTGCGATCGAGGGATGATGCCCGTGCGTCGCGGCCGACGTCTGGAACACGCGGCGCAAGTCCTCGCGCGTCTCCGGCGCTAGGAATTCCATGTACGGCATATCGAGCCAGACAATGAGACCGAGCCGGTTGGCGAGGTCGAAATAGAGCGGATCGGGAATCTTGACGTGGCAGCGCAGCGTGTTGAGACCCATCGCCTTGGCGTTAGCGAAACGCCGCTCGAGAAAGTCTGGGTTCGGAGGACGACATTCTTCTTCGGGATACCAGTCCTGATCGAGGGCGCCGAACATGTAAAAAGGCTGGCCATTCAGGAAGAGCCGTCCGTCTCGCGCTTCGAATCGCCGAAATCCGACGACTCTCTCGATTGCATCGACGGTCGCGTCGTCCACGACAAGTTCGATGATGAGATCGTAAAGGTTCGGCGCTTCGGGCGACCAGGGCTCAGCTCCGGGAAGGGCCAGCACCGCGTCAAAGCGGCCCAATCGAAAGTGGTAGGCCGCGCGCGCGACGAATTCGCCGCCGCGCGCGAGCGTGAGCTGTAGAGTCGTCGCGGGGGCGGCGTGCGATAACTCGCCGCTCACCGACACGACGCCGGTCGTGAGATCGAACGAGGTTCGCACCTGGGCTTGAGCGATATGGACCGGGTCACGCGCCTCCATACGCGCGGACTTCCAGATTCCGCCCTGCACTCCGTACCAGTCCTGCTTGCCGGCGAGCGATTGGCTGAAGCGTCCGGCATTGCGATCGTCGGGGACTCGCGCATCGACGCCGAGCACGAACGAGGTCCTGCCGGCAAGCGTTTGGGTCAGATCAATTTCGATCGGGGTCCAGCCGTCGCCGTGAACAGCGACCGCTGCGTCATCGACCAGGATCACCGACTCGTGGAAGACTCCTTCCAGGATGAGATGGATGCTCTTGTCCGCCCAGTCCGCCGGGACTTGGACGCGCCGCCGATAGCGTCCGGTCCCTTGCGCGTTGCGCAACGACGGAAATTGCGTCTGCCAGATCCCGGGCGTGCGGATCGTATGGCGTTCGCCGTCAAGCCACGCCGTGGGCCCTTCGAATTCGAAGTCCCACAGGCCGTCGAGCGCCAGCGTTGGGCGACAGCCCGCGACGTCCACATCCATTTGAGGCTCCGCGGTGTTGTTGATGGGCGAACCTGACGTGGGCCGGAATTATCAAACTATCCGAAAAGCTGATACAAAAACCAGGAGTACGAGCAGGCCGGAGAATGTCGCGCAATTTCCTGGTGATCGATCCCGCAGAGCGGCCGGACGTGCTGCGAGGGTTGGCCTCGCCGGCGCGGGCGCGAATTTTGCGCCTCTTGCACCGTCGTCCCGGCCTTAACGTCAACGACATCGCTGAGGCGCTCAATCTTCCTCAATCGACCGTCTCGTCCAATCTGCAGATTCTTGAGAGCGCAGGTCTTATTCGGACGGAAACGCAAAAGGGTCGGAAGGGCAACCAGAAGCTCTGCTTCTCCGCCTTCGACGAGGTGTTGGTGATGCTGCGTGACGATGTCAGCCGCGTCAACGCCAACGCCATCGAAGTGGCGATGCCAATCGGGCTGTACACCAGTTGCGAAGTCAGCGCGCCTTGCGGTCTTTGTTCGCCAAGGGGGGTCATTGGTCTTCTCGACGTGCCCGGAACTTTTCTCGATCCCGATAGAATGAATGCGGGGCTGATGTGGTTCACGCGCGGCTTCGTCGAATACCAATTTCCGAATAACGCCCGGCACGTCGGCAAGGCCATCACGGCGCTCGAGTTGTCATTCGAACTTTCCTCCGAGGTGCCCGGAACAGCTTCCGACTGGCCATCCGACATCACCGTCGCGGTCAACGGCCGGGAGCTTGGGGTCTGGACCAGCCCCGGCGATTTCGGCGATCAGCGCGGCCTCTATACGCCCGACTGGTGGAAGCTGAAGGGTAGCCAGTACGGCATGCTGAAGAGCTGGAGGGTGACGCCTGACGGCGCGTTTGTCGACGGCGTGAGAATCTCGCCGCTGACTTCGAAGGATCTTGACTTCTCCGCCCACCATTCGATTCGGGCGAGGATCGAGGTCAAGCCGGACGCGCGCCATCCGGGTGGCGTCAACATCTTCGGCCGCGGCTTCGGCAATTACGATCAGGACATCGTGCTGAGGCTCACGACCGAGTCGTGAGCGCCGGAAAGGCGCCGCCACGCGCGGTCAGAGCGCCGCTCCCGTTTCGCCGAACAGGCGCGCGTGGCTCTCGTTGAGTCTGAGCCCGACTGCCTGCCCTGATTTTGCGTCGAGATTGCCCTCGCCCTCGACGATCAGCTGACCGGCCGGCGTATCGACATAAAGGATCGTCGAATTCCCGAGATGTTCGATGATCGAAATCGCCCCAGCGAAAGCGGCGTGAGGATCGTTCGGATCGACGATGGCAAGATGCTCTGGCCGCACGCCGAGCTCGGCCGGCCCTGCGCCGGCGGTCGCCGTTATGCCGACCTCGGCGGTCCGCCCGCCCGGCAGAACGACGCTCGCCGTTCGGCCGTTCGCCGCTGCGATGTCGACGCCGAAGAAATTCATACCCGGCGAACCGATGAAGGCGGCGACAAACTTGTTCGCCGGCGTATTGTAGAGTTCGAGCGGCGAGCCGACCTGAGAGACGACACCCTTGTCGAGCACGACGATCTTGTCGGCGAGTGTCATCGCCTCCGTCTGGTCATGCGTCACATAGATCATCGTCGTGCCGAGATCGGCGTGAAGCTTTGCCAGCTCAAGGCGCATCTGCACGCGCAGCTTGGCGTCGAGGTTGGACAGGGGCTCGTCGAAGAGGAAGACCTCCGGCTTGCGCACCAGCGCCCGGCCGATCGCCACCCTCTGGCGCTGGCCGCCCGACAGCTCGGCTGGACGGCGATCGAGATAAGGCTCGAGCTGCAGGATGCGCGCGACCTCGAGCGCCCGCTCGTCCTGCGCCTTTCTCGATTGTCCGGCGACCGAGAGCGAGAAGGCGATGTTCTGCCTCACCGTCATGTGCGGGTAGAGGGCATAGGACTGGAACACCATGGCGATGCGCCGCTTCGCCGGTGGTGTGTCGGTCACGTCGATATTGTCGATGAAGCACTGGCCGGCTGTGATCGCCTCGAGGCCGGCGATCATCCTGAGCAGCGTCGATTTGCCGCAGCCGGACGGGCCGAGTAGCGCTGTGAACGAACCCTTATCGACCGTGAGGCTGAGATCGGAGATGGCGGTGACCGCGCCATAACGTTTTGTCACCCGCCTGAGTTCGACATGGGGCGCGGCGGCGGACTCGCTCCCGCTCGTTGCGCCGGAGGCGCTCATCCCTTGATTCCAGCCGAGAGCATGATGGCCTGGGTCACCCGGCGCTGGAAGATGAGATAGATCAGCGCGACCGGCAGAGCGGCCAGCATGGCGACGGCGAGGTCGCGTCCATAAGAAACGCCGAAGTTGTCGTGGACCTGGGTGATGCCGACGGTGATGTTCATCTTGTCTTCCGAACTCACCGCCAGGAACGGCCACAGGAAGAGGTTCCAGGCCCCAATGAAGGTGATGATGGCGAGCGCGGTGGTGACGCCCCAGTTCATCGGCAGGTAGATGCGGAACAGGAGCTGGAAATCGTTGGCGCCGTCGATAACCGCCGCCTCGCGAAAATCCTTCGGCACAGAGTCGAAAAACTGTTTGTAGATGATGACCGTCACCGGCGCGATGAGCTGCGGCCCGACCACCCCGGCCAACGTATTGATGAGGCCAAGCTGGCTGATGACGATGAAGTGGGTGACGATCAGCGCCGGGATCGGAACCATGAAACTTGCGAGAATCATCCACCAGAAGAAACGCCGGCCGGGGAAGTTCAGCTGCGAGATCGCGTAGCCGGCCCCCGCCGCCATCATCACGACGATGAGCGTCACGGCCCCGGAGGTGATAAGCGAATTGATGTACCAGTAGCCGATCTTCGTCTGGAGCAGCACATGGACGTAGTTCTCGAACGTGAAGTGCTCGGGCCAGAGCTGCACGCCGGGCCGCACGATCTCGTACTCGTGTTTGAAGGTCGTGATCAGGCCCCAGTAGAGCGGAAACGCCCAGACGATCGCGCCAATCAAAGTGCCGAGCGTGATGAGGAGACCGACAATGTCGATCTGGTTCAGCCTCGTGAGCCGCCGCGTCGCCGGGGCCGCGACGAGATCGGCGCTCTGAACGGAAGCGCTCATCGTCCCTCTCGCGCGCGCAAGAGCTGAAACTGCAGCACGGATAGGACCGCGATCACCACGAACAGAACGACTGCGGAAGCGGCGCCAAGGCCGCCCTTATTGAGCTGGAAGGCTTCCCTGAGAATGTAGAAGACCATGACCATATTGGCGTCGATGCGACCGCCCTGGGTGAACAGATAGACTTGGTCGAAGATCTTGAGCTGCAGGATGAGCTGGATAGTGAAGACCAGCACCGTCACTGGCCAGATCAAAGGCCATGTGATGCGCCGGAACTGGATCCAGCGGCCCGCCCCGTCGAGTTCCGCGGCTTCATAGATTTCTCTCGAAATGTTTCTGAGGCCCGCGATAAACAGGAGCAGGCTGAAGCCGAGGCACCACCAGACCGTGATGAAGGCGACCGCCGGCATGAACAGCGGAACCGTCCGGAACACCGAGAGACGCTGGCCGTCGTTCAAGGGGGCAATGAGGTATTGCGCCACTCCAAAGTCCTTGTCGAACATCCAGCCCCAGATCCGGTAGACGACCGACACCGGCAGAATATAGGGCAGAAAAAAAGCCGCGAGGACGATGCTCTGCAGCCAGCCCTTGAGCCGGTACACCCCGAGCGCGATGACGAGCGCCAGAATTGTGCCGGGCACGACCGACAGGATGACGAAGTAGATCGTGTTCCAGATCGCCGTCGAAAACAGATGGTCCGAGGCGAGCCTGAAGTAGTTGTCGAGTCCCACCCATTTGCCAGGCCCGATCAACGGCGCATTGGTGAAGCTGAGCTCCACCATCCTGAGTGTGGGGTAGACGAAAAATAAGCCGTAGATGACGACGAACGGCGCCATCAAAACGGCAGCCGTCAGATATTCGCTGCGCGAGCTTCTGATCATCGCGGCGGGAAGCCTCGCATCCCACGATCCGCTCCGGCTGGCGGCAAAAGCCGGCCGGAGCGAGGCGCGGATCGGATCATGCGATCATTTCGTCAGGGCCTGCAAATCATCGCGAATCTTTTTGGCCGCGTCGGCAGGGGCGATCTCACCGTTCAGGGCGGGAATCATGTAGTTGCCGGAGGCGTCGTAGACGGGCGAGGCGACGCCCGCATAAATCGAAACCGGGTCGAAGACCGCAGTCTTGGCGAGGGAGACGTAATCGGAGTTCGGCTTGAGCGCCTTGAACTCCGCGCTTTCCTGCACCGGCAGATAGGCGGGGATATGGCCGCCGCCAGCCCATTCGAGCGAGTGCTGGTTGAACCAGTGGATGATGTCGAGCACGAGCTTGCGCTTTTCGGGGCTCACCGGGTTGCCCTTGCGATCGGGGATGGCGAAAGAATGCGAATCCGCCCAGGTCGCCGGCTGGGAATAGAGCACCGGAATCTGGATCGCGCCCCAGTCGAACAGCTGCCCCTTCTTGGCGAGGTCAACCATGGTCGGGACTTCCCAGACGCCGTTGATATGCATCGCGGCCTTGCCCGAGGTGAAAAGGGCGATCGAGGCCGGATATTCGGTGTTCGTCGGCGCCCATTTGTTCTTGGTCCACTTCTGCATCTCGGCCAGCGCAGTCGTCGCCTTGTCGAGATTGTCCCCATCGAGGAACTTGCCGTCCTTGAGGAACTGGCCGCCCTCTTGGTTCAAGAGCGTGTAGAAGATGCGCCAGCCGGAGCCGCCGTCATTCGGCACCGAAAGCCCGTAGACGCCGTTGGCCGTCAGCTTGGCGAGGGCGGCGTCGAAATTCGCAACGCCGTCGAGGCCTTTCGGCTTCCCGTCGTCGCCGAGCAGGCCCGCCTTCTTCAGGAGATCCTTGTTGTAATAGAGAATGATCGAGTGGATATCGAGCGGCACGGCGTATTGCTTGCCGTCGGGCCCTTGCGCCGCCTTCCAGTTGGCGGGGCTGAAGTCGCTCGCCTTGATGCCCGCGGCGGCCAATTCCTCTGGGGTCAAGGGGCTCAGCACGCCTTCCGACACACCGAGCGGCATGCGCGATTCATGGTAGGTCATGATGTCGGGACCTTGGCCCGTCGCCGCCGCGGTCTGCACCTTGGTGTAGAACGGCGTGCCCCATTCCGAAGTCGTGGCGTCGATCTTGACCTTGCCAGCGTGCTCCTTGTTGAACTCGTCGAGCATCGATTTCATGCGGACGCCATCGCCGCCGCTCAGAAAATCCCACCATACGATGGTGTCTTCGGCGCGCGCCGCACTGACGGTCAGCGCCATGCTCGCCAAGGTCGCGAAAAGAACTTTGCGGATCATCTCGACTTCCTCCCAAAAATGGCCCGGCGACTTTCCCGCGTTGCAGGCGCGCTCGTTGCCGAATTTGCGCCTGCGGGAAGCCCTACGCGAATGGTAGCGAGGAAAGCGCGAGGCGCCAAGAAGTTTCAATCAGCAAATTTGATATAGAGCGCCTGGAACAATTTGAGAGGTTGCGCTAAAAGATGTCAGCTCCGCTGATGTTTTCTTCCACGTTTTGCTGGCAAAATTGCCCGCCGGGGCGCACCGAGGCGCATCTTGACGCGGAACCGGGGGAAGCTTCAATATATCCAACTTCGTGATATTTACGGGAGGGAGAATGCGAGCCTCGGTTATCGCCAATCGGAATTACAAGATCGCGACAATCGATGACCGCCTATACGGCGCCTTCATCGAGCATCTTGGGCGAGCGATCTACACCGGGATCTACGAGCCCGATCACAAGACCGCCGACGCCAACGGGATGCGCCAGGACGTCATCGACCTCGTCCGCGAACTCAGGGTTCCGATTGTGCGCTATCCCGGCGGCAATTTTGTCTCGGCTTACAATTGGGAAGACGGCGTCGGCCCGCGCGAGCAACGGCCGACCCGGCTCGACCTCGCATGGCATACGTCGGAGTCCAACCAGGTCGGTGTGCATGAATTCGCCGAATGGTGCCAATCCGCGAATACCGAGATGATGCTGGCCATTAATCTCGGTTCGCGCGGGCTTGATCATGCGCGCAACTTCGTCGAATACGTCAACGGGCCAACTGGCAGCGCATGGGGCGATCTGCGCAAGGCGCATGGCCGCGCCGAACCGTTCGGCGTCAAGCACTGGTGTCTCGGCAACGAGATGGATGGGCCATGGCAGGTCGGCCACAAGACTGCCGACGAATATGGCCGCCTTGCCAATGAGGTGGCGAAGACGCTCCGCGCCTTTGACCCCTCGCTTGAACTCATCGTCTGCGGCTCGTCACATTCCGATATGAAAACCTATCCCGAGTGGGAGCGGATCGTTCTCGAGCACACCTACGACGCAGTCGATCACATCTCGCTGCACATGTATTTCGGCAATCGAACCAAGAACCCCGCCGAATATCTGGCGCTCAACGCCAAGCTTGACGCCTATATCAACGCCGTCGCCTCTACGATCGAATTTGTCCGGGCCAATAAGCGCAGCCGCAAGCGGGTGACGATCTCCTTCGACGAATGGAACGTCTGGTATCATTCCAACGAGCAGGACCGCGAGATCCGGGAAGGCGCCAAGGGCTGGCCGCATAAGCCGCGGCTGCTCGAGGACATCTACAATTTCGAGGACGCGCTCCAGGTCGGCTGCATCCTCAACACTTTCATCCGCCGATCCGACGTGGTGAAGATCGCCTGCATCGCGCAACTGGTGAATGTCATTGCGCCGATCATGACCGAGCCCGGCGGTCCCGCATGGCGGCAGACGACCTTCTATCCCTATCTCTTCGCTTCCGTTTACGGCCGCGGAGAAGCGCTTCAGCTTAGCGTCAAGTCACCGGGCTATGATTCTGAGGTCGCCGACAATGTTCCGTATCTCGACGTCGCCGGCGTTCACGACGAGGCCGGCCGCACTCTGACTTTCTTCGCCGTCAATCGGCATGCGAGCGAGTCGCTCGATCTCGATCTCGACCTACAGGGATTCGGCAACGCCAAGATCGCGGATCATCAGGTGATGACCAACGCCGACCTTCAGGCCGTCAACACCTTGAGCGCGCCACTCGCGGTTGCGCCGAAGAAGGGATCGGGCGCCCAGCTCAAGGACGGGCAGCTCACGGCCAGGCTGCCGCCCTATTCCTATCAGATGCTGCGCCTTGCCCTCGGCTAGATTTAGAACCCGAGCACTGTCGCGTTGATCGAGGCTTCGAGGCCGCCATCGACCGGCAGATTGGCGCCGTTAATCCAGCGCGCGGCGTCCGAGCACAGGAACAGCACAGCGGGCGCGATATCCGACGCCGAGCCAGCGCGGCCGACCCGCGCGATGTCGTCGTCGACTCGCGGATCCCCAAAAATCTGCCGGAATTCCTTGAGGATCGGCGTCGTCACCGGGCCGGGGCTCACCGCGTTCACTCGCAACCCGCGATCCTTGAATAGAGGCTGATGCGCCGCCCGCATCGTCCATAAGAGCAGGAGCTCCTTCGACAGCGGATAGGCCTCCTCGTCAGGGACCTGATGGGCGGCGAGAAGCCTGGCGAGATCGGGAAAACCGGGCGCATCTACGAACGCTTTCGCGCGCTCGAGACTGGCGCGCCAGCCATAGCCGGCGATCGAAGCGACGTTGACCACGGCGCCGCCCTCGCGCAGACGCGACGCCACCGCTTCGGTCAATTCACGAAGCCCGTAGAAATTGATCGCCAGCGTCTTCGCTGCGCCGATCATGCCGGAGACGCCCGCGACATTGCACAGCGCGTCAAAGCGCTGCGGCAGCGTCTGCACAATCTCGGCGACGCCTTGAGGTGAGCCGATATCCGCTTTGATGAAGGCGTCGAGCGGCCGCGCAGGCTCATTGATGTCGACGCCGATGATGTCGGCGCCGAGTGCGATTGCGAGTTCGCCGACGCGGGCGCCGATGCCGGACGAAATTCCGGTGATGACGATCGTCTTTCCCAGGAGCATGTCAGTCCCCTCCCTGACCCTCGTTCTTGCTCTCTGCGCCGAAGCGAAGGCGGTAGCCGACCGGCAGCAGCCTCAGCGACGTGCGATCCTCGATCCAGCCCCAGATACCGCGCGGGAAAAGCAGCGCAAAAATAAGCGCGGTCGCGCCGAGGCCGACGAGATACCAGACGCCCATGTCGCCGAACCAGGTTTCGATGGCGAAGAAGATGACAGCGCCGAGAATCGCGCCCTCGAAGGTCCCCAATCCCCCAACCAGCGCCATGAAGATCATGTACGCTGTCCACAGCGGACTGAAATAAGCCTTCGGCTGGAAGGTGAGCGCCGTCGCCACCCACAGAGCCCCCGCCAAAGCCGCGCCGAAGGCGGCGAGCGTGAACACAAGCCGCTTGGCGCTCGTGACCCTGACGCCTATCGATTCCGCCGCCTCCTCATTGTCGCGGATCGCCTGGATCGCCGCGCCGAGCGGGCTGCGCAGCAGGCCGAAGACGATCATGAGCAGGCCGGCCATCGCGCCAAGCGCGCACCAATAGGTGAGCGCCCGACGGCTGTCGTTTGCATAGGCATTGAGCTCGATCAGCGAGGTGCCGGTTTCGCCCCGTACCAGCGTGTCGAGGTTGACCAGGAGATGAGCCAGTTCGGAGACCACCCACATGCCGATCGCGAACTCGCCGCCCTTGAGCCTGAGCATGAGGAGCGACAGGGGCCAGGACAGCGCGCCGACAATGAGCGCGCCCAAGAATAGCGACGGATAGACGCTCACGCCCAAGTCGGCGAGACGGATCGCAGCGTAGGCGCCGAGTCCAAAGAACGCCTGTTGGCCGATCGACACCAGCCCGCAAAATCCGACCAGCGCGTTCCACATCAGCGCCAGGATGACATAGATGAATAGGGTCGTCAGCTTGTCGACGGCGTTGGCGCTGAAGATAGCCGGTCCGATCGCAAGCACGGCGACGATAACGGCGGCGGCGGCGACCGCGATGCGCGACTCGGGCGTCCAACGTTCGACGACAGCCTTGCTCGCGTTCATGCTCGCGCTCCCCCTGTCAGCGCGGTCCGGACGCGCTGGCCGAGATCGCCGAAGAACAGGCGCGCGAAGAGAACGGCAAGAAAGGCGAGATGGCCGGCGATGAAGAAACCTTGCGGATTGACGAGCGCGCCGAGACTTTGCGCGACGCCCAGCACAATGCCGCCGATGAGCGTGCCCCAGAGCGATCCCGCCCCGCCGATCACCGACGCCTCGAAAGCGAAGATGAGTTGGGCCGCTCCGGCGTAAGGCTCGAAGGTCGCGCGCATGCCCAGAAAAGCGCCAGCGACCGCGACCGTCGCCAATGCAATCGCGGCGGCGATCGCGTTGACACGGCGCGCGTTGACGCCGACGAGCCCGGCTGTGTCGGGATCCTCGGCGGTGGCGCGAATCGCGCGCCCCGTCAGCGTTCGGTTGAGAAAGGTCTCGATTCCACCGAGCAGCACGATCGCAACCGCCATGGTGAGCGCCGCGAGCTTGCCGATGGCAATGTCGTCGGTGAGCGTCCAGCTGTCGTAGGAGAGGTCGCCGATGTAGGGCGCGAGCGAGCGCGTGTCGGCGCCGAAACCCTGGAACAAAAGATTGTCGATGATGATCGACAGCCCAAAAGTCGAGAGCACCGGAACCAGCAGGCCGCCGCGCGCGCTGCGTTCGAGCACCAGACGCTGCAGCGCCCAGCCGATCACGGCCATCAGCGGGATAACGAGGCCAAGGCCGAGAAACGGCCGAACCCCGAAGCGATCAGCCAGAACATAGAGCGCGTAAGCCGAGAGCACCGCAAGGCTGCCGTGCGCAAGGTTGATGACGCCCATCACGCCGAACATGAACGACAGGCCGCACGCGATGAGCGCGTAATAGCCGCCGAGCAGAACGCCCTGAATGATCTGATTGACGAAAATCAAGGCTGCGGCGCCTCGACGCGCGATGGTTTCCGAAGGCCGAAATAGGCTTCGGTGACTTGCTCTCGGGTTAGCGTTCGCGTCGGTCCTTCGATAGCGACTGCGCCCTCGAGCATGCAAATCGTGCGGCTGGCGGTCGACATGGCGCGCTTCAGATCC
>DATDHT010000318.1:0-8721 GCA_036521435.1 Roseiarcus sp.
GGGCACAGGCGCGCTCGCGATCGAGGCTCTTTCGCGCGGCGCGCGCTTCGCACTTTTTGTCGACAACGGGGCCGAGGCGCGGGCGCTTCTGCGCGCTAACGTCGAGGCGCTGGCGCTCGGCGGCGTGACGCGCATCTGGCGGGCCGATGCGACGAAGCTCGGTTCGGCGCCGGCCGGCGGCCCATTTGCGCTCACCTTCCTCGATCCGCCTTACGGGCAGGCTCTTGTTGGACCGGCGCTCGCTTCGCTGATTGAAGGAGGATGGCTCGAGCCGACTGCGCTTTGTGTGGTCGAAGACGTCGCTAAGGCCGAGGTCGCCGCGCCTACCGGCCTCGCCCTCATCGACGAGCGGGTTTACGGCGACACGAAGATTGCGATCTTTCAGGCGAGCGCCGCAACGGCGATTTGATCTAAGCCCGCATTGTCAAACCACCTTGCTTGCGGCAATTTCGCCCGAACCGACCGCGTGGCAACTCCCGGGGGACAATAGTGAGAAAACGCCTTGGGGCGCTTAGCCTTGTTGTGATGGGGCTCAGCGGCTGCCAGCCGCTCGAAGTCGACCAGGTCGCGCAACAATCGATGATCGGTCTGTCGAAGCGGGACATTCTCGCGTGCTTCGGTCAGCCCGCTCAACGGGTCCCATCCGGCCAGGCAACGGAGATCTGGACCTATGTGGGCGGCCAAATGCGAGGCTATGGCCCGCAATGGGCAATCGGCCTCAACACGAATCTGATCCCCTTCACGCCCGGCGGAAGCTGCGACGTTGTCCTGGTGATGACCAATGCCCACGTCAGCGAGGTCGGCTACACCGCGGTCGACGGCAGCAAGTTTCCGCTCGGCCAGGAATGCGTCTTTCCGGTCGAGCGCTGCGTCAAGGCGCCGTGACGGCGCATAAAGCTCAGATGATCATTCTGACCGAAAACAACACCAGGGCCCCGATCCACAGCGTCTCCGCGATCATGAGCCCAATCGGCCGCCAGCCGACCGCGAAAAGAGCTTTGAATGAAGTCTTCATGCCGAGCGCCGCGATCGCCGCGACCAGGCACCAGCGCGAAACGTCGTTGGCGAGGCCAGTCGCAACTTTAGGCAAGAGACCGGTGGAATTGAGCACGACGAGCACGGCGAAGCCGACCAGGAACATGGGCAACGTCGCTTTCGCGCTCCCGCCCTGGCCTTTGTTTCGCGCGTAAAGAAACGAGATGGCGAACACGGCTGGCAACAGCATCGCGACGCGCAACAGTTTGACGTAGGTCGCGATGTCGCCGGTTTCGTTCGAAATCGTGTAACCGGCGCCGACCACCTGTGCGACGTCATGGATCGTGCCGCCGATGAAAATGCCGGCCTGTCTGTGGTCGAGGCCGATCGAGGTTGCGAAGATCGGGTAGATGATCATCGCCATCGTCGACAAGGCGGTGACGCTGACGACGGTAAGGATCGTGTCGCGCTCCCTTGTGTCGTTGCGCGGCAGGACGGAGGCGATGGCCAGCGCCGCCGAAGCGCCGCAGATCGCCACCGCGCCGCCTGAAAGAACACCGAACATCGACGACAGGCCCAAGCGGCGGGCCAGGAGGAATCCGAACAGGATCGTCGTCGTAACCCCGACGATCACCGTCGCCACAGGCCAGGCCCCAAGAGAAGCGATCTGGCTCAGCGTGATCCGCACGCCGAGCAAGCCGACGCCGACCCGCAGCACCGATCGCGATGCAAACTCGATGCCCGCAACACAACGGCCTTCCTCATGCAGGAAATGGAACGCCATGCCGAACAGAAGCGCAAACAGCATGACCGGCGCCGTGTAATGCTGCGCGAGCCACGTCGACGCCAGAGCGATCGTGCCAGCGACCAGAAGGCCAGGATAGACCGCGTGAACGAGCTTGGCGCCGGGCCAGGAGCTGAAACGCGCCGACGGCGCGCTCCGATCGATGGCGATCAGGCCTTCCATGCTGTCGTAGGATTCAAAGCCGATGTCCGGCAGCCTGGCCTGCTTCAAAATCGCTTCCTCACGTCTAAATATTTTCTCCCATGATCGCCGCGATCGTCGCGTCGGTCACCGCGCGTGTGGTCGCCTTGCCGCCGAGGTCCGGCGTGTGCAGCGACGGGTCCGCTGTTACGCGCTCGATCGCCCGCATCAAGCGATCCGCCGCTGCCCTTTCGCCGAGGTGTTCGAGCATCATCGCGCCGGTCCAGAACGAGCCGATCGGATTGGCGATTCCCTTGCCTGCGATGTCGAACGCCGAGCCGTGGATCGGCTCGAACATCGAGGGATAGCGCCGCTCTGGATTGAGATTGGCGGTCGGCGCGATGCCGAGCGAACCGGCCAGCGCCGCCGCGAGATCGGACAGAATGTCGGCATGGAGGTTCGAGGCGACGATCGTATCCAGGCTCTCGGGCTTGATCGTCATGCGCATGGTCATCGCGTCGACCAGCATCTTGTCCCACGTTACGTCCGCGAACTCGCGCGCGATCTCGGCCCCAATCTCGTCCCACATCACCATAGCGTGCCGCTGCGCGTTCGATTTGGTGACGATGGTGATGAGCTTGCGCGGCCGCGAGCGGGCGAGCGCAAAGGCGAAACGGAAGATGCGTTCAACGCCTGCGCGGGTCATGATCGAGACGTCGGTCGCGACCTCTATCGGGAGGCCGCGATGGGCGCGTCCGCCGACGCCGGCATATTCGCCCTCCGAATTTTCGCGCACGATCACCCAATCGAGCTCGGGGCCGTTCACGCGCCGCAGCGGGCTCACGATCCCAGGCAGCACGCGAGCCGGGCGGACGTTGGCGTATTGGTCGAACGGCTGGCAGATCGCGAGCCTCAAGCCCCAGAGGCTGATGTGATCAGGCACCTCCGGCGAGCCGACCGCGCCGAAATAGATCGCGTCATGGTCCTTGATCTGCTCGCGGCCGTCCGCCGGCATCATGAGTCCGGTCTCGCGATACAAGTCGGAGCCCCAATCGAACTGGTCGAAGCTCCATTCGACGCCGCCCTCGCGCTCGGCGACCGCCTTCAAGACCTCGATGCCAGCCGGAATGACCTCCTTGCCGATGCCGTCGCCGGGAATGACCGCGATCCGGTAGCGCCGCATGAGGACGATCCGCTGTTGACTTCCCCGTTCGGGGAAGGCGGGGCAAGGCCCGAAGCTTCAGGATGTGGCGAACGCGATTGCGTCCGATCCCTTGGTAGAACGGAATCGGACTCTCGCCAACCTTTGCGCTTTCAGCGCGGCGGCAATGTCGACGCAGCGGTGGGCCGCCCGAACAAGACGGGCGCCGGAACGACCCGGCGGGTTAGGCGGGTGTGAGACGCCTGCGGCGCATGCCAAGCATGCCCAAGCCCGCAAAGCCAAGCAGCGCGAGAGCCCAGGTCGCAGGTTCCGGGACCGCGAGAACCGTGACGTCGTCCAAACCGGCGTAGTAGCCGCCCCCGATCTCCGAGAAACTGATGATATTCGAGCGCCCAATCGGCGTGAAAGAATAGGTGAATTCCTGCCAAGCCGAATCGAGATCGGTCGCAGGCGCCATCGCGGTCTCTCCCAGCAGCAGCGTGTTCGATGTCCCGTCCGTGATCGTCACTCCGATCGAAACCGTGCCGTCATTTCCGCTGTAGTTTCCGACCCAAAAGCTCAGCTGTTGCTCTATAGATGGCAGAACTTGGAAGGTCTGGCTTATAGAGACTGGTCGAACGCTGCCGTCACACGCGTGAGCGACGCTGCCATCACATAAATTGATGGCCAAATTTCCGCTATGCGGACCGACTCCAATCGGCATGAGAGGATTAGGCTCGTACCCGGTTGTGTACCAGGCGATGGGGTTGTCGTTCACCGTCCAGCCCGTAAGCGCGTCGTCGCCGCGTGAGACTTCGCGAACGCTTCCGTCGCCGAATTCGCCGTCCTCGAAGCCGCCATTCGCGACCACGTTCGCGCCGGCCGAACACGCGCTTACGAGCAAGGCTGCAACGATGATGGATTGGACGACGCGCTTCATGGCTTTCCCCCGACAACACGATCACGAAAACGTGAACAGGTCGAGCATTCGAGGAGGAAGTCAAGTGCGTATTACTACCTATGCGGACTGAGATGCGGCGGGTCCGCGATCAGGCTATTCCGCATGCGGCCCAACGGTCGGCGACCATCCGTCAGCCTGGACTTTTCGATCTGTCAGTGAGGCGGCCGCACGCGGCCCCGCCAAGGCCATCTTGCGCGCCGATCATGCGTCAGGGCCGTTGCTGAGTGAACGGAGGGGAGATGAGCGCTCATCATGTGGTCGTGGTCGGCGCCGGATTCGGCGGCCTCGAGACCGTGCATCGGCTTGCCGGCGCGCCGGTTGAGATCACCCTCGTCGATCGGCGCAACCACCATCTGTTTCAGCCGCTTCTCTATCAAGCCGCGACGGCGTCGCTCGCGCCCTCGGAGATCGCCTGGCCGATCCGCCATCTCTTTCGCCGGCGCTCCGATGTCACAACTCTGCTGGCGTCCGTCGAGTCCATAGACAGGCAAGCGCGCGAGCTTCGCCTCGATGACGGCTCGACGCTTCGCTATGACACGCTGGTGCTGGCGACCGGCGCTCGGCACGCCTATTTCGGCCACGACGCGTGGGAGCCGTTCGCGCCTGGCCTCAAGACGCTCGAGGACGCAACCACAATACGCGGCCGCATTCTCCTCGCTTTCGAGAAAGCGGAGCGTCAATCCGACGAGCAGAAGCGCAAGGCTCTCCTGACCTTCGTCATTGTCGGCGGCGGCCCGACGGGCGTCGAACTCGCCGGCACGATCGCCGAGCTGGCGCGGGCTACGCTACCTACAGAGTTTCGCCGCATCGACACGCGTCAGGCGCGCATTCTGCTGATCGAAGCCGGACCGCGCGTCCTCCCGGCGTTCGCCGAAGACCTGTCAAATTACGCCAAGGATTCGCTGGAGCAGCTGGGCGTCGAGGTCGTGCTCGGACAACCGGTCTCGGAATGCAACGCCGACGGCGTCGTCTTCGGCGGCCAGACTCTGGCTGCGGCGACGATCCTCTGGGCCGCGGGCGTCCAGTCGTCGCCCGCCGCGCAATGGCTCGACGCGCCAGCCGACCGGGTTGGGCGGCTCAAGGCCGAACCCGATCTTACAGTCCCTGGACATGCCGAAATTTTCGCCATCGGCGACGCCGCGATCGTCCTGCGCCCGGACGGGCAGCCGGTTCCCGGCATTGCGCCGGCCGCCAAGCAGGAGGGCGCCTATGTCGCCAAGGTCATCCGCGCCCGGCTCAGCCGCGCGCCCGCGCCGCCGCCGTTCCGGTATAAACATGCTGGCGACCTTGCCACGATCGGCGAGCGGCGCGCGGTGATCGACTTCGGCTGGATCAAGCTCAAGGGCGCGCTCGCCTGGTGGCTCTGGGGCTTCGCTCACATCTACTTTTTGATCGGGGTCCGCAATCGGCTGAGCGTCGCGCTCAACTGGCTGTGGATTTATGCGCGCGACCAGCGCGGCGCGCGGCTCATCACGTGGTGGGGCGGAGAGGTGGAGGGAACGGCTCCGTTTCCCCGTGCGGAGCGGGCGGACCGGGACAGTTTGTGAACAGCGCGTCTACAGCTTGAGGCCGTTGCGCTTGATCTGCCGGGTAAGACTGCCGTCCACCGGGAACAGGGGAATGAGGCAGGCCTGGACGGCGTGGTAGATGTCGGGACGGCCTTCGAAAACGCGCGAGACGGGATTGAGCGCGCTGTCGAGCTCGGGCTGCCAGCCATGGGCCTTGTCGATCACGTGGGCGACGAGGAAGCTCCAGATGCGCCGGTACCATTCCTCATAAATTGGGTCGGAGGAGTTGACGGAGCCGAGCGCAGCGGCGGCGCCGATTCCCTCGGCGCAAGGCCACCAATAGCGATCCGTCTGATCGGGTCGGTCGCTCCAGTCGAGCGTGTAGGTGAAGCCGCCAAGCTTCCGGTCCCAACCGATCGACACCGTCTTGCGAAAGAGCTCCGTCGCGGCTTCGATCATCCAACCTTTGCTGCGGCCCCCGAGTTCCCAGAGCTGGACAAGCAGGCGGCTCCATTCGAGCGCATGGCCGGGCGTTGTGCCGCTCGGGCGGAACATCGGATCCCCCCTATAAGCCCGGTCGACCTCCCAAAGCTCGGTGAAATGTTCGGCCACGCGCCAATTCTCGTTGCGGGCGTGGCGGTCGATGATCAAGGACGCGATGCTCTCCGCCTTGTCGAGATAGGCGCGGTCGCCCGTCGCCTCGAAGGCGGCCATCAACGCTTCGGTGAGATGCATGTTGGAATTCTGGCCGCGGTAAGTCCCCATCGGCGACCAATCGCGATTGTATTCTTCGGTGGTCGCGCCGGCGGCTTTGTCCCAGAATCTTTCCTCGATCACCTTTGTCACGTCTGCAAGCAGACGCGGCGCGTCGGGGTGGCCCACGCACATCGCGGACGAGGCGGCGAGGAGGACGAAGGCATGGCCATAAGCCTGCTTCGTCGCGTCGGTGGGTTTCTCGTCGTCCACGCCCCAGAAATAGCCGCCGTTCTTGGCGTCCCGCATCCGCTCCCACAGGAACGCCAGCCCATGGTCGACGATACGGTCCGCGCCCGGAGTCCCAAGCAGATGCGCGATGGCGAAGGAGTGGACCATGCGCGCCGTCCCATGCACGTGCCGGTTCGCGCCTTTGTGCCCGGGCTTTGGCGCGAGAGGCCGCGCGTTCTCATCTAAAGAGAAGAAGCCGCCGGCCGGATTGAAGGAGGGACGCTGGAAGAACGCGAAGAGGGCGCGGGCGTTATCGACGAGCCACAGCCGGTGCGCCGTCAGCGTCGCGAAACGTGGGCTCCCGGCCGCTGGAAGCTCCTTGATTGTGGGCTCAGTCATCATTCGCAACGCTCATCCGACTATCGACGAACGGGAGTCAAGAGGCCAGTCGCCTGGAGATGTGTCTGCGAGATGTGTCCGCCAATTCGCGCCGGAAATACCGCGTTATAGATCGACATCGCTTCGACCAAGCTCGCTGAAGCGGCGGGGGATTCGCGCGCGTCGCCCAACTCGCACGCCAGCAGCTTGCTGAACTGGCTGCGACGGCGCGTCGTCCGCTGACGTCATCGCGGAACAAGCGATATTGGGAGGAACCATGCTCAGCACTGATCGACGGACTCGTGTCCGCGCCGTCGGCGTCGGCGCCGCGTTTGCTGCATTCGCGACTGTCACAGACGCCGCCGCCGCCGACAGCAACCTCTATGTCATCGCCGAACTTGGTCTCGAAACCCGAAGGCGGACGACCTGCGCAACTGGTCGAGTTCGTCGCTGGAGCGCGGAAGGAGCCCGGCTGCCAGCCCTACTCGCTGCTCGAAGACCGGAAGCAACATGTGCGGCGATCCGTGGCGTGAGCAGCGATACACGAGTGACTAAAGCGATTGCCGCAACCGCGCGATGGCAGAGTTGTGCGATTGTCAGGGTCGCTACGAGAACGCGAGCTATCAAGAGCTTCTTTCTTCGCCTCTCCGAAACGTTTGATTACGCGGCCGGACAGCACGTTGACGTGCGGTTGACTGCGCCCGATGGCTACACTGCCATGCGCAGCTACTCGATCGCCTCGGCCCCGAGCGATTCCAAGGTTATCGAGCTGGCGATCGAGCGCCTTGCGGACGGCGAGGTCTCGCCTTTTTTCCACGACGTCGCCCAAGTCGGCGACACGATCGAGCTTCGCGGGCCGCTTGGCGGACACTTTCTCTGGCCGGGGCCTTCCAACAAACCGGTGCTCCTGATCGGCGCCGGCTCCGGCGTCGTGCCGCTCATGGCCATGATCCGGTATCGGAAGACCAGCGGCGAGCCAGCGCCTGTCGCGCTGTTGCTCGCCTCTAGGACCTGGGGTGACGTGCTGTTCAGGGACGAACTCCTCGAGCTCGAGAGGTCGCTTCCCGATTTCGCGCTCGCCCTGGCGCTGACGCGCGAGCCTGCGACCCGCAGCACCGACTTCAGCAGGCGGATCGACGCCGGGATGGTCGCTGACGTCGCGGCGCGGCTGCGGCGGACGCGGCGCTCGCCTTGGGACTGGAATCCAGGTCGATCAAGACCGAACGCTACGGCGCTTGAGGGACCATCCCTCTCGTTTGAGAGGATAGTTTTCGCAAAACGCCGATATCTCACGCCTATCAAATGCATGTCCAAAAGGAATTTCTAATTTCGTCGGCTACGTCCGATCCTGAGGTCGACTGGGCCGGCCGAGCAAATGCGGCTGCCTCAATAAGGATTGAAGGCTATTGCGCCGAGTCGCCGCGCCGCGCGCGGGCAGCAAAGAAGCTCCCATGAAACTACCGAGGACTATCGGCCTGGCTGTCGCCGTCTCGCTGGTCGCCAGCACCGTGGCGGCGCTGGCGTAGATCAGCCGAGCGGCTGCAGCGGTCCGACCGCGAACGCGGTGGATGCTGATGTGTCACTGGTCAAGCCGCTGCCCTGCACCGAGCATTCTGGAAGCGAGGTCACGCTGTTCCGCCATCGCTTTCGGAAACTACCCATGGCCCCTGGCATTAGATGTCGAACGGGCTTTCCAACGCTGCAACGTTTCCACCAAAGAGACAAATGACGGAGGAGAAAATTATCATGAAGGCAATCGTTGTAACGGACCAGGCTGCGGGAACGGCCGGGATGAAGCTGGTGGAGCGGCGCGAGCCGCCGGCAGCGATAAACGACGTCGTCGTTCAGGTTCATGCGTCGGGGTTCACCGGGGATGAACTGTCGTGGCCCTCGACTTGGGTCGATCGCC
>DATDHT010000319.1:0-4214 GCA_036521435.1 Roseiarcus sp.
AAAAGGTCGAGGACATCGCCAATCACGTGGTGTTGGAAAACGCCGAAGTGACGACGCGGCTCATGGGCCTTGACGAAGCGCGCGCGTCCGGCGCCCGCGCTTTGTTCGGCGAGAAATACGGCGACGAGGTGCGCGTCGTCACCATGGGCGAGATCGACGACGGCCACGACCACGAGCGGACCTATTCGATCGAGCTTTGCGGCGGCACTCATGTCCACCGCACCGGCGACATCGGGCTCATCACCATCGTCGGCGAAAGCGCGGTCGCGGCGGGCGTAAGGCGCATCGAAGCGAAGACGCGCGACGAGGCGCGCAAGCGCCTCGAGGCGGATTCCCGCGCTTACGGCGATCTCGCGGCTTTGTTGCGCGCGCCGGCTGGCGAGGCGACCGAACGGCTCGAAGCGCTGATCGATGACAAACGCAAGCTCGAGCGCGAACTCGCCGACGCCAGGCGCAAACTGGCGATGGGCGGCGGAGGGCCCACGCAGACCGACGCGGCGCGCGACGTCGCCGGCGTGAAACTTTACGCGCGCGCCGTCAGCAACGTCGACATGAAGGACCTGAAGTCGCTTGCCGACGAGGCGAAGCAGAGCGTTGGCTCGGGTGTGGTGGCGATTGCGGCGGCGAGCGAGGACGGCAAGGCGAGCATCGTCGTCGCCGTCACGCCTGATCTGACGAGCCGCTTCAACGCGGTCGATCTGGTGCGCCTGGGCTCCGCCGCGCTCGGTGGCAAGGGCGGCGGCGGGCGCCCGGACATGGCTCAGGCCGGAGGGCCGGACGGCGCGAAGACGCACGAAGCGCTGGCGGCTGTCGAAGAGGGCGTGCGGCGCGCGGCTGGGGCGTAACTTGGCGCGCCGCTCCCCTACGCCATCGCCTTCTTCAGGTTCTGGTCGACCTTGTCGAGAAAGCCCTCGGTCGAGAGCCACTTCTGGTCGGGGCCGACCAGAAGCGCAAGATCCTTGGTCATAGACCCGGCCTCGACCGTGTCGATGCAGACCTTCTCGAGCGTGGCGGTAAATTTGGCTAGCGCCTCGTTGCTGTCGAGCTTGGCCCGATGCGCGAGACCGCGGGTCCAGGCAAAGATCGAGGCGATCGAGTTGGTCGAGGTCTCGCGCTCCTTTTGGTGTTCGCGGTAGTGGCGGGTGACGGTGCCGTGGGCCGCCTCGGCTTCGACGGTCTGGCCGTCGGGCGTCATCAAGACGCTGGTCATGAGGCCGAGCGAACCGAAGCCCTGCGCGACCGTGTCGGACTGCACGTCGCCGTCGTAATTCTTGCAGGCCCACACGTAACCGCCCGACCATTTGAGCGCGGCCGCCACCATGTCGTCGATCAGGCGATGCTCATACGTTATGCCGAGTGACTCGAACCGGCTCTTGAATTCCGCGTCGTACACCTCCTGGAAGATGTCCTTGAAGCGGCCGTCATAGACCTTCAGAATCGTATTCTTGGTCGAGAGATAGACGGGGTACTTGCGCAGCAAGCCGTAATTGAGCGAAGCGCGCGCAAAGTCGCGGATCGAATCGTCGAGATTGTACATCGACAACGCAATGCCGGCACCCGGAAACTTGAACACTTCCTTCTCGATCACCGTCCCATCGTCGCCCTCGAACTTGATGGTCAGGCGACCTTTTCCGGGAACCTTGAAATCCGTCGCGCGGTACTGGTCGCCGTAAGCGTGGCGGCCGATGATGATCGGCTGCGTCCAGCTCGGGACGAGACGAGGCACGTTCTTGCAGATGATCGGCTCGCGGAAAATGACCCCCCCTAAGATGTTGCGGATGGTGCCGTTCGGGCTTCTCCACATTTCTTTGAGATGGAATTCTTTGACCCGCGCCTCATCCGGGGTGATGGTCGCGCATTTGACGCCAACGCCGGCGGCCTTGATCGCATGCGCCGCGTCGATCGTGACCTGGTCGTTGGTGGCGTCGCGATTCTCGACCGAGAGATCGTAGTACTTGAGATCGACGTCCAGATAGGGATGGATAAGCTTGTCGCGAATCAGCTGCCAGATGATGCGTGTCATCTCGTCGCCGTCGAGTTCGATAACCGGATTCGTGACCTTGATCTTGGACATCTTAAGAGGAACTCTCGTTGGCGGGAGACGCGCGCGGGCGACGGGCCCCTATAGCATCGGCGCCTTTGCGGGCAAAGGCATGCACGACGCATGCCGCGCGCGAGCTTTGACGGCCGGGCGAAAAGCGATTGCGCTTGCGGCGCTCGTGTTTTGCCTGAGCGGCCCGGCTTACGCCGACGCCGGCGACGAGAGCGACAACGCGGTCGCGACGCTATGCGGGATTGTCGAAGCGTCGGCAAAAGCGGAAGGGCTGCCGCCTGACTTTTTCACCAAACTCATCTGGCGGGAGAGCTCGTTCCGGCCGAACGCGGTCAGCCCCGCTGGCGCGCAAGGGGTGGCCCAATTCATGCCGGGGACGGCGAACGAGCGCGGACTCATCGACCCGTTCGATCCCGCATCGGCAATCCCAGCCTCCGCGAGGTTCCTGAACGAACTGAAGCTCCGCTTCGGCAATCTGGGTCTGGCGGCGGCCGCCTATAACGGAGGCCCTACGGCGGTTGCCCACTGGCTCGCGAAGAAGGGATCGCTTCCGTTCGAAACGGAGGATTACGTGCTCGCCGTCACGGGCCATACGGCCGATGAGTGGCGGAGCGACAAGCCGCCGGCCGAGCCCGCGCCAGACAAAAGTTCGTCCTGCCTGAGCCTCGTCGCCACCCTCCGCGTGACGGCGCCGTCCTCCGTCGTCTCGGGCTGGTTTGCGCCCTGGGGCGTGCAGATCGCCGCCAGCTTCTCGAAAGGCTCGGCGCTGCGCGCCTTCGCGCGATCCCGGCATGACTATGCAAGCGTGATCGGAGACATGCAGCCGTTCGTGCTCGGCTCCGTTCTGCGCAGCCGCGGCTGGCGACCGTTCTACCGCGTCCGCCTGCCCGCTCAGACGGGCGGCGAAGCGCGGAGGCTTTGCGCCCGCATCCAAGCCGTCGGCGGCGCCTGCGCGGTGCTGCGGAGCTAGTGCTGCCCGCAGAACCCAGCGGCGCCTAGGGATCCGCTACGCGCAGTGAGATAACCTCATTTGACCGCGCGTCCCGCGCGATCGAGCGCTGCGAACTCCTCGTCCGTGAGCTTGATCGCGGCTGCGCCTACGTTCTCCTCCAGATGCGCGACTTTGCCGGTGCCTGGGATCGGCAGCATGACGCGGCTGCGCTTCAGGAGCCAGGCAAGCGCAATCTGGCCGGGGCTTGCCTTGTGCTTGTGCGCAATCGCATCCAAAGCGGAGCCCGGCTTCGCCGAAGCGCCAGCGTCGAGCGGCGCCCAGGGGATGAAGCCGATCTCATGTTTCTCGCAATAGTCGAGCGCCGCCTCGCTGTTGCGGTCGATGAAATTGTAGCGGTTCTGGACGGTCGCGACCGGGAAGACTTTCGAGGCCGCCTCGATCTCAGCGACGCTCACTTCCGACAAGCCCGCGCAACGGATGACCTTGTCCTTGATCAGGGTGGCGATAGCGTCGAACTGCTCCTTGGCCGGCACTTTCGGATCGATCCGATGCAATTGCCATAGGGAGATGATCTCGACGCCGAGCCGCCAGCGGCTCGTATGCGCCTGCTGGATTAGATATTCCGGCCGGCCGACCGGTATCCAGATGTTCGGCCCGGTGCGCGTGAGGCCGCCCTTGGTCGCGATATGAATCTTGCCGTAGGGCGCGAGCGCATCTTTGATCAGCTCCTCGGAGAAATTGGGGCCATAGGAATCGGCGGTGTCGATGAAATCGACGCCGAGGTCGGGCAGCCGGCGCAGCGTCTTCGAAGCTTCATCGCGATCTGGAGTCGGCCCCCAGATCCCCTTGCCCACGATGCGCATCGCGCCGAAGCCGAGGCGGTTGACGTCAAAAGCGCCGCCAATGCGAAAGCGGCCGGATTCAGCGGCGTTGGTCATGTTTGTCTCCGTTGTAGGCGCGGTCGCCGACCGCGCCCGCCGCGCTCCGCGAGCGCGGCTACAAAGGCAGGCGCCTTCAGGGCCAGCTGGCCAGCGGCGGCATCGAGGACAAGATCGAAGCCACGTTGCCGCCGGTCTTCAGGCCGAAGATCGTGCCGCGATCATAGAGGAGATTGAACTCGACGTAACGTCCGCGACGGACCAATTGTTGCTCGCGATCGGCCTCGCTCCATTGTTTCCCGGCGTTGCGCCGGACAATATCGGAATAGAC
>DATDHT010000320.1:0-7737 GCA_036521435.1 Roseiarcus sp.
GGCAGTTCAAAGCGGTCTCGCGACGCGCGTCGAGGAATTCCAACATGCGCTCGGCGGCATCTCATCGCAGGTCACCGCGCTGGGACGCCTTTCAGCCACAACCCAGTCCGACGCGAGCGCGCTTGCCGGGCAACTCGCCCAACATGCGGAAGCGCTCGCAAGCGTCGGACATGACCTCGCACAGCAGCAGCAGTCGCTCGACTCCGCTCTCGAACGGCGCCGCAGCAGCCTCCAAGCGCTCATCGGCGATATCTCGGGCCGCAGTGAAGCCTTCGAGGCGACACTGGGCCGCTTCGCGACCAACGTCGAAGACAGCTTCGCCCGGTCGCAAGCTCGCGCCCAGGAAATCAGCGCCGCGCTCGCGGCCGCCACAAGAGGCGCTTCGATTGCAGTCGCAGGTCAGTTCGAAACCATTCGCGACACGGCGGCGAAAGAGCGCGAGCGAACGACTCAATCCCTGCAGTCGACCCTCGAACAGACCAATACGCAGCTGACCGGCGCGCTTGATCATGCCGCTGACCGGTTCCGTGAATCAGTCGCCGAAGTGAAGGACATGGCGAGCCAGGTTCAGCGCGAACTCGATCAGACCCGGCAGGAGCTCCGTCGCGGAGTGCTTGATCTGCCCCAGGAGACGAGCGAAACCGCAGACGCGATGCGGCGGGTCGTTTCCGATCAGATTCGCGCGCTGAAGGAGCTTGCTGCACTGGTGTCGGACTCGGGGGCGACTTACGACGTCGTCGAACCGACCGTGGCGACGGCAGTCGCAGGCGCACGTTTTGAGAAGTCTCTGTTACGCACCGTCGAGAGGACGCGTGAGCTCGAGGGCCCCTCTCAATCCGAAGGCCTCGCGCCCGTCGCTGAAATGGTTGGCGGGCCTGCGACCGAGAACCCGACATTAGGGCGGATTGGCGCGTCGGAACTGATCCCACCGTTCGCGCGGGCTCAAACACAGCCGTGGCCACCGTCGTCCGCCGCCGCGCCCAGGCCGGGTGCGGCGCCGACAACCTCGGCTCCGGCGTCCACCGCCGATCGTGGGCAGCCCGGATGGCTCTCGAACCTCCTGGCGGCTGCCTCTCGCGACGAGCCGGAGGAGACCGCGTCCAAAGGCGCGGAGACACTCGAGGCGCTGAGCCGCGAAATCTCCGGCCTCATCGACAATGGGGCTGCGGTTGAAATGTGGGATCGGTGGCGCCGCGGCGATACCGGCGCTGTTTCGCGACGCCTCTACACGGAGGCCGGTCAACAAGCGTTCGACGAGCTTCGGCGACGCTTTCGCGCCGACCCCCAGTTCCGGGAGACGACAACCCGCTATATGCAGGAGTTCGAGCGCCTATTGTCGAAGATCGGGCAGAACGACCGCGACGGCGCCCAGTGGCGGGCCTACCTGTTGTCCAACACCGGCAAGGTTTACACGATCCTCGCGCACGCCTCGGGGAAGCTGGGCTAGGGCGCGCGAATATCCAGTTTACGTCAAAAGCGCGTGGTCACCTGCCGCAATTTGGCCGTGAGAGAATGCTTCTCTTTTTTAGAATTTTATGGTAGAGTGGCGGATGGTCAAAAAGGCGCGCCAAAGGGGGGATCGCGACTGATTGGCCAGGCTCAGGACGTCGGGCGCGCACGCCGCGAAAAGCGGCGAAACGAGAAGGGAGCTAAGTCGTTGAAAACAAACGATCGCGCGAAGACGGCGAAACGAAAACGGGATGAAGTCATTGAAAACAAACAATCCCGCGAAATGACTGATTCGGCGCCTATAATGATTCCAATGACTTACGGCATGCCCTGCGAAACGTTTCGTTTCGCCTGGCGAAATGAGGGCTTCGTTTTTACCCGTTTTTCTGCTTCGTCCAGGCCCGAAGCGAAATGGCCCGGACGGTCAGACCGAGCTGGAAGCAGCCGCGAAAAAGTTGCGTAAAAGCGCAGCCAAGGCCCTGGAATCGTTAGCGCGCGTAACTTTGTGCGCGCCATTGGAGCCGCGGCGGCCGGCGGCGTCTCTGGCCGCGGCAGCCGGCGGCCCCTCCCCTCAAGCACGGCGATAGATCTCCTTGTAAGCTTCCCGCAGCGCCGCCTTCTGCACCTTGCCCATCGCATTGCGCGGCAGGGAATCGACGAGAACGATCTGTTTGGGCGCCTTGAACTTGGCCAGGCGGTGGCCGAGCGCTGAGAGAATCGCCGGTTCGCTCAGCGTCGCGCCCGGACGTGCAACGACGGCCGCTGTCACGGCTTCGCCGAAATCGGCATGCGGGACACCGAAAACCGCGCTCTCAAGCACGCCCTCGATCGCGTCGATCTCGGTCTCGACCTCCTTCGGATACACATTGAAGCCGCCAGAAATCACAAGGTCCTTGGCCCGCCCGACGATGTGGATGTAGCCGTCGTCGTCAACATGGGCCAAGTCGCCGGTGATGAAATACCCGTCAGCGCGAAATTCCTGCGCGGTCTTCTCGGGCATCCGCCAATAGCCGGCGAAGACGTTCGGCCCCTTGACCTCGATGACGCCGATCTCGCCAGATTGAACCGGCGCGCCGCTATCGAGGTCGGCAATGCGCACGCTGACGGCTGGAAGCACAAAACCCACCGTCCCCGGGCGGCGTTCGCCATCGTACGGGTTCGATGTGATCATGTTGGTTTCGGTCATGCCGTAGCGCTCGAGAATTGCGAAGCCGGTCCGCTCGCGCCAAGCGGCATGAGTCTCGGCAAGCAGCGGCGCAGAGCCCGAGACGAAGAGACGCATATTCGCGCAGAGGTCACGATCGAGGCCGGAATGGTCGAGCAGGCGGGTGTAGAAAGTTGGCACTCCCATCATCGCCGTCGCTTCCGGCAGCGCCGCAATCATTGCGTCCGGATCGAACCTGGGCATGAAGATCATCGTCGCCCCGGACAGCAGCGCGACGTTGACCGCCACGAACAGCCCATGCGTATGAAAAACAGGCAGCGCGTGAATGAGTCTATCGGCGGGACCAAAGCGCCAACAGTCGATCAGAGTCAGCGCGTTCGACGACAGATTCTCGTGCGTCAGCATCGCGCCTTTCGAGCGACCGGTGGTGCCCGACGTATAGAGGATCGCGGCAAGGTCGTCGCTCGCCTGTGGCGCGGTTTCGAACTCAGCCGGCGCGGCGGCGATCGCCGCAGCGAACGTTCCATCGCCCTTGACGCCGAGACTTTCGACCGAACGCAAGTTGAGCGCCTGCGCAAGGTTGCGAATCGGCTCGAGCCGGTCGGGACGGCAGAGGGTGAGCGCAGGTTCGGCGTCGCCAAGAAAATATTCGAGCTCGGCGAGCGTATAGGCCGTGTTCAGCGGCAGCAGCACCGCGCCCGCCCGGAGACAAGCGAGGGCGACGACGATCACGTCAGCTGACTTCTCGAGCTGTACCGCGATCCGATCGCCGGGCTTGACCCCGAGCGCGACAAGCGCGTTGGCCGCCTGCGCGGAGCGCTTGAACAACTCGCCATAGGTCAGCGCGGTGGCGTCCCGGGTCTCTAGAGCAAGCTTGTCCGGATGGGGCGCTCGCGCGGCGATGAGGTTAAATAAATTTGCGGATGGATGTCGCGACACTTGTTCTCCAGATTGAAACGCGGCGCCGGCGCCTCCCAGTCGGCGGACACATTATAGGCTGGCGAGTCGCGCAAACGCGATAGTGCAGGACAATACCCCCGCTAGACCGAAAACCCGCTTCGTCAGTCAGCAGTTCGCAACTTAAGTCTCGCGCCCTGCGCCTGATCTTCCTCCGCCGCCAGGCTCTCGCTGACCATCAGGAGTTGCGTGGCGGTCGAGGCTGCGATCACCGCCGGATCCTTCGATTCGAGACCCGCCACGCCAATCGGGCAGACAAGGCGAGCGAGCTGAACTTCGGTGAGGGCCGCCGCACGCATCTGGCTCAAGAACCGCGCCCGCTTCGTCGCCGAGCCGATAAGACCGACATAGCCGAAGCGCTCGACCCGTAGCGCCTCCGCGACGATTTCGAGATCAAGCGCATGCGAATGCGTCATCACCACCAGGAGCGCGCGGTCGGGCGCGCTGGCGAGTTCGGCCGCCGGTTCTGGCGCGTGAATAAGCGTGACGTTCGCGGGCACATGCGCAGGAAAAGCGTCGCGCCTGGGATCGATCCAGCGCACCGCGAAAGGCAGCGGCGCAAGCGCGAGCGCCAGCGCCCGTCCGACGTGACCGGCGCCAAACAGATAGACCGCGCGCACAAGCACGCCGAGAGGTTCAGTCCAGCTCTCCCCGGAGAGACGCGCCAACCTACACGCGCTCACGCTAGACCCGAGCGTGCGCTGAATTCGTCCGTCAGGTCCCGGCCGCGCGCTGAACGTCGCCAAGGCGCCGCCTTCGCCGACTGCCAATGCCGAGAGATCATCGAGATCCCGCTTGTCGAACGTCTCGACTCGCCATTCGACGCGGCCACCGCAACATTGGCCAAGCTCGGGGCCGAGCGCGAGCGAACGACGCTGCGCTGGCCCGCGCCCTCGTCTCAAGGCCTCGTTCGCCGCCTCGAGAGCGGCATATTCGAGCGTGCCGCCGCCGATCGTGCCATGAAAGCCGCCCGACGGCCGGACCACCATTCGCACTCCAGCTTCACGCGGGCTCGAACCCTCGACGCGGGCGAGCGTCACCAAAGCCGCCGAACCTTCGGCTTCAATCGCTTCGACCAGACGGCGGAAAGCTCTCATCGCGGCCTCTCAACCCCGTTCAGCGATGCGACCGCATTGAGGATCGATTCCGGCGTGCAGGGCGCGTCGAGCTTCGGCTGACCTCTGGGATTGGTCGCGTGCACCGCGTCGAGAATCGCGGAATAGACCGATATTCCGTGCATCAAAGGTGGTTCGCCAACAGCCTTCGAACGGTAAATGCTTGGGGTCGGATTGGGTCGGGTGAAGAGCCGGGTATTGAAGATTGGAGGCGTATCGGAGGCGACCGGGATCTTGTAGGTCGCGGGCGCGTGGGTCAGCAGCCGTCCCTCGGCGTCGTAAACCAGTTCCTCGGTCGTCAGCCAACCCATGCCCTGAATGAAAGCGCCTTCAACCTGGCCCATGTCGATCGCCGGGTTGATCGATGCGCCAACGTCATGCAACAGGTCCGCCCGCAACACCCTCATCTCGCCGGTCAACGTGTCGATCGCGACCTCAGAGCAGGCAGCTCCGTAGGCGAAGTAGAGGAACGGACGTCCCTTCGCCCTGAGGCGATCCCAGTGGATCTCCGGCGTCTTGTAGTAGCCGGAATGCGACAGCTGCACGCGCGCCAGCCGGCACGCTTTGGCAAGTTCGCCAAAGCCCATGGAGACATTGCCGGCGAATACACGCGCGTCGCGGAACTCGACCGCCTCCGGCGCGACGTTCCATGCCTCGGCGGCAAAGGCCGTCATCCTTTCCCGAATCGCGCCGGCGGCGATTTTTCCCGCCATGCCGTTAAGATCGGTGCCGGACGAAGCGGCGGTCGGCGAGGCGTTGGGAACCTTGGCGGTGTTGGTCGCGGTTATGCGAACGAAATGCAGCGGCACGCCGAACTCTTCGGCCACGATTTGCGCGACCTTGGTGAACAGCCCCTGCCCCATCTCGGTGCCGCCGTGGTTGAGATGAATCGAGCCGTCGGAATACACATGCACCAGGGCGGTGGCCTGATTGAGCGGGATCAGCGTGAACGAGATCCCGAACATCACCGGCGTCAGCGCGATACCCCGCTTGATGATCGGGCTCTCCACGTTGAAGGCGGCGATGCGCGCACGCCGGGCGCGATAGGCGCTTGAGACTTCTAGGTCCTCGATGATCTCCCGCTGCGTCTGGAAGTCCTCGACCGTCTGATCGTAAGGGGTGCGATCGAAACCGGCGCGCAAAAGGTTGGCCTTGCGCACGTCGAGCGGATCGAGACCGCGCTCACGCGCGATCGCGTCCATCACGCGCTCGATGGCGATCATGCCTTGTGGGCCGCCGAAGCCGCGAAACGCGGTGTTGGAGACTGTGTTGGTCTTGAGGCGGCGAGTGAGAATTGAGACTTCGGGCAGCCAGTAGCCGTTCCCAGCGTGAAACATCGCGCGGTCACAGACGCCGGGCGAAAGGTCCGCGGAACAACCGCAGCGCGCGTTGAGCGCAACTTCGTAACCAGCAACCACGCCCTTGTCGTCGTAACCCACTCGCCAATCGGCGCGGAAATCGTGGCGCTTGCCCGTCAGCGCAAAGTCGTCGTCGCGATCGAGGCGGATCTTGCACGGTCGCCCCGTCACACGCGCGGCGAGCGCTGCGGTTGCCGCCCAGGCGCAGGCCTGGCTTTCCTTACCGCCAAAGCCGCCGCCCATCCGGCGTGTTTCCACGGTGACGAAGGCGTCCGGTATTCCGAGGATACGGGCGACGATGTGCTGGGTCTCTGTCGGGTCCTGGGTCGAAGCGTGCACCGTCATCTCGTCGCCTTCGCCGGGAAAGGCGAACGATGCTTGGCCTTCGAGGTAGAAATGCTCCTGTCCGCCGATAGCGAATTGGCCATCCAACCGGTGCGCAGCCTTGTCGATTACCCTCGCCGCGTCGCCGCGGCCGAACGAATAGTCGTCCTGGACTCGGGCGCCTCTGACCAGCGCATCCGCGATAGTAACCGCCGGCGCTCCGGCCTCGATGTCAATCTTCGCGAGCCCCGCCGCCCGGCGCGCCTGGTCGCGCGTGCGCGCGACGACCGCGAACAAAGCCTGGCCATGGAACATCACGTCTTGTTCGACGAAAAGGGGCTCATCGGCGAAGACTGGCGCAATATCGTTCTTGCCAGGAATATCCGCTGCAGTCAGAACTAGGACGACACCAGGAGCGCTGCGGACCGCCTCTAGACCCAAGCTCTTCAATTTGCCGGAGGCCTTGTTCGCCATGCCGATCGCGATATGCAGCGTGCCCGCCGGCTCGCCAATGTCATCGACATAAGTCGCCGCGCCCTGGACATGCAGGCGCGCGGAATCATGTGGCAACGGCTTGTGAACGACGGCGGTCGTGGGCGGATCGAGGACGATTGAGTCATCACTCGGCGGCATGGAGCATTCCAATCCGGGTCGGCGCGCTGGCGCCGGAGATTTCCATGAGCGCCTTTTCAAGCAGGTTGGCGGCGACCGTCTTACGGTAGGCGGCGGTCGCGCGCATGTCGGTGAGCGGGGTGAAGTCCTCGTTGATCGCCTCACGCGCATGGCGCCACGTCGCGGGCGAATCGAGGCTGGCGCCTGCAAGCGCCCGCTCAGCCTTCTCAGCCCGTTTTGGCGTCGCGGCCATGCCGCCGCAGGCAATGCGCGCGCTGACGATTTCCCGTCCATCGAGGTCGAAGCGCACCGCCAGCATGACGGCGGAAATGTCCTCGTCAAAACGCTTCGACACCTTGAAGGCGCGATAGCGTTGGCGGGCGGCGAGCTGCGGCGCCTCGAGCGCCAGGACGAACTCGCCCGGCTCGCGATCCTGCTTGCCATAGGCGATAAAGAAGTCTTCGAGCGGCAGGCTTCGCGTCTTGTCTCCCTTGCGCAGGACAACCCTACCACCAAGCGCGATCAGGGCAGGCGCCAGATCGCCGATCGGCGAACCGTTGGCGATATTACCGCCGACCGTTCCGCTAACCCGCACCTGCTTCGATCCGAAACGACGCAACAACTCGCCTAAATCGGCGTGAATCGCGCCCAGCTGCGGCATGGCGTCTGCCAGCGTAACGCCGGCCCCGATAGAAAGGGCGCCGCCGGCGCTCTCGCCGATAGTGTCCAGTCCAACAACCCTGCCGAGCCAGATTAC
>DATDHT010000321.1:0-32661 GCA_036521435.1 Roseiarcus sp.
ATTTGGCGGTCAGGGGGGGCTGATCGGCACGCTCGGTGGCGTCCTGCTGATGGGCTTGACCAACAACGTACTGGTCCTCCTCAACGTCAGCTCTTGGTATCAGGAATTGATACAAGGGCTCATCATCGTCGGAGCGGTCGCGCTTTATAAACAGAGACGACGGTAGAGAACGTCTGCGCAAGGCGTTTCTGGCGTGGAGCCGATCCGTCTCTAGCTCGCGGATCAACTCCAGGACCACCACAAGCCGCCGGCGCAGGCGATCGAGCTCGGCCCGGAGTAATGGCGGAAGGGCGCGCCCGTCACCTGTCCGCAACGCCGCCACATCGCGCTCCCAGGAGCGTACTGACGGTCTTCCTCGGATGCCCTGCGTGAACAGTAGCGCCTCTATCCGGTTCTCGATTTGGAGCCTATCCTGCACCAGGTGCTCACGCTCGCGGTGCGGCCGCTTGGCGTCCTCCTCGTCCGGTGTGGGCACCCGCACCATGCTGCATACTTGGCCGTCATCAGCCAGCCAGGCGGCGAGCACGCGCAACATGCCCTCTGCGTCGAGCCGGTCCGTCTTAGCCCGGCGAGCGCGGTGGTTCACCAGGATGCTGGCCGGCTCGAGCACATAGGCGGCGATGCCGTGAGCCGTCAGCAAGCGGTGCAGCCAGAAGCCATCGCGACCGGCCTCAAAGCAGCAGGCTACGTCGACGGTGCAGCCGAGATTGGCCGAAGCCTTCGACCGCAGATCGGCGATCGTCTTGAGTAGCGCCGCCGTGTCGCCACCCTCCAGGCGGTGTAGCCGCGACTTGTCGATGCCTGGCAAGCGCGCGGCCACCACTCACGATGAGACACTGAGTTCGATGGCAATGTAGACAATGCTCTCGGACGGCACGGCGGCAGGCTCCCAGTATGGTTGCGGACGCTGCCAGTGTTGCCATTCAGCCTAGCTAGGACCCCGTCCAGATAGGGCTTGGAACACATGGCGACCATCTCGCGCTCGCTAAGCCGGCCTGCCTCCCCCTTCGCGGAGCGACCATGTCGGCGCAACGCGTCATTGAATTGTGCGCATGTCGCCAATTGAGTTAGGCTGCTCGCATCAATGGACGATCGAACTGCAAGGCGCGTCACGGATCGTCCGCTGTCGGGCGAGACGCATTCCTCTGTCCAGGACGCACGGGATAGGGCGCCGAGGTCTTTACTCTCATCGTCGATGGTGGGAACGGCGAATCGCGGGCTCGTTTTACAGGCCTTGTTCGATCTCGGGCCAACAAGCCGCGCCGAATTGGCTCGCCACGCGGGGGTCAATCGCACCACCATCTCCGGCATCGTTCAACCTCTGATCGATGGCAATGTGCTGGTTGAAACCGGGCCAAGTCGGTCCACGCGGGGCGGGGGCAAGCCGGGCAGACCGCTCTGGTTTTCGCCGAACGCACGCCCGATCTGCGGGGTCCTGCTCATGCCTGGCGCGGTGCAGTCGTGCCTAGTGACCCTCGACGGCGCGATAATCGGCGAGAACCGAGTCGCGCTGCAGAGCGGGGATGGCCCTGTAGCTCCGATAATCAAGCGGTTAAGAAATCGATACGGTTGGCTATTGCGGCGCGGCGAAGGCGCCGCTCGGCGTCGGCGTCGCGGTCGGCGCGATGGTTGATACGAACCGAGGTTCAATCGTCGCTATGAGCCTCGCTTCATCGCTCGACGGTTATCCCCTGGCGGACGAGCTTCGAGACGAATTCAGCCTGCCAGTGCGTCTCGATCATCACCCTCGCGCCCTCCTCGTCGGCGATCGATGGTTTGGCAAGGGCCGCGGAGCAGCACAATTCGCTGTGATCTACACCGGCGAGGTCCTCGGCGGCGCATTTTATTTCGACGGCCATCTCTATCGCGGGCTCGCCGGGGCCGGAGGCGAACTGGGTCACACTTTCGTGCAGGTCGGGGGCGAGCTCTGCCAATGCGGGCGTCGAGGTTGCTGGGACACAATCGCGACTCTGGGCTGGCTCAGGCGCGAAGCTAAGGCAGCTGATTTGCCTAGGCCCAACGATATCGATTCTGGCTCACTTCAGCGGCTGGTTATGGCCGGCGACGCTCGCGCAGCGGACCTCTTGGATCGCTTCGCCCACAACATTGCCGTCGGCATCGCCAATGTCCAGCAGACGTTAGCGCCCAGTCACTTCATCCTGCACGGGGACGTCGTACGGGGCGGGGCTCCGATGATCGACGCGATTGCGCGTCACGTACGCCGTCTCGTTCCAGACCGGCCTGGGCTGAACGTCGAAATCTCTCCAGGCGATGCGGGCGATAGAACGGCCTTGCTAGGGGCGGCAGGGCTCGTGCTGTCGGACCTCGCGCACTTGTCCATTTAGCGACTCAGAGCGCTCTCTTCCACGGGCTCTTCGAATGGTCGGCCTATCGGAGGCCCGGGTAATTCTGGAACCAGGGCGAGGTCTGTTCGAAGCGGCTCGCGAAGGCCAAGACAGACTCATCCGCGTGCCTGCGGCCAATGATCTGCAAGCCAATCGGAAGACCGTCCGGGGTCGTGCCAGCGGGAACCGAAATCGCCGGATGTCCCGTGAAATTAGTCGGAAACGTCATGCACCAGCCGATGAGGGGCTCGACCGATTTCCCGTTGATTTCGGTTGGTCCGATCGTATTGCCGTCAGAGGCGTTGCGGACGGGAGGAACGGCGAGCGTGGGCGACACAATAAGGTCATATCGGTCAAACACGGACTGCAGGCCGTCAAAAACCCGGGTCCGTAAAACGTCGTCAAGCGCATGGTCGACAGCCGAAATTGACTCGGCGTCGATCAGCATCTGTCGGAATTGCGGCGTCAGTTTTTCTGCGTGCTTCCCAAGCAGATCGATGCCCTCTTCCTTCCAATGGCGAGCGATGGCGCCGTAGTGGATCGAGATGGTGCGCACCCAAAGGCACGCCAGCGTGTCGTAATCGGTCCCAAAGTCCAATTTCACTTCATCGACTTTAACACCGTCGCGAGCGAGCGCCTCGGTCGCCGATCGAACGACGTTCGCGACACGCGTGTCCACGGGGAAGCCGCCAAGGTCTGGACTGTAAGCGACGCGGAAATCTCGTCGCATGCTTTCCGCCGCGCGCAAGTAGTCGACGCCGTCGTCGGGAAGCGTCAGTGGATCGCCGGAGTGCGGGCCAGCCATGACCGAAGTCATGAGAGCAGCATCGGCCACCGTCCGGGTGAGAGGCCCAATATGCACGAGCGGATGGCTCCACAAGAAGGCGTCAGGGCGTGTCACTGATGGGATACGGCCGAAGGACGGCTTGAACCCAACCGCGCCGCTGAATGATGCGGGGATCCGCACCGAGCCGCCGCCATCGGTCCCCTGGCCGAGAGCGGCCATGCCATCAGCCACGGCGGCGGCGCTCCCACCCGACGAGCCGCCGGAATTGTACCCGATCTTCCACGGCGTGCTCGTCGGACCAAAGCGTAAGTTGTCCGCAATTCCTTTGTGACCGAATTCCGGGCTGTTGGTCTTGCCGAGTATGATCGCGCCCCCATTAAGTAATCTTTCGACGGCCGCTGCGCTGGTTTTCGGGACGCGATTCTGGACCGCTAGCGACCCCATGGACGTCGGCACGCCAAGCGACATCGTCGAGGTCCTTGATCGCGACCGGCACGCCGTGGAGAGGGCCCAACGGTTGTCCCGCCGTGACGGCTGCCTCAGCGGCCCGCGCCGCTTCCACTGCCTGCTCACCAAGCACCAGGCGTGTAGGCATTGACCGCCGGATTGCGCTCCTCGATCCGATGCAAATAGGCCTCGACAACTTCGACAGGCGAAACGTCTCGTCTGCGTATGCGCGCCGCAAGCTCCGTGGCGGGCAGGAAGCACAAGTCAATCGGATTAGTCGGACTCATTACATCCTCTCAAGCAGCGCGCCTCAATCGGTTTGGTCACTCGGCTCAACTTCCTGGCGGGTCAGCCCCACCTAGGGAGAGCGGCTTTATGTCGGCTGGGCTCAGTCGAGGACCGCCGTTGCGGAAGGCATAGCCAAAGACGGCTCCTTCGCGCCAGTGATGTAAGCCACCACTTCCTCAAGGCTTGTCTCGAAGGTCATCATATCGGCGACCTTGCGGCCTCGACGCATGACAACGACTCTGTTGCACACCTGCCAAAGGTGCCCGAGGTTGTGAGTGACCATGACGATGGTGATTCCGCGACTGCTGAGACGTTTGATCAGCTCGAGCACCTCACGCGATTCGCGCACCCCAAGCGCCGCAGTCGGCTCGTCGAGAAGCAGAAGTTTGCCGCCCCAGAAAGCGGCGCGGGCGATGGCCAACAGTTGTCGTTGGCCGCCGGACATCCGTTCCACCGATCTCCTGCGCAAGCCAGAGATCTCAATGTGCAGGTCGTCAAGCCCTTGAGCCGTGGCGTTCGCCATGGCCCTCCGCCGCACCAATCGAAACATGGACGGGCCGCGTCCCGAAGACAGCTCGCGTCCTAAGAAGACATTTTCGGCGGCTGTGAATCCACTAATCAGCGACAAGTCCTGATAAACCGTCTCGTCATGACCGACAACGGCTCAAGCTTCCGCTCCCATCGCTACGCCAAGGCCCTGCGTCGGCTCAAGATCAAACACCTGCGCACTAAACCCTACACGCCCAAAACCAACGGAAAGGCCGAGCGCTTCGTCCAAACATCCTTGCGCGAATGGGCCTACGCACGAGCCTACGACACATCCCAACAACGCGCCGCCGAACTGCCCCTCTGGCTCCATCGCTACAACTGGCGTCGCCCACATGGCAGTATCGGCTCAAAGCCGCCAATCAGCAGGATCCGCATAACCGATGACAACCTCCTCAGGCTCCACAGCTAGCGGAGGTCGCGATGTGATAGCCTCGCTGACGCCGCCAGATCGACGGATTTTGGATTTTAAACGGGGGCAGGACCGAGTTGCGGATTATCGCGCCGCCCATAGCATCCCGCGCTCGATGATCGTGCGCATTTCGGGCACGTTGAACTCCGCCGACAGATGGCCGAGCGACGAGTAGAACACGCGGCCTTCTCCATGCCGACGCTTCCACACGACGGGCATCGTGACTCCCGCGGTCCAGGGCGCGTATTCGCCGGAAAAGATCGTGGTGGCGAGCACCTCGTTCGAGGGATCGACATGCATATAATACTGCTCGGAGCGGTAGGGAAAGCTTGCCGGGATTCCGGCCATGATCGGGTCGTTCGGCTTTGAAACTTCGACCGTGTAGTCGATGATATTGCCGGGATGCGCGACCCACTGGCCACCGCACATAAACTGGTAGTCAACGCTTTCGCGGAAAGCATCGCACATGCCCCCATGATAGCCGGCAAGACCAACGCCGCCCCGCACGGCGGTGGTGAGATTCTCGACCTCCTCCTTCTCGATCTTCGACATAGTCACGATCGGCACGATGAGGCTCATCTCGACGATGCCAGGGTCGGCGAAGGCTTCGGTCGTGTTCTCGACATAGACCTTGAAGTCTTGGCCCTCGAGCATCTCTGCAAGGATGTGGGCGCATTGTTCCGGCTCATGGCCATTCCACCCGCCCCAGACAATCAACGCTTCGCGCATCTGTTTCCTCCGCATGCTTGTCCTCCCCGTTCCGGGGAGAGGGTTGGGCGCCGGGCAGCCACCTTATCGCGAAGCGTGGCGCCGCCGCTTGCCGGGCCGGCCATTGGAACCCTTCTTCCGTGACCGGTGAAAGGGGAGATCCTTCAATCCAGCTCGCCGAGCTTGAGCCCTGCCGGCATCGGCGCAGGGCGCACCGGGTGCGACGCGATGGAGACTGCCGAGCCCGAGTCCGAAGATTTCTGGAAGCCCTCCATGACCTCGAGCACATGGAAGGCGAGTTCGCCGCTCGCGCGGTGCGGACGGCCTTGGCGAATCGCCTGCGCCATGTCCGCGAGGCCGAGGATGCGATAATTGCCGTCGGCATAGGCGTGCTCGACCGGGATTTCGCGCCAGTCCTCGGAAGCGGTGGCGACCTCGACCTTGCCGCCGAAATAGTTGGGGTCCGGTACGATAAGCGAGCCCCTCTCGCCGTAAAGTTCAATCGGCGCATGCCGGTGCCGTGGGACGTCAAAGCTCATGGTCGTCGAGACCACGGCGCCGCTCTCGAAGAGGAGCGAACCCGTCACATGCGTCGCGACCTCAACGGGGACGCGCGTTCCTTGCAACGGTTCGCTCGTCACGACGCGTTCGTCGCGCGTGCGCGTTGCGACGCCCGAGACGCTGGCGACGGGGCCGAGCAGGTTGACGAGGTCGGTGATGTAATAGGGACCCATGTCGAGCATCGGTCCGCCGCCGGCGAGATAGTAGAAGCCAGGATTGGGATGCCAGCGCTCGTGGCCGGGACACATGAAGAAGGCCGTCCCACCGACCGGCCGGCCAATGAGCCCGTCGTCGACGCATTGCCGCGCCGTCTGATGCGAACCGCCGAGAAAAGTGTCGGGCGCCGATCCAAGCCGCAGGCTCTTCGCGCCGGCCGCGTCGACGAGCTTCCGGGCGTCAGCGAGAGTGACGCCAAGCGGCTTCTCGGAATGGACATGCTTGCCGGCGGCGATGGCCTTGAGGCCCACCTCGACATGCGCTTTGGGCACAGTGAGGTTGAGGACCACCTCGATCGCGGAATCGGCCAGAACAGCCTCGACTGTCTTCGCGGGGACGCCGAATTCAGCGGACCGCGCCTCCGCGGCGGCGAAGTTCATGTCGGAGAGCGCGACGATGTCGAGGATCGGAAAGGTCTTCGCGGCCTTGAGATAGGCCGCGCTAATGTTGCCGCAGCCGATCACCCCGACACTGACCCGTTTCATGCCTCGTCCCTCAATTCAACCAACGCGCGAAGCGGCGCCGGGCCGGTGGTGCCCCACGGCGCGCCATAGAGTTCGCGCAAAGTCATGGCCGCCGCGCCCCGCGCCCAGATGCTGTCGTCCCATTCGCGCGTGACGAGGTCGGTGACGTCAGCGAGGCTCGGCGGCACGAGCGCCGCCACCGTCTCGCGCAAGGGCCGCATGAAGTGCTCGCTGCTCGCCATGGCGCGTCCCGCTATGATAATCTTCGGCGGCGCGAACAGGGTAATGAGATTGGCTATCGCGTAGCCTAGCGCCTCGCCCGCTGCCGCGAGCGCGGCGAGGCAATCCTCGTCGCCTTCTTCCGCCCGCCGCAGCAGGAGGGCCATGCCGCGCCCCGAAGGAAGCGCGGCGTCAGTTTCGCCGAGCACCGAGATTTCCGACGCCATGTCTGCGAGCCGTCCCCCGCCATTACCGGGCGACCCGATCATGAGGTCGCCGAGATCGGGGCTGAGCCCGCTTGCGCCGCGGAACAATTCGCCATTGTGCAGGATGCCCAGCCCCAGGCTGCGCTCCACGCTTACGACAAGGAAATCGTTGAGGTCGCGCGCCTGTCCGAACCAGTGCTCGGCCAGCGCCACCAGATTGGCGTCGCTGTCGATCGACGCGGGCACTCCGAGCCGGCGCGTCAGCTCCGCGCCGAGCGGCACGTCGCGGTCGCCAAAGATCGGACTTTGGCGGCATACGCCCGCCGATCGCTCCACGACTCCGGGCAGGCCGACGCAGACGCCGAGGATACCCGACATTTCGAGGTTTGCGTCTTCGATGCAGCGCCGCACACCGTCTTCGACGAGGTCGGCGATGACGGCCGCTGTCTGCCGGTCGATGCGGATCGGTAGCGACAGCGTATGAAGGATATCAGCGCAGAAGTTGGTGACTGCAACGGTAATCTGGTCGGGCGCGAGGCGCACACCGACCACATGAGCCGCGTCCGGATTGAGCTGCAGCATAACGCGCGGACGCCCGCGTCCCGCGTCCCGCACGGCGCCGACCGGAACCGAAGTGATCAGCCGGTCGTCCAGAAGAGCGGCAGTGATCGCGGAGACCGTGGTGGCGCTGAGCTCGGTGACCTGACAGATTTGGACGCGGGACACCGGCCCATGGCGGCGAATCGCATCCATCACGTGGAAGCGGTTTATCGCGCGCATGAGTTCTGGGTCGGCGGTCTTCATCGACGAAGTTTGCCCTCCCAATCGTTCGCCGAGAGTTATTCGGTTGGCCCCGCCTAGCCTAGCCAGACGAAGCGACAGGGAACCCTCGTCTTGCTTGACAGCGCCCGCCGCCCGGGCGCAGAATTAATCCGCAACACGGATAAAATCAATCTCCGGCGAAGGCAAGAGGGAGGGGCATATGCGCAGCGCTTCAATCGTTCTGACCGCGATGTTTATCGCAGGATTAGCCACTCCGGTCCTCGCGGACACAACTGTTTCAATCGTAGATGTCCAAGAAAGCGCGGTCGCTCGAGCACTGTGGGATCGTATCGCCAAAGACTACGAAGCCGAACACAAAGGCGTAACCGTCAATTTCAAATACATTGAAGGAGAGTCATACAAGGAAAAACTTCCGACGATGCTGCAATCCGAATCACGGCCGGCGCTTGTGTACAGTTGGGGCGGCGGGGTGATGGATGCTCAGAACCAGGCGGGCTTCTTGAAGGATATCACGGCGGAAGCCGCACCGTTCGAGGAGAATCTCGCCCAAACCGCCGTGAACGCATTTAAGGTCGATGGCAAAACGGTCGGCGTCCCATTCGACACCGGGCTTGTCGCTTTCTATTACAACAAGGACTTATTCAAAAAAGCTGGGGTCAACGCAGAGGCCATCAAAACCTGGGATGACTTTCTCGGCGCGGTGAAAACGCTCAAGGCGGCCGGCATCACACCAATTATCAATGGCGGCGGTGATAAGTGGCCGATGCACTTCTATTATTCCTATCTCGTCATGCGGATTGGCGGCGAGAACGCGCTGGCCGACGCGAAAGCTGGAAAAAATGGCGGCTTCAAGAACAGCACCTTCGTTGAGGCGGGTAAGCGTCTGCGAGACCTCGCCGCGCTTGAGCCGTTCCAGCCAGGCTATCTCGCCACGAAATATGGCGAGGCCGCCGGGATGTTTGGCGACGGCAAGGGGGCGATAGAGCTCATGTTCGAGTTGCTCCCGGCCATGCAGGGCCCCAGTTCGACCAGTGGCAAAGGGCTGCCCGAGGATGACATCGGCATCTTCGCCTTTCCGGTCCTGGCAGGCGGAAAAGGGAAGGCCACGGATACGCTGGGCGGCGTTCACGGATTTCTTGTAACCAAGAGCGCGCCTCCGGAGGCTGTCGACTTCCTCAAGTTCTTCAGCCAGGAGAAATATGCCAAGGAGGCCGCGGCGGGCGGCGGTTATATCCCCATATACAAGGGGACGGCGACGGCGATAACGGATCCGCTCTTCAGGCAAATTGCGGAAATCCTTTCCCGCACCACCTATCATCAAAACTTTTTCGACCAGGACCTCGGGCCATCCGTTGGCCGCGTTATCAACGATGTCTCGGTATCAGTCGCGGAGGGTAGAATTACGCCTGAAGCCGCGGCGGCGGCGATCCAGGAAGCAGCTGACCAGCAATAAGGCGACCTGAAAGGCTATTGCCGGGGCCGAAGGGTTTCGATCGGGCGAATACTTGACAGGGGCTCGGAAAGAGGTGACAGATTAAATCCGCATCCCGGACAAAAGCGAACAATCGCTGATCGCGGGTGCTGTGTCAGGGAGGAGATCTCGATGAGCCTTCGTCATCTCGCGCTCGCGGCCATCTGCGCCGCCGCTTTCAGCGCTCCGGCCTTTGCCGATACGACCGTCACCATGCTTCACGTCAGCGAAGACAAGACCACGCAGGCGCTTTGGGAGCAGATCGCCAAAGACTACGAAGCGGCGCACCCGGGCGTGAAGGTCGAGGTCAAATATCTAGAGAACGAAGCCTTCAAGGCCAAGCTGCCGACCATGCTGCAGGCGGACGAGTCGCGGCCAAGCCTGTTCTACACCTGGGGCGGCGGGGTGATGGACGCGCAATCCAAGGCCGGCTTCCTCAAGGACGTGAGCGCCGACGTCGCGGGCGTCGAGGCCAATATGGCGCCAACCGCGGTCGACGCAATCAAAGTCGGCGGCAAGGCGGTCGGCGTGCCATTCGATCAGGGCGTCGTCTCCTTCTTCTACAACAAGAAGCTGTTCGAGAAGGCGGGCGTGAAGGCCGAGGACATCAAGAGCTGGGATGACTTGCTCGCCGCAGTGAAGAAGCTCAAAGCCGCCGGAATCACCCCGATCTCGGTTGGGGCTGGCGAGAAGTGGCCAATGCACTTCTACTACTCCTATCTTGTGATGCGGATCGGCGGCGAGCACGCGCTGGCCGACGCCAAGGCGGGCAAGGACGGCGGCTTCAAGAACGCGACCTTTGTCGAGGCGGGCAAGCGGCTGCGCGAGCTTGCGGCGCTGGAGCCCTTCCAGCCAGGCTACCTCACCACCAAGCACGCCGAATCGACCGGCATCTTCGGCGACGGCAAGGCCGCGATGGATCTGATGGGCGAATGGTTCATCGGCATGCAGGCGCCGGCCTCAGCGAGCGGCAAGGGCCAACCGGAAGAAGACATCGGTATCTTCTCCTTCCCCCTCGTGACGGGCGGCAAGGGCAAGGCGACCGACACGCTCGGCGGGGTCAACGGCTTCCTCGTCACCAAGACCGCGCCCAAAGAGGCGGTCGATTTCCTCAATTTCTTCAGTCAGGAGAAATACGCCAAGGAGGCCGCCGAGAAAGGGGCCTACATTCCCGCCTATAAAGGCGCGGAAGCGTGGGTGAAGGACCCGCTGGTCAAGCAGGTGGCCGCCGAACTCGCCGCGACGACTTATCACCAAAACTTCTTCGACCAGGACCTGGGCCCCTCGGTCGGTCGGGTCATCAACGACGTCTCCGTCGCGGTGGCGGCCGGGCAGATGACGCCGGAAGCCGCAGCCGCCGCCATCCAGGACGCCTGGGACCAGCAATAGGCCGCCGATGGCGATGGACCGCGTCGCGCTCGCTTCCGCCCCAGGCGGGGAGCGAGTCGGCGCGTCTCCGGCGACGGCCTTCGCCAATGCGCCTGCGTTCTATGTCGAGACCCGCCGGCGCATGTCGATGAACGGCTGGGCGACGCTGCTCGTCTTCCTGCCGCCGGCGCTCCTGCTTTTCACCATCTTCGTCGCCCTGCCCATGGTCGAGGCGGGTCGGTTCAGTTTCTTCAACTGGGACGGCTATGGCCGCCCGGAAAAGTTCATCGGCCTCAAGAACTACGGCTGGGTGTTCGGCAATCCGGTCTTTGCTCGGGCGCTGATCAACAACGGCCTCATCATCGTCGTCTCGCTTCTCGTGCAATTACCGCTTGCGCTCGGCGTCGCGCTTTTGATCGCCGGGCGGATGACCGGCGCGGTGTGGTTCCGGACGATCTTCTTCCTGCCGTATATCCTCGCCGATGTCGCGGCGGGCCTGATCTGGCGCTTCATGCTCGATGGGCAGATCGGGTTTCCCGCCATGGTCACGAGCCTGCTTGGGGTCAAGCCCTATTACCTGCTCGGGAGCCCGGACTGGGCCTTCAGCGCGGTCCTAATCGTGATCCTGTGGAAATATTTCGGCTTCCACATGATGCTCTACATCGCGGGCCTCCAGGGGATCGAGAGGGAGATGCTGGAAGCGGCCGAGATGGACGGCGCAAAACCCTTCCAGCGGTTCTGGCACATCACGCTGCCGCTGCTCGCGCCGATGATCCGGCTGTCGATCTTCTTCTCGGTGGTCGGCGCGCTCCAGCTCTTCGACATCATCGTGCCTCTGACCGGCGGCGGCCCGTTCGACACGACGCATACGATGGTGTCGTTCCTTTATTATTTTGGAATCACGCGGATGCGGGTCGGCTTCGGCTCGGCGGTCGGCGTCATTCTGTTCATCATCTGCGTCACGTTCGCTTTCGGCTACCGGCGATTGTTCATGCGCGATGACTGACGCCGCGCCCGCACATCAGCCCTCCGGCCGCCGGATGCGCGGATTCCCCGCGATCGTTGCGCTCGCCGCGCTCGTCGTCCTGGCGGTCGCCGTGCTCCTGCCTATCGGCCTCACGGCTCTCAACGGGTTCAAGGAGCTCGGCGAACTGCAGACTCATCCGTTCGGGCTGCCGCACGTCTGGGTGTGGCAGAACTACTGGGACATCCTGACGAGCCTGCGCTACTGGCAGGTGCTTGGCAATTCGCTGTTGATCGCGACCCTCACCGTCGTTCTGACGCTCGCGGTCTCGTCCATGGCGGCCTTCACCTTCGCCCACCTGCGCTTCTTCGGCGATCGGTTCCTTCTGAGCTACCTGATGCTGGGGCTGCTGTTCCCCGTGGCGACGGCGATCCTGCCCCTGTTCATCAAGATCCGCGATCTTGGCCTGCTCGACTCCTACTGGGGCATCGTGCTGCCGCAGGTCGCGTTCTCGCTCGCGATGAGCATCCTTCTCCTGCGCCTCGCGTTCAAGCAGCTTCCCTCCGAGCTTCTGGACGCGGCGATGATGGATGGCTGCGGCTATTTCCGCTACTTCTTCTTCATCACCCTGCCGCTCTCCGGCCCCGTCCTGTCGACGGTCGCGATCATTTCCTTCGTCGGAAGCTGGAACGGATATCTGCTTCCCCTCGTCGTCCTCAACAGCGAGTCGCGCTATCCATGGACGCTCGGGCTCATGGCCTATCAGGGCCAGTACATGACAGCATGGCAACTCGTGCTCGCGTTCATCACCTTGACGATTCTCCCCGCGATCCTGATCTTCCTCACGGCGCAGCGCTATATTGTCGAGGGCCTGACCGCGGGGGCTGTGAAGGCATGACGGCCGTGGCGCGCTCGGATGAATATGGTCCGGCCGGCGGCGCCGGGCGGGCGTAAACAACTATCTGTCCTTGTTTTCGGCTGGTTTCGACCGTTCCGCAATTTGGTGGAATTAGCCCTTGGGGACGCGTAGCCGCCATTTTACCGGCGCCCCCTAACGGAATCAGTGGGTTAGGACCCCGTTTAGTTTCGTCCCGAAAAATGGGTGCGGTTTGCCGGATGTCATGTCATTAACATATCATGTATGCTATTTATGAGAAACGCTTCTACCCAAAGCAACTGCCGTAACGCCCCCTGTCTATCGCGACGGCCTTGGACCCAAATCCCGGTTGAGCGAGCCCAGCCTTTTGCAAACGCAAACTTAGCGTTTGACCGAAGCCTTCTCGATCGCAACCCGAGCTGGGGATTGCGGGCTCAATGAGGTCGCAGCGACCGCGCATTCACTTGGCTTCTCCAGTCCGCTGTCACCGAGACGCCTGCGAACAATCTGAGCGTGATGTTTCACCGGATCTGATCGAGACACTCGCGCATCACGCAAAGAGATTTGTCAGGTGATCGTTCAGAAAGCGGCCCGACGGATCTATTTTACGGCGGATTGCTTGGAAGTCATGAAAGCGTGGATAGAGGGACGGCATGTCGTCCGCGCGATTGAAATGCAGCTTGCCCCAGTGCGGTCGCGCGCCGTACTGCCTAAGGATCGCGTCGACGTCGAGGAGATAGCTCCAATAGTCGATTCCCGGGCCGCCAGAGACGGAGACCGTCACGCTGGCGCGCTCGTAATAGGGGCTCAGCATGCCCGAATCGCCGGCAACAAAACGATATTCCACCGGATAGATGCAATTCGTGTGCCTCGTTAGCATCAACTCGCGAACTTGTCGCAACGCCTCTTTGCCGTTTTCAACCGGTATCGCGTATTCGAGTTCGTGGAAGTTCGGGATGTATTCAATCGGGTAAATTTCCGAACTATAGGCGACGCGCTGGAATGTCTCCTGGTTCGAGTGAGGCGGTTCGTCGGTGACGTTCATCACCTTCATCTCGCAAACGTCGTGCTCGCGCTTGACTTTGGAGACAGCAGCAACGTCGGGCAGGCAGTAGAGGTGTCGCGACTCGGCGACCGGACACCAGAAGAAACTGAAATGGCGGTTGTTCATCGCCAGCTCGTCGTGCCTTTCCATGCAGGACTCGAAATCCTCGCGCCAGAGCGCCTCCTTGAGGTTGTACCCGGCGATCGTCTGCAAAGTGACCGTCGAAATCACCCCGAGCATGCCGATCGAGACCTGGGCCGCGGCCATCATTTCGGGGTCCTCGTCGCCGTCGATTTCAAAGACGGATCCGTCGGGTTGAACGAGTCGCATGCCGACAGCCTGAGACGAAAGGCAGCCAAGCCCGATTCCCGTGCCATGTGTGCCGGTCGAAAGGGCGCCCGCGATTGCCTGAGTGTCGATATCGCCCTGATTGGCGAGCGACAAACCGATCTCTTTGAGAGCGCGGCCGATATCGCCGATTCTCGTGCCCGCGCGCACGACGACGCGCCTGCGATCGAGGTCGGCGCTGACGAGGCCCTGCATGGCCTTCAGGCTGAGCAGCAGGCCGCTGGTCGCCACCACCGGTGTGAAGGAATGGCCGGAACCGGCAACGCGGACGGGGAGATCCTGCCGCGAGGCCTCCCGCACGAGCGCGGCCAACTCGTCTTCCGAACCCGGCTCCTCCTTGTGCCGCGCGATGAAGGATTGGTTGCCGACCCAGTTACGCCAATGCCCGCCCGGCCCCAGCTGCGCCGGCGACATTGGCGTGGCATCAGTCATGTCATGGCTCCCGAGACGGCTCGGCATCGGCCGTCGCTTGGCGCTCGGTTCGCGGCGCCCAGAGTTCGCTTCAGCCGCGCAGAGAAACTCTCTCAGATCGCGAGGCGAGTGGTAGACGCTTCGGCCGCAAGACCGGCAGGACGACGGGGTCGTTGCTCCGAATCAGGAGCCCGCCCTGCCCCGGAGCGATTCGCGTCGATCGGCCATGGCTCAGACGTTGCGATCGCCTTGGCAATCCCACGAATGTCGATGACGCCAGCAAACCTGCCTTCGTCGTCAACAACAGAGAGGCTTTCCTCGCCTGATTGAACCAGCATCTTTGCCGCCTCTTCCAGCGTCGTCTTGAGGCCGGTGCGGAGACCGGGCGGCTCGGCCTTGGATGTGGCCGCCTCCATGATAGCGCCGACGTGAAGCACACGTCCACGGTTCACCTCTTTCACAAAGCGCGCAATGTATTCGTCGGCCGGCCTCAGCACGATTTCGTGGCTCGTTCCCTGCTGGATGACCTCGCCATCGCGCAAGATCGCGATCCTGTCGCCGAGCCGCAGCGCCTCGTCAAGGTCGTGAGTGATGAAGACGATCGTCTTCTTGATCTCCTTTTGCAGCTCCAGCAACACCGTTTGCATGTCCGAACGGATCAAGGGGTCGAGAGCGGAGAATGCCTCGTCCATGAGCAGAATCGGCGCGTCGTTGGTCAAAGCGCGAGCGAGCCCCACGCGCTGCTGCATGCCGCCCGACAACTGATTGGGATAGCGGTGTTGAAACCCGCCAAGCCCCACTCGCTCAATCCAGAGCATCGCGTTCTCGACTTGGCGTTTGCGGGGCAAGCCCTGAACTTCGAGGCCGTAGACCGTGTTGTCGAGCACCGTCCGATGCGGCAGAAGCGCGAACTTCTGGAAGACCATAGCAGTTTGATGGCGGCGGAACCGCAGCAGATCCGCCTTGTTCATCTTCACGACGTCGACGCCGTTTACGAGCACCTCGCCAACCGTCGGATCGATCAGGCGATTGATATGCCGGATCAGAGTCGACTTCCCGGACCCTGAAAGTCCCATGATGACTTGAATGCAGCCGCCGGGCATCGAGATGTTGATGTCTTTCAGCCCCAGCACGTGCGAGTGCTGCTCCATGAGAGCGGTCTTCGACATCCCTCCTTTGATGGAGTCGACATGCTCGACCGCCCTCTCGCCGAAGATCTTATAAAGATGCTTGATCTCGATGCCCCGGCCGATCCGATCAGCCATGGACCGTCTCCCTGTGCTTCTGCAATCGGAGACCGAAGGCTTGGCTCACCCGATCGAAGATAATGGCGATCCCCACAATGGCGAGTCCGTTGAACATACCAAGAGTAAAATACTGATTGGCGATCGCCTTGAGCACCGGTTGGCCGAGTCCCTGCACGCCGATCATGGATGCAATCACCACCATCGCTAGCGCCATCATGATCGTCTGGTTGATGCCCGCCATGATCGTGGGCATCGCCAGCGGCAACTGGACGTTCTTGAGCTTCTGCCAATTCGACGAGCCGAAAGCGTCGGCGGCTTCGAGAACGTCCCGGTCGACCAAGCGAATTCCAAGGTTGGTGAGGCGGACCATGGGCGGAAGCGCGTAGATCACGACCGCTATCAACCCTGGAACTTTGCCGATGCCGAGCAGCATGACGACCGGGATGAGATAGACGAAACTCGGCATCGTCTGCATCACGTCGAGGATCGGATTGACGATGTTCTGCACGTGCGCGGAGCGCGACATGACGATGCCGATCGGAATGCCGATCACCACCGAGAGAACGGTGCAAACGAGGATCATGGAGATCGTCCGCATCGTATCTTCCCACATTCCGAAATAACCGATCGCAAGCAAAATGATCACAGATCCCGCCACGACACGAAGGCTACGGCTCGCGACCCACGCGATGAGCGCGATGACGGCGATCACGATCGGCCATGGCGTGTTAATCATGAGCCGCTCGGAGGCGATCAGAAATGACTGGAGGGGATTGAAGAAGGCTTCGATGCTATCGCCGTAGGCGCGGGTGAACTGTCGAAATCCCTCGTCGATCGCCTTCTTGAAGGCCGTGAGGTAGGCGTCGTTCATTTGCGGAAACGTCGTTAGCCAGGTCATGCCGTCTCCTGCGACAACTCAGGAGGGGCGCTCGATCCCCTCCCATCCAAGAGGGCTAAGGCCGCCGTGGCCTCAGGGGCAATGAAACGGCGGCCTTGATTCTAAAGCGCGGCTTTGATCTTAGCCGCGGTGTCGGGAGACACCCACTTCGTCCAGACGGGCTCGTAGTTTTTCAGAAAGTACTTCGCGCCGGCCTCCCCAGTCGCCTGATTGTCCGTCATCCAGGCCATAACCTTCTGCACCGTATCGTTCGACCAGCCGCGGGTCTTGAGGTAGTCCAAGGCTGGGCCGGCGCGATCCGCAAACTTCTTCGTCATTAGGGTCACGACGTGGTCCGGAGGCCAGACATTCGGCTTGGGATCTGGGCAGGAGGCGACCGTGTTGCAACGCTTCCATTCCGCAGCGTCGGTGCTCGGAACGCCGAAGCCGAGTCGGACCATCTTGTACTTGCCGAGCAGCGAGGTGGGCGACCAATAGTAGCCAACCCAGCCTTGCTTGTGCTCGTTCGCCTTGGCGATCGATCCGTCGAGCCCGGCCGCCGACCCGGTGTCCACCAGTGTGAAATCGTGCTTGTCGCCATCATACGCCTTGAAGAACTGGGCGGTTGCGACGGTGCCTCCCCAGCCCTGCGGGCCATTGAAGACCGCACCCTTGCTGGGATCCTCGGGGGCAGGAAACAGCTCCGGGTGCTTGAGCACGTCCGGGATTGTTTTAACATCCGGATGGGCGTCGGCGATGTACTGGGGGATGTACCAGCCCTGAATTGCGCCATCGGTCAGCGCCGTCGCGCCCTCGACAAGCCTGCCTTCTTTGACGCCGTTGCTCACGACTTGAGGCAGCAGATCGACCCACCCCTCGGGCGCAACGTCCGGCTCGCCCTTTTCCACCATCGAGGTGATGGTCGGAACCGTGTCGCCTGTGATGATGTCGGCGGTGCAGCCATATCCCTTGTTCAGGATGAACTTGTCTACGTTCGCGAGAACTTCGGCGGATTGCCAGTTCATGCTTGCGATCGTCACAGCGCCGCAGTCGGCCGCAAACGCCGCGCCTGCGCACGCAAGAGAACCTGCCGCTATGCAGGCCGACAGAAGCAAAAATTTCATGCGAATCCTCCGATATGCGGCTCTGATTGACGATGCGACAGCCGCGCCGCGACACGGCTGACCGTTGAGGCGACCGCGGACAGTGTCAGCGGAGTCTGGGAGCGACGCTCGCGCGTGCGAGCATTGAAATGCGCTATTCGCGGGCGTCCTTGCAGCAGAATCGTATTTGGCGCGGCGACGAAACAGCCGATATTTGGGCTGCAAGTCCATACCGATAGCTGCCAAAGAGGGGCGCGAACTCCACCAGTCGGCGCCTGCAACGCGAGGCCGACGGACCAACGCGGCCGGTTCCAGAGGGGACGACCTAGTCCATCCGCCGATGCGAGGCGACCGCTTGCGTAAGAATAAAAGATCTGTCTGATCTTACTCAAAGGCGGCCGAACCTCGATCAAACTCTTTTCCAGCAGGACTCGAGAATGACAGCCCATCAATCACGTTGCGGCAGCAACCGGGAGATCGAGGGATCCTTTTGCGGGCCGCTCCGAGAAGCCTTCGGGACATTCCCACAAACCATCTGGCTTCACAACAAGAAAGCATGCTCGTCTTTTTCCACGATGGCGCGGGCGGAGCGTCGCGGAGTGTTCCGTGCGGTCGCGCTGCACGCAGCCCATCGAACGGCTCAAAGCCAGGCGGCATGCCTCTGCGCTTGCCCCTCGACACCCCTCACCCGGTGGCCTTCGGGGTCATAGAGCGACTTGAGCGAAGCCTTTGCGCGAAACCTCTCGCCCGCCACCTCGATCTCAAACTGACTGCTGCGGATGAAGTCCGGCGTCACAGCCGCACCGCCATTTTCAACGTAGCCGAGACCGATCGCGCGGCCGATCGTATGGCCGAACATGCCTGAGGTGATGCGGCCAACGATCTCGCCCTCGCGAAGGATCGGCTCATTGTGATAAAGCAGCGGCTCGACATCCTCCATCGCGAATTGGACGAGCCGGCGGTTCAGCCCTTGCTCTTTCTGACGGAGCAAGGCGTCGCGTCCAATAAAGCCTCCAGGCTTGTCCATCGCGACCGCAAAGCCAAGGCCCGCTTCGAGCGGCGTGTCCTCGTCGGTGATGTCATGGCCCCAGTGACGATAGCCCTTCTCGATGCGAAGGGAGTTCATGGCGTGATAGCCAGCAAGCTTGAGACTCGCCGAGCCCCCGGCTCCGCGGATCACATCGTAAACACCTTGAGCGAACTCACTGGGGATATAGAGCTCCCAACCCAGTTCACCCACGTAAGTGATGCGGCTGGCTCTCACGCGAGCGTAGCCGAGATCGATGACCTGTGATGTCGCGAACGGGAAGGCTTCATTCGAGAGGTCGGCGTCCGTGAGGGGCTGCAGCAGGTCGCGAGCCCGCGGCCCCATTACCCCCAGGACCGCCTGGCCGGACGTGACATCATGAACGCCGACTCGCGCATCCTCCGGAATGCTGCGCTTGAGCCAGGCGAGGTCGCGTGTCTGCGAGGTCGCCGCCGTCACGACGAGATAGCGATCGACGGCCTCTCGTGTGACGGTCAGATCAGCTTCTATGCCGCCGCGTTCATTGAGCCACTGAGTATAAACGATCTTGCCGACAGGAACCGCGACATCATTTGCGCAGATCCGGTTGAGGACCTTCTCTGTGTCTGGACCCTCAACGACAAATTTGGCAAATGACGATTGGTCAAATAGACCGACCGCCTCGCGAACCGCGCGATGTTCTTCCGCCGAAAACGGAAACCAGTTCTGCCTCCCGTAACTGTATCGGTATTGCGGCGTATCTCCCTCGGGTGCGTACCAGTTCGGGCGTTCCCAGCCTGCGGCCTCGCCGAAGCAAGCGCCCGCCGCCTCGAGCCGGTCATGGAGCGCAGAACGGCGCACGCCGCGCGCCGTTTCCGGCTGACGAAACGGCCAGTGCATGGCGTAGAGCAGGCCCAGGGTCTCCGTCGTGCGATCGCGCAGGTAGGCGCGGTTCCTCTGGAACGGCATCATCCGGCGGATGTCGACATCCGACAGATCCATGGGCGGATGGCCGTCGACGATCCAATCCGACAGAACCTTCCCGGCGCCTCCGGCTGACTGTATGCCGATCGAGTTGAATCCCGCGGCCACGAACAGGTTGCGAACTTCCGGCGTTTCACCGAGCAGATAGCGATCATCGGGCGTGAAGCTTTCCGGACCGTTGAAGAAGAGTTGGATGCCCGCCTTGCCAAGCGCCGGAACGCGGTGGATCGCGGCCTCGAGCAGAGGTTCGATGTGCTCGAGATCCTCCGGCAGTTGGTCAAACGAGAAGCTTTCCGGGATGCCGTTCATTCCCCATGGCTTGGCGATGGGTTCGAACCATCCGACGAGAAGCTTGCCCGCGTCCTCTTTGAAATATGCGCATCCGTCTGCGTCCCGCAGCACGGGAAGGTGGCGTGGGAGCTCTGGGATCGCTTCTGTGACGATGTAGAAGTGTTCCGCCGCATGCAAGGGCACGGCCGCCCCAGCTTGCGCGCCGAGTTCATGCGCCCACATGCCAGCGCAGTTGACAATGACATCGGCCTGAATGTCGCCGAATGCCCCTCGCACGCCAATGGCCTTGCCGTTTTCCACGACGATCTGCTCGACCCTGGCGTCTTCGATAATCCTGGCTCCGCGGCTCCGTGCGCCTTTCGCCAGCGCCTGTGTTGTGTCGATCGGGTTGGTCTGGCCATCTCCGGGTAGATGCACGGCGCCCAACAGATCGTCGGCGTTGAGGAACGGCCAGAGCGCGAGCGCCCTTTCAGCGCTTATAACATTGACTTGCAGACCAAAGGAGCGAGCCATAGAGGCGCCCCGCTTCAATTCCTCCATGCGGCCGTCGCTTGTGGCGACGGCAAGCGAACCGATCTGACGGAATCCCGTCGATTGGCCCGTCTCCCTTTCGAGCGTTGCATAAAGCTCGGTCGTATATTGCGCGAGCCTCGTCAGATTGCGGGTCGCGCGCAGCTGGCCCACCAGCCCTGCGGCATGCCATGTCGTTCCGCAGGTGAGTTGCTTTCGTTCCAGAAGCAAGACATCCGTGCAACCGCGTAGCGTCAGGTGATAGGCGACGCTGCAGCCGACGATCCCTCCGCCGACAATGACAACTTGCGCCCGCTTCGGCAGATCGGCCACGCAGCCTCCGATGTCCGGATTCATTTCATAAAGAAATAGGAGTTTTCTTCATACTTGTGAAGGCGGGGGGTTTCTGATTAGCTCCGATTCCTCAAGCGGCAAGCCAGATCCGCCAGTATCCGCCTCGGTGCGGGACCAAGGCGAGCGAGCTCGAGCGAAGCCGCGGGAGGAGCGGAAGCCGGACATGGTTGAGCATACGCGCGTCCTCGTCATCGGCGGCGGAGCGGTGGGTGTGAGCTGTTTGTACCATCTGGCGAAGACTGGATGGACGGATTGCCTTCTGCTTGAGCAGAACGAATTAACGTCGGGGTCGACTTGGCACGCCGCTGGGAACTGTCCGACCTACTCAACAAGCTGGGGCGTTCTCAAGCTCCAGAAGTATTCGGCGGAGCTCTACCGCGGGCTTGGCGACGAAGTCGGCTACCCAGTGAACTACCACGTCGTAGGAGCAATCAGGCTCGCCCACACCCGAGAGCGCATGGACGAGTTCAAGCATATTCGTTCCATGGCTCGGTGTAACGGGATGGAATACGAAGTTCTGACACCGGGCGAGGTCCCCGCCAAGCATCCCTTTGTTACTCTCAACGACCTCGCGGGCGCGCTTTGGGACCCCTATGACGGCGACATCGATCCCGCGCAACTTACCCAAGCTCTGGCGAAGGGCGCTCGCGATCTCGGCGCCAAGATCCGGCGCTTTGCCAAGGTGACTGCGCTCGCGCAACTGTCGGATGGCCGCTGGCGCGCGGCAACAGACAGTGGCGATGAAATTGTTGCGGAGACCGTCGTGAACGCTGCCGGATATCGGGCCGGCGAGGTCATGGCGATGATTGGACGCACCCTCCCGCTCGTAACGATGTCCCATCAATACCTGGTCACTGAGGACGTGCCGGAGCTCACGACCCGAACGGAACGGCTGCCGCTCCTGCGCGATCCCGATCTCTCGTATTATCTTCGGCAAGAGAGGGCTGGCTTCATCCTGGGGCCGTATGAATGGCGGGCCACGCCAATGTGGCTCGATGGAATACCGGAGGACTTTTACTTCAAGCTGTGGAACGACGACCTGGACCGCCTTGAGCAGTACATCAACGCGGCGATGGAGCGGGTTCCTCCTCTTTTAACCGCGGGCGTCCGCCGGGTCGTGAATGGCCCTATCCCTTATTCGCCAGATGGCAACCCTTACGTCGGTCCTGAACATGGATTGCGCAATTTCTTTCACGCCAACACCTTCTCTTTCGGCATCACTCAGGCCGGCGGCGCGGGCAAGGCGCTTGCCGAGTGGGTTGTCTACGGCGGTCCCGAATGGGACTTGTGGCCGCTCGATCGCCGTCGTTACACCGCCTATGCCGATGGCGCTTATACGACCGCGAAGGCGATCGAGGTCTACCAAAACGAATATGCATCGGCGTACCCAAATGAAGAGCGCGAAGCGAGCCGACCGGTCAAAACGTCGTCCCTGTACGCGCGGCTGAAAGCCAAGGGAGCGCATTTTGGCGCCCGCGGCGGGTGGGAACGCGCGATCTTCTTCGATGTCGACGGTAGCGTGAAAGAGCACACGCTGTCGTTCCGCCGCCCAAGGAGTTGGCGGAGCGCGGTCGCCGCCGAGGTCAAGGCGGTGCGGGAGCGGGTTGGCGTTCTGGACTTGCCGGGCTTCACCAAATTCGAGGTTTCAGGCCTGGGCGCCGAGGCTTTTCTTGACGCGCTGACCTGCTCGCGGTTGCCGCGGCTTGGCCGGGTCAGTCTCGCCTACGTGCTGACCGAGCGGGGTGGAGTGCTTAGCGAGTTCACCATCACGAGGACTGCGCAGGATACATTTTATCTCATCGCGGCGGCGCCAGCCGAGTGGCACGACCTCGACGTCCTCCGGACTAGCCTTCCGATCGACGGCTCGGTCCGAATTGCAAATCGCTCCGACGAGATTGGCACACTCGTTGTCGCCGGCCCACAGTCTCGCGAACTCCTGGGCCACGTCACCACTGCGGATCTATCCAATGCCGCCTTCCCTTGGCTCAGCGCACGGGCGATCGACATTCTTGGGAATCGCACGCTCGCGCTTCGAGTCAATTACGTGGGCGAACTCGGATGGGAACTTCATGCGCCTATGGAGCAGCTCCCGGCGATCTACGACGCTCTGTCCTCGGTTGGGCCGAACTATGGCTTGCGGGACTTTGGCCTTTACGCGATGGATTCCCTGCGGCTCGACAAATGCTACCGCGGCTGGAAGACGGACCTCGAGACGGGCTATTCGCCTTACGAGGCGTCGCTCGATCGCTTCGTATCCCTCCAAAAACCAGCGTTTCCTGGCCGAAAAGCTGTCGTCGGCGAGATCGAGCGCGGGATCACACAGCGATTCGTGCCGCTTACGCTTGATGACGACGGTGAGGCCGACGCGCCGGTCTGCGCCCCCGTGATGCTTGCAGGTCAGAGTGTCGGCCTGGTGACCTCCGGAGGTTGGAGCTTCACGCTGAACAAGAGCGTTGCGCTCGCCTATGTTCGCAGCGATCTTGCCTCGCCTGGAACGAAGCTGGAGATCGAGATCTTTGGTGAGCGCCGGGTTGCGACCGTGGGTCGCGAGCCGCTCTACGATCCCGAGAATGCGCGCCTACGCGCCTGAAAGGACCCGCCCTGCGCATTAAAGGCTGGCGAACGCTTCGCTAGCGGCGCGTAAGGTCCTGGCTGGCTCGTGGGGGAAACGCAAAGGTCGTCTCGGCTGCCGACCGGATGCTCGGATCTCGCGGCATGTTGGCCGCGGAGGAATCCTCGCCTTATACTCTTGGCGCCGTCAGTTGCGCGCTTTTCCGGTCATGATCAGGATCTTTGTCGTCGTCGGCGGTCGGGGAATAAAGTCGGTCTCGACATGAACAGAAAAGTAGCGGCCTTTAAGGTATCTGAGGCTCCGACGGCGACTGCCGGGCAAGACTCTGACGAGCTTATGATCGGCCAGCAGCTCCGGGAACTGCGCAAGATCAAAGGGCTGACGCTGCAACAGGTCGCCGACGGCGTAGGGGTTTCGACAGGGTATCTCAGCCAAATTGAGCGAAACCGCTCCAAACTCCCAATCGGCGTGTTGAAGAAGATAGCCGACGCGCTCGGCGTCAGGATGAACTGGTTTTTCCAGCCTGAGATCATCGGTCCGGTCGAGGAGCGCGGATTCATCGTTCGAGCCGGGAACCGGCGCAAGATGTCCTTCACTGGCACTGGAATACACGAGGAGCTGTTGTCGCCGAATCTGAACGGGCCGCTCGAGATGCTGCTCAGCGTTATCGAGCCAGGCGCAGACAGCGACTTTTACAGCCACGACGGGTTCGAAGCAGGCTACGTGATGAAAGGCTCGCTCGATCTATGGATCGGCGAGCGGCAATTCAGGCTGGAGTCAGGGGACGCGTTTTCGTTCAAAAGCACCACGGCCCATCGCTGTGCCAATCCGGGCCGGGAGCGCGCCGAAGTGGTCTGGATCATAACTCCTCCCCATTACTGAAGAGATATTAGATGCCGATTCGGCCAGGCCTAGTCGATGGTCGGGATATCTGACGTTCGGCGCCATCGCGGTCAGTCCCAGCCACGCGCCGCTCCGTTCCTCTATTCCCGCCCGGACCGACGATCACGCCGTTCGCGTGCCCGCCGAAAGACGCCAGGTCGTTCGTCCGGCCATCGCTGTATTTGCGGCGCCATCGCAGGCGAGGCTCGACGACCGCGAAGGCCTCGGCGAGCGGATCAACGGCTGGCCTGCACGCTTGACGGTCTCCAGGATGGCCTCGAGCCAGGCGTACACCCGCAGTCTTTCTCCAGGCTCGTTCGTCGGAGAACAGACAGTCTCAAGCGTTCGAGAGACGTTGGCGACCCAATGACGAGAGCCATAGTTCTGAGCCAGCCGATGGGAACGCGCCGAGGGCAGCATCAAGAAGCGCCTGAAGGTCGCGGTCACGCGTTATTTTGGTACTCTTGTGGATTGGGGACCGACGGGTCATAGGTCCTTGACCAGCCTGAGCGCGTCGTAGATGGCCGCATGCGTGTTGCGCGCGGCCACGGCGTCGCCGATCCGGAACAGTTGAAACCGTCCATCCTCATTGTCAATTCGGGACTGCGGCTGACCGGCAATCAATTGCCCATAGTCGACTGCGCCAAGATTCGTCGAAGCCGGCTTGAGTTCAAAGTAAAGCTCGTCGAGCGGTCTCGTGCCGTGGTTGACAATGACCTGGTCCACACGCCGCTCGCAGACGACCGCCCCATAGTCGCTACCGATCGTGGCCAGCAACTGGTTTCCGTCGCGGCAGACAGACTCCAATCTAAACGTGACGGTGAAAGTCACGTCTCGCTTTTGCAGGAAGCGCATGTAGGGAACAAGATTCATGCCCATAATCTCAGGCGCGAAGGAGCGGTCGGGGGTCATGATCTCAACTTTGCCACCCGCTCCGGCGATGACCTCTGCGGCCTGCAGGCCGGCATGGTCGCCCGCGTCATCGAATATAAGGACGTTCAAGCCCGGCTTTGCCTCTCCCGAGATGATCTCCCATGACGAGACGACGAGTTCATCGCCGCTCTTCAGGACCTCCGTGTGGGGCAAACCGCCGGTCGCGATGATAACGAGGTCCGGGCGTTCTCCTGTGACCGTCGCTGTCTCCGCCCAGGCGTCGAAGTGAAACCTGACGTCCCTCGCCAGGCACTGCTCCATCCGCCAGTCGATGATGCCGATCATCTCCCTTCGGCGAGAGCTTGTGGCGGTCAGCCTCACCTGTCCTCCCGCTTCGCTCGCCGCCTCAAAGACGGCGACTTCATGCCCGCGTTCCGCCGCGACGCGCGCGGCCTCTAGGCCGCCCGGCCCGGCGCCCACCACAACGACTTTTTTCTTGCGGTCGGCTTTGGCGATCTCGTGCGGCATCGTGGTTTCGCGGCCAGTCGCGGCATTGTGTATGCAGTAGGCCGCGCCGCCCTGGTAGATGCGATCGAGGCAGTAATTGGCCCCGACGCAGGGCCTGATATCGGCCTCGCGCTTCTCGCTGAGCTTCCGGACGATATGCGGGTCCGTCATGTGGGCGCGCGTCATGCCTATGAGGTCAACTTTGCCCGACGCTATTGCATGCCGCGCGGTAGCCACATCCTGAATCCGGGCTGCGTGGAATGTCGGGAAGTTGGTGGCCGCCCTGATTTCTCCGGCAAAATCCAGATGCGGCGCGCTCGGCATTCCCTGGATCGGAATGACATCGGTGAGACCGGCGTCGGTATCGATGTGTCCCCTGACGACGTTGAGAAAGTCGATCAGGCCGCTAGTCTTCAGGCGTTTGGAGATCTCGAGGCCGCCCTCTTTGCCGATCCCGCCCTCAAGCAGTTCGTCACCGGTGTAGCGCACGCCGATGATGAACGCCTCGCCAATCCGCCGGCGCATGGCGCGTAACACTTCGAACGTGAAGCGAAGACGGTTGTCGAGCGAACCGCCGTACGGGGGATCGAGCGCGTTGGTCAGCGGCGACCAGAACTGATCCATCAAATGTCCGTAGGCTTGGATCTCCAGCCCGTCGAGCCCCGCCTCTTTCACCCGCTCGGCAGCGTCGACGTAATCTTTGAGAATGCGCTCGATGTCCCAGTCTTCCAGCTTTTTCGGGAATGAGCGGTGCGCGGCTTCCCGATTGTGAGACGGGGAAACAACGGGCAGCCAATCGCCCTTATCCCAACGGGTCCTGCGCCCTAAATGCGTGAGTTGGATCATTACGGCCGCGCCGTGCTCATGACACGCGTCGGCGAGCCGCCTTAGCCAGGGAACGACCTCGTCCTTATAGGCAAGGATATTGTTGAACACGGGAGGACTGTCGGGTGACACGACCGCGGAGCCCGCAGTCATCGTCAGCGCCACGCCGCCCTTCGCCCGTTCGGCGTGATAGGCGCGGTACAAATCCTTAGGCATGCCGTCTTCGGGATACGCCGGCTCGTGCGAAGTAATCATTATCCTGTTTCGCAGAGTGAGGTGCTTGAGCCGATAAGGTTGGAGAAGGGGGTCGATGGACAAACGGGTTCCTCCCAGAACGCGGGCGGTTATTTTCCCAGATAAGCCGGATGACGATTCCTGGTCACGCTTTCGAGCACTCTTACTTGGATTCTGAATCGACTCCAGACCTTGACCCTCTCTGACGGACTTGTCACGGGAACTTGGCCCTGGCCAAACGAAAGTCAGAAGGACTCAACTCGAGTTCAGGCCACAGTCGCTGCCCGCCAGTTCGGCAACGCTTCCCCTCTGCGGACGCGACGGTGTTGCGGGAAACAAGATGACCTTGAACGCTGAATGTATTGTGGACGGCGGCTTGAACGGTCAGGAAGCGTTGTGCTGACCCAGGTGATTTGAGAAGCTGCATCTTCCGCTCGCGCCGTCGCGCCGGCCGATGCAAATTACAACGGCCCAAACTTCAGCACCCATCGCCTTACCGTTTCATAGAGACATCCACCCCTCGCTCGACCAGCAAATCCTCGACACCGCGGAAGTTGAGGGTGAAGCGAAGGTGCAACCATACCGCAGGCCGGATGATGTCAGGCGGGAATTGGTGGCGAGCGAATGAGTTCGTTGTCATTCGCCGTCATAGCCGCGGGTCCGAAAGCCGCCAAAGTTCCCGTGTCAGTTCGGGATCGCCAGTGATGCCAGGGCACACCCTGAAATAGCTCCGGTAAGATCAACGGATGCGGTCGCCCGTGTCCTTATCGAACACATGGACGCTCGCGTCAGCGAAATCGACCCCGATCGGAGCGCCATCCCGACGGTCGAAGGCTTTGTCGGCCTTAACCGTGATCGTGCCGCCGTCGACCCGGCAGGTGACAAGGGCGTGATCGCCCATAAGCTCGGTCGTGTAGACCTCGCCGATGATCTTGCCTTCATTCGGCTCCGTAACCTTGCAATCCTCCGGACGGACGCCGGCGACCGCGCGAGGTTGCGAAGCGCGCATCTTGGTCCCGAAAGTCCCCGCCGGCCCGGAAAAGCGGCCCTCTGCAAGCTCGCCGTCCAGGAAATTCATCGGCGGCGATCCGATGAAGCCGGCGACGAACAGGTTGGCGGGCGCATTGTACATATTGGCCGGCGTGTCGAGCTGCTGCAGCACGCCTTTCTCGAGCAGCGCCACACGATGAGCGAGAGTCATCGCCTCGATCTGGTCGTGCGTCACATAGAGGGTGGTGATGCCGAGCTGATGCTGCATATGTTTGAGCTCGGCGCGCATGTAACCCCGCAATTTGGCGTCGAGATTGGACAGGGGCTCGTCCATCAGGAACGCCGCGGGGCGGCGGATCATCGCGCGCGCGAGCGCCACGCGCTGACGCTGCCCGCCCGAGAGCTGCCGGGGATAGCGATCGAGCAGCATGTCAAGCTGCACCTGCCGCGCGACATCCTTGACCGCCGCCTCGACCTCGGCTTTCGGCTGGCGGCGCACGGCGAGCGGATAGGCGATGTTGGCGAACACCGTCATGTGCGGGTAGAGGGCATAGGACTGGAAGACCATTGCGACGTCGCGATACTTCGGCAGCACGTTGGTGACGTCACGATCGCCGATGCGGATTGAGCCGGAGGAAACCTTTTCGAGGCCGGCGATCATGCGCAGCGCCGTCGTCTTGCCAGAACCCGACGCCCCGAGCAGGACGAGGAATTCTCCGTCCTGGACCTCGAGATCCAGACCCTTGACCACCTCCACCGACCCGAAAGACTTATAGATGTTCTCGAGCCTCACCCGCATCGGCGCTATCCCTTGACCGCGCCGACGAGCAGGCCCCGCGCAATGTGCTTCTGAAGGAAGGCGGCGATGACGATCACCGGCGCGATCATGATGACGATCAGCACCGACATGTACCACCATTGCGGTCCGCGGGTGGTGTTTTGCGCCGCAACCAGCACCGGCATGGTCTGAGCCCTCGCGTTGGTAAGGAAAAGCGCGAGCAGGAACTCGTTCCAGGCCAGGATGAACACGAGCATGAAGGTCGCCGCTAGCCCTGAGCGCACGAGCGGCAGGGCAATCGTGAAGAACACCCGGAACTTTGACGCGCCGTCGATCTCCGCGCTCTCCTCGAGGTCGAGAGGCACGCCGGCGAAGAAGTCGCGCGTCAACCAGACGACGATCGGCAGGTTGACGCCGGTATAGGTCGCAATCAGCGCGAATTGCGTGTCGAGCAACTGGAGATGCTGGAACATCACATAGATCGGCAGCACGGCGACGATCGGCGGCATGATTCGGTTCGAGATCATCCAGAACTCGATGTCGCTGTTGCGGACCGCCGCCTTGAAGCGCCGGACAAACGTGCCAAGCGCAAGGAGGAAGAGAGCAATCGCGATCGCGCCCGCGGCTTGCCAAGGCACATGCAGCGCCGCGACTGCGACGATCACCGCGATCAGAAGCACGAGGAAGGTCACGATCGCGGCCAGCTTGACCTCGAAACGGATACGCACCAGCGCGTAGGCCGCAAGCGCGCCGATGATGAGCGCCAGCACCGTGCTCGAAAGCGTCACCACGATCGAGTTGAGATAGGGGCCAAGCGTGTTGTTCTGCAACAGCATGAAGTTCCAGGCGTCAAGCGTCGGCTTGAAATCGACGAACGGGATGTAGAAGGGACCGCTGTCAACCTGGACCTCGATCTTGAACGAGGTCACCAGCACCCAGTAGAGAGGAAAGAGGACAACGAGCGTCCACAAGCCGAGGACGGCGTAAACCAGGATCTTCGTCGGCGCTGACATCTCCTCGAGGCTTTTCGCCTCGAACAGACGGCTGATGAGACCGCGGGATTCGACGGCGCCGCTCACTGATATCTCCGCGTCCAGCGGACCACATAGTTGAAGAAGGACACGCAGGTGATCGTCGATACGAAGAGCAAGAGATAGCCGATTGCCGCGGAACCGCCGAGGTCCTGGGTTCGCCAGGCGATGAAGGAATGCAGAGTCATCGATTCCGTCGCAAGGCCGGGGCCGCCGGCGGTCAAAACGTTGGGGATGTCGATGATCTTGAACGCCTCGATCAGCCGGATGAGGACCACGGTCGCCGCGATCGGCGCGATCGCAGGCCAGGTGATGTCACGGAAGATCTGGGATCCGCTCGCTCCATCGAGCCGGGCCGCCTCAAGCTGGTCGCGCGGCTGGTTCTCGATCGCGGCCAGCAGCACGATGAACATGAACGGCGTCCACTGCCAGGTGTCGCCGATCAGCACCATCAGCCGCGCCGACCAGGCTTGGTCCGCCCAGGACCACGCGCCGAGGCCGAGCGCCGCGCTCATGGGCGCGAACGGTCCCTTCTGCATGTCGGCAAGCATACGGAACATGTAGGCGACGCCGACGGGCGTCACCATCAGCGGAATGAAGAAGACGACCCGAAAAAAACTGCGCGCACGGATCGGCTGCGCACAAAGAAGCGCGAGGCCGAGGCCGATCATGAATTGCGCGGTGACGCCGAAAAGGACGTAGAGGCAAGTCGTCAGCAATGTGCCTTGATAGGCTTTCGGAGGCAGCGTCGCGAGCAGCGCCAGCACGAGGCCGGTCGCAAGCGAAATGGAAATGAGCCGGCCAATGAAGCCAAGCACGGTGAATTCCGTTCTGACATAACGAATGAGCCAATAGAGGACGGTCATTGCGTAGACGGCGAAGGCGACCCAGCCGGACGTTTCGATCGGTTTCAACGTGCCGATGAGGTGATATTGCTGGACCCCGACCAGCAGGCGTTTGTAGTTGTAGAGGCCGATGAAGGTCAGCGTGAAGCTGCCGCCCGCCAACGCGAAGCGGCAAAGCGACAGATAGATAGAAACGATCAGCGGAAAGATCGCAAAGCAGAGGAGGATGATCACCGCTGGCAGCACCATAATGCGGCCGGAATGGCGGTCGATCCATTCGTCGCGGGTCTCGCGCGCTTGAACCTCGGTCGGCGCTGCCTGAGCTAGGGTCATTTGTCCTTAAGACGTTTCCGGCTCTCGGCGCGCTGTTCTTGTTTATGATGCAACCAGGATGACAGTGACTTCCCGGCGCGCCGCGACGCGCCGGGAAGGAGGCGAGCGTCAGCGCTGGATGCCGAGCGTGCCCTTGTAGAACTTGAGCTGGCTGTCGACGCCGATCTGCTCGTTGAGGTCGTTCCACCCGTCGAGAACCGCCTTGACCGTCTGCTCCTTGTCGATCTCGCCGGCCAGGAAGCGCGCGATCGCCTCGTCGAGCACGACCTGCTGGTATTTCTGGTTCTGCGGCACGCGCAGGTCGAGAACCATGTTCGGGCTGTCGAGGCTGTCCTTGATCGCGCCGAGATACGAATCGCCCGCGACCTTGCTCATGCCGGCCTTCTTCCACGTGTCGTCATACGTGAACTGGGTCGTGCGATAGGGGTTGAAGCCGGACGCCCCAATCGTCACGTCGATGTCCGACTGCTCAGGCTGCGACAGGTAGGACAGGAACGCATAGGCCGCGTCCTTCACGTTGTCTTTCGCCTTCACGTTGATGCCGCCGCTCCAGCCGCCGAACGCCGCATAGGGCGCGTGGTTGACGCCGTCGATGGCGTAGGGGCAGGTGTCTTTGGTGCAGGCTTCGAGCTTGCCCGACGACCAGTTCAGCACCTCCTTCGAGCCGGGAGTGATGGTCGCGCCCGTCTTGTCGATCACCTTCGAGATCTTCGGGTCGATCGCCAGCACGCCGACGTCGCCCCAGTCGAGGTTGAGGGCGCACTTGCCAGAGACGAACAGCGGACGCGTGTCGCTGACGTCCATGTTGAGCTCGTCGGGAGGCCCGTACTTGCCTGATTCCTTGAGAAAGTCGAGCGCCTTGCGGAAGGCATCGTTGTCGATGAGCGGCTTCATGTCCTTCGTATCGAAGAACGTGCCCTGGCTCGTCCCCTTCGACTGGACCATCGAGGAGGTGACGTCAGTGATGAACCAGTAGCTTTGCGCGTTGCGCTTCTTGGCGATGCAGGAGCCGTAGACCTTGGTTCCGTCGACCTCTTTGCCATTCAGAGCTTTGGCGACCTCGAGGTATTCGTCCCAGGTTTTCGGCGGCTTCAGGCCCGCTTTGTCGAGTATGTCCGTACGGTAGTAAAGCATGTGGAAGTCGCCATCGAGCGGAACGAGGTAGGTCTTGCCGCCGTAGGTCGCCGAGAAATTGCGAAAGAACGGGCCGATCTCGTCCCACTTGATCTTCGGGTCCTTGGCGATGCGCGGCCCGAGGTCCTCGAGGTAGCCGCCGGACACGTAATCGACCATCCACTGGGGCGCGAACACCGCCGCGTCGACCGAGTTGGTGCCGCTCGCCCAGTCGGTCAGCACTTTCTGGTAGAGGTCGGAGAACGGAACCGCGATGACGTTGATCTTCGCGCCGGTCAGCTTCTCGAATTCAGGGGCGCGGCGCTGCAGCGGCTCCTGGATCGCGCCGGTCTGCGTCATGATGTTCACCGTGACGCCGTCGAACTCTCCGGCCTCTGCGTTCATCGACGAAGCGAGCGCGAACACCGCGCCTGCGACCGCCGTCGATATGCCCAATACCTTCGCCATGCTTGCTTCCTCCCAATTTCGTCGGCGCACGCGCGCCGCGATATCTCTATTTTGCGGCCCGTCGAGCCAGGCCCATGCCCAAGCATTGCCTGCAAGGGCCATGGGTCAATCGATTGCCGATTGATGAAAACTATATCGGCGGCTCGCTCGACCCGTCAACGCGCCGCGAAAAGGGGCGGCGAGGCCAAGTCGTTAGTTCGGCGCGGCAGAACTCCACGCGCTAAACTTGGCGATTTGAAAAATCGAAATCGTGCCGCAGCCACGGCGGTTTGGCGTCGCCGCGCCTCGGTCAAAACCGAACTCATGCCGTCTTCCTTCCTGGGAAGTTGTTTCGGACGGAGCGCTCGGTCAGGCCGGAGACTCCGGCTCGGC
>DATDHT010000322.1:0-10483 GCA_036521435.1 Roseiarcus sp.
ATCGGCCGGCGCGCTCAAAAGGCGCGGACGAGAGGCGTGGCGTGCTTGGCTCGCAGGCGCTCCAGGGCTGACAGCGCCTCGCGCTCCTGACACACCGCGACGTTGAAGCGCATCCACGGCGAGCGTTCGAGATGGGGGCGAAAGACGGCGCCCGGCGCGAGAAGGATCTGATCGGCGCGCGCGGATTGAGCCAGCGCGAGCGAATCTTCAATCTCCGGAAGCCGCGCCCAAACGAACATCCCCTCCGCCGGCTCGATGAATGTTTCGAGTCCGATCCGCTCGAAGCCCCGCGCAACCTCGATGCGCGCTTCGCCCAGCCTTTCGTGCAGACGGGCGAGATACTTTCGATAATGGCCGTCGACCAGCATCATGTAGACGAGTCGCTCGGCGAATTGCGACGACGTGATGCTGGTCAGCATCTTGATGTCGGCAAACTCCTGCGCCTGGCGCGCCGACGCTGCGATGAATCCGACACGCAAGCTGCCCGAAAGCGTCTTCGAAAAACTGCGCACATAGACGACGCGCGACAATTGATCGAGACCCGCGAGCCGCGCTGTGGGCTTGACCTGGAGATCGCTGAAGATGTCATCCTCGATGATTGTGAGATCGCGCCTTTCCGCGATCTGCAGCAATCGGAACGCCTTATGCGGGTCGATGTTCGTGCCGGTCGGGTTCTGCATCGTCGACTGCGTGAAGTAGAGTTTCGGCCGATGCGCCGCCGCCAAGTCGTCGAGAACCGAAAGGTCGGGTCCGTCGCGATCACGCGGAACTGCGAGCATCTGCGCGCCATGCAGTCTCAGACTGCCGTACAAATTATAATAGCCGGGATCGTCGACCAGAACTGTGTCGCCCGGCTTCAGGAAGTATCGGATCACCAGGTCAAGGGCCTGACTTGCCCCATGCGTCAGGAGGATTTGCCCAGCATCCGCTGCGATGCCCAGGGACGCCAGCATGCGGGAAAGCTGCTCGCGAAGCGGCAGATAGCCGAACGGATTGCCGTATTCGAGATGGTGCGCCCCGTTCTTCCGTGCGAGTGCGTTGAGAGTCTGCCGGATTCCCGCCTCATCGAGCCACGCTCGCGGCAGCCAGGGGCCCCCGAGGAGCAAAGTGTGCTCCTCGGACTCCAGGAGTTGGCGGATCAGCCAGACAAGCTGTTCGTTGCGCTTGTGGTCCTCCGCGCGCGTTGTCGAGATTGAAGCAGGCGCGGCGGCGTAGAATCCCGCGCCCCGGCGCGAATCCAGATATCCGAGCGCCACCAGGCGGTCATAAGCCTCGACCACCGTGAACCGGCTCACGCCGAGAGTCTCGGCGAAATTGCGGATCGAGGGCAATCTCACGCCGGGGAGAAGCTGGCGCTCGTCGATCTGGCGCTTCACGCCGGCGACAATCTGGTCCGTCAGCGGCTCCTTTGTCTCCTGACGGACGTCGAGCGACAGCATAGAGACTCCCTGTCTTCATCAACTGGCCCGGTCAAGGCGCCGGTACAGTCACGTCGAACGACGAGCAGACTGTCTATTTTGTTTCTACTGAGTGTTCGGCACGATGACCATCGCGTCAAGGGCTTTGACTTTTCGACGCCGGCGCCGGAAGGCGTTCGCTTTTTTCATCGATTAACGAGGAGCATTTCCATGCCGCTTATTCAGGTTCGCGTCATCAAGGACGTTTTCACCAGAGAGCAGAAGGGTCAGATCATCAACAAACTCACCGACGCGATGGTGTCGATCGAAGGCGAGGCCATGCGCGGCGTGACCTGGTGCATGGTCGAAGAGGTCGAAAGCGGCGACTGGGGAATCGCCGGCAAGCCGCTCACGACCGCCGACATTCATGCTCTGGCGCACGGAAAAGCGGCCTGACGGCAAGAACGTCACAAGGGACATGGGGCGGCGCGTGGAACTGAACGCGCGCCGCCTCATTGCACGCTTGCGTTGCTGCTAGCCGCGGCGCACATCGGAAGGGACCGCCGCGACCCGGCGATCGGCAGCGTGGAGCTCCCGCCTTGGATGCGGCTTACGTCGATCTCGGCGCGGGCGTGTTTCGCGCCACTAAGCTTACCCGTGGGCCTTGGCATCCCGACCATCAGCACGCGGGGCCGCCTTCGGCGCTGATCTGTCGCGCGATCGAACGCGTCGCGGCCAAAGAGGGATTGACCCATCTCGCACGGCTGACCGTCAACCTCATGAGGCCCGCGCCCATCGGCGAATGCCTCGTCGAGGTCGCGGCGGATTACGTCGGCCGCAACGCCGGCCATTTTTCCGGGCGGCTGACGGCGGAGGGCAAGGAGAGCGCGCGCTTCACCGCGCTCCTGCAGCGCGAGGAGGACCTGCCGGTCCCCAAAGACACTCTTGGGCATCCCCCGCCCGCCGCGTCGAAGCCGCCCAACGAATGTCCGCTCGTCAAGATGCCTATGGCGGAGCTGAGGGCTGGTTACGGCGAGCTGGTCGAAAATTGACTTGCCGCAGGGCGCTTCTTCAACGGACCCTGCGCCGCCTGGTTTCGCATGAACCATCCGCTCATAGAGGGCGAGCCTCTTAGCCCCTATCAGCGCGTGGCCGTCGCTGGAGATTCGGGTAACGGAATCAGCGCCGCGTTGGACTTCGCGAAATATGTGTTCATCAATTGCGATTTGACCATCAACCTCTTCCGCCGACCGGAAGGCGAATGGATATGCCTAGAGGCGCGCAGCCTGTTCGGCGGCAACGGCTGCGGACTGGCCGAGTCCGCTCTCTATGACGAACAGGGACTGATCGGCCGCGCGACGCAGAGCCTCGCTGTCAGGCCGCGGTGACGACCGCGCTGTCCACGCTCCATGCGACGCCGGCCCTACCCGCTATCGATCACTGGATTGCTTCGAGATCTCTTCCCAGAACGCCTTCGCGAAAATTGTTTGGAGCTGCCTTGTGTAACTTAATTCTATTTGCTCTTGCTATCTGGTCGTAGCGCGTCTTTGCACTAGAAGAATCAGCATCGCAAATTTTATTGTTCAGAGGACTTACGTCTTTCACAACATCTGCCATGAACTTCAACACCGAACTATTCGTTTCTGTGTCGAGATTAATTGTTACACCATTGGGAAAATTAGAGTTCGTGTTCGCGGTTACAAGTCGGATTGATGCTATCCTACCGGATCGATAATCCACGATCCATCTAACACCGTCGCCCTTAAGATTTTCGTCAATCGAGATAAGAACGCCATCATCCTTGGAATCGGGACATTTGAGAAAGACGGGTAGCCACTCGCCACTATCTATTGGGTCTTCCGCCTTTCCCGAGAGCCCCAAGGCGTTACAGGCTTCCCTTTCGCTCTTAGAAAGTTCATTGCCTTTGCACGACTCAGCCGCCCATCCAATAGCGATGGCTTGACCGGGAAATGCAGAGTCCTCCGCATGCTGTTGTTCTGGTGGCCCCGCTAGTGCAATGGGAGCAAATGACGCAGCTAAAGCAAGGAGTGTGAGTGATCGCTTCACTGGCGCGTCCTCCAAATAGCCTCAGCCTTAGCACCCCTTCCACCAGGATCACGAGGGCCGCGGAGGCCAAGCCCTGGCGCATGGTGTCGAGGTCGCCTTCCCAGCCCAAGCCCTTGAGCTTCTTCAGCGCACGGGTCTGCTTGCGGATGCAAGCTATCAGCCGCAAACCGTCTACCACCACCGCTCGCTTGGTCCGGCGGCCCGAGTCTTCATGGCTTGCGCCATCGGTCCGTCGTCGATTTGGAGTGGTGCTGCGCATTCTACTTCGCCCTGAGCGCCTCCACGCCCGGCAGCGCCTTGCCTTCCATCCATTCGAGAAACGCCCCGCCGGCGGTCGAGACATAGGTCAAATCGTCGGCGACCTTGGCCTCGTTGAGCGCGGCTACGGTGTCGCCGCCGCCGGCGACGGAGATCAACTTGCCTTGCCTGGTGAGGCGCGCCGCGGTCTTCGCGATCGCCATCGTGGCCTTGTCGAAGGGCGGCGTCTCGAAGGCGCCGAACGGGCCGTTCCAGACGAGCGTCTTGATCTCGCTTAAGGTCTTCTCGACCGCGGCGATCGACTTCGGGCCGATGTCGAGGATCATCTCGTCCTCGGCAACATGATCGACGTCGACGACGCGCGCCGGGGCGTGCGCCCTGAATTCCTTGGCGACGGTCGCGTCGACCGGCAGCAGGATGCGGCATTTGGCCTTCTCGGCCGCCGCGACGATCGCGCGCGCGGTCTCGGCGAGATCTTTCTCGCACAGCGACTTGCCGATCCCCTTGCCCTGCGCGAACAGGAAGGTGTTGGCCATGCCGCCGCCGATGATGAGCACATCGACCTTATTGACGAGATTGCCGAGCAGCTCGAGCTTGGTCGACACTTTGGCGCCGCCGACGATCGCGGCGACGGGGCGTTTCGGAATGCCGAGCGCGAGAGCCAGCGCCTCGAGCTCTTTCTCCATCGCGCGCCCGGCATGCGCAGGCAGCTTGCGAGCGAGCCCCTCCGTCGTCGCGTGCGCACGATGGGCGGCGGAGAAAGCGTCATTGACGTAGAGGTCGCCGAGCTTGGCGAGCTCGCCGACATAGGCCGGATCGTTCTTTTCCTCGCCCTTGTGGAAGCGGGTGTTTTCAAGCAGGAGGACATCGCCGTTCTTCATTTTCGCGATGGCGTCATCGGCCGTCTTGCCGACGCTGTCGCTCGCGAAAGCGACCGGCCGCTTGATGATCTCGGCCACGGCGGCCGCGACCGGCTTCAGCGAATTGGCCTCGTCCGGACCGCCCTTGGGCCGACCAAAATGCGCAAGCAGAATGACCTTGCCGCCCTTGTCCGCGATTTCCGTAATTGTCGGCGCCACGCGTTCAATGCGCGTCGCATCGGTCACGCGGCCGTTCTCCGTCGGAACGTTGAGATCGACCCGCAAAAGCACGCGCTTGCCGGCGATGTCGGCGTCATCGAGCGTGCGGAAAGGTTTGCTCATGTCAGCGCCTCTCAAGCTTCCGACGGCAGCAATGTCTTCCAGCTCGCTGCCGTTCTGTCATGCCCGCGTGAAAGTTCGAGCGCAGGCTTTCGCGACACGACTCTGAACCCCCGCATTCGCGGGGGCGGCGCCAAAGGATCAGCCCAGCTTGGCCATTGCGACGGCCGTGTCCGCCATGCGGTTCGAGAAGCCCCATTCGTTGTCGTACCAGGAGAGCACGCGAACGAAATTGCCATCGATCACCTTGGTCTGATCGAGATGGAAGATCGAGGAGCGATCGTCGTGGTTGAAATCGATCGAGACGTTCGGCTGGCTGGTGTAACCGAGGATGCCTTTCAGCGGACCATTGCCGTCGGCGGCGGCCTTGACGGCGTCGTTGATCTCGTCCCTGTTGGTGTCGCGTTTGGCGACAAACTTGAGGTCGACGACCGACACGTTTGGCGTCGGCACCCGGATCGCCGAGCCATCGAGCTTGCCCTTGAGCTCCGGCAGCACGAGGCCGACCGCCTTGGCCGCCCCGGTCGTGGTCGGAATCATCGACAAAGCCGCGGCGCGACCGCGGTAGAGGTCCTTATGCAGGGTGTCGAGCGTGGGCTGATCGCCGGTGTAGGAGTGGATGGTCGTCATGAAGCCGTGCTCGATGCCGATCGCGTCGTTGAGCACTTTCGCGACCGGCGCCAGGCAGTTGGTCGTGCATGAAGCGTTGGAAACGACGAGGTCGCCTTTGGCCAGTTTGTCGTCGTTGACGCCATAGACGACGGTCAGGTCCGCGCCCTCCGCCGGAGCCGAAATCAGGACCCGCTTCGCGCCCGCCTTGAGATGGGCCGCCGCTTTTTCCCGGGCGGTGAAGATGCCCGTGCATTCGAGCGCGACGTCCACGCCGAGCGCCTTGTGCGGGAGTTCGGCCGGATCCTTGATCGCGGTGACCTTGATCTTGTGGCCATCGACCACGATCATGTCGCCCTCCACTTTGACCTCGCGAGGAAACCGCCCGTGGACGCTGTCGTAGCGCAGGAGGTGGGCGTTGGTCTCCACGGGCCCGAGATCGTTGATGGCGACGACCTCGATATCCTTGCGGCCCGATTCCAGAATTCCGCGCAGCACCAGCCGTCCAATCCGGCCGAAGCCATTGATCGCTACCTTGGCAACCATCGTCTCTTCTCCTGCGGCGTCTAACGACATGGCCGTCGACGCCTCGCAATTCAATCTGCTGAAGCCGCGCTTATTGTCCGATCCCTAGCCCGAAGTCTACAGGTTCGTCGCAGCGCACGGTGCTTTGTTTGGCTGAACGCAAGCGCATCCTGGCCTTTCAGACGGGCAGAGACGCGACCGCCAAGCTAAACCGTTCCCCAAACCTGAACCATGCGCGGAAAAGCGGCCAGGGTTGAGGGGTCCTCGGCGAAAGCGTTTAACCGCTCGACGAGCGTGTCGATCTCCGCCTCGGTCGCCAGCCCATAGCGCAAAAGCGACCCGCCGATCAGTTGCATGGTCACCGCAGTCATACGCTTGTGCGGTCCGGACGCGTAAACCGGCTGAAAGACCCTCCACTGCGCGCCGTGCAGGCCAGCCGAGAGGGCGAGAGCGGGCAATCGGCGGCCAAGATTGGCGTCGGCCCCGCCGCGGCGCACCGCTTCGGTGTAAAGCGCCTGGAATCGATCCTGCGCAGGCTCTGGCGGATGGCAGAACGCGCCGGACATATCGATGTCTTCGATCGCGATCCTGCCGCCCGGCGCGAGAAGCCGCTTGAGGCGTGCGAAGACGCGTTCAGGCTCGCTCACATGCGACAGCAGGTACCGCGCGTGGATGAAGGAAAATGGGCCGCCGTCAAAGCTTGACGCTTCAGCCGTCACAAACTCGACGTTGTCAGCCCTTGCCTCTTTGGCGTCCGCGCGCGCGAACTCAAGGACATGGGGATCGAAGTCGATTCCGGTGACATGGCCTGTCGGTCCGACAATGCGGGCCATGTCGAGCGCGACATGGCCGCCTCCGCAACCGGCGTCCAGGCACCGATCGCCGCTTTTGAGCGCGGCGCTGTCGAGAAGCTCGAGCGAGGTGGCTCGCATGGCGTCCGAGAGCTGGTCGAGCCGCTCTTTGCCCTCTTTCCCGCCCGCGATGGCGTAGGCGCCCACGATCGTTTGGTCACGAGCCGACGACATCTCTCAAACCTCATGGGCAGCCGCTGGAGCGCCTGGCCGTTCGATCGAAAAGGGCGCTTAGGCGCGGAGCTTGCTGAGCGCCGCCTCGACCACCGCTTCGACCGTGATGCCGAAGTGCTGGTAGACGGCTTTATAGGGTCCGCTTTCGCCAAAGCTCTTCATGCCAATGAACGGGCCATCGCCGATGATCGCGTCCCATCCGAACCGCACCGCCGCCTCGACGCCGACCTTCACCTTGGCCGAGCCGATCACCGAGCGCCGATAATCTTCCGGCTGCTCGAAGAAGGCCGGGAAACAGGGCATCGACACGACTCGCGCGGCGACTCCCTTCTCCTTCAGTTGCGCCTGCGCGGCGACAGCCATCGACACTTCGGAGCCGGAGGCGAAGATCGACACTTGGGCTTCCCCCGATGCCGGAGACAATTCGTAGCCGCCGCGCGCGCACAAGTTCTCCGTCACATGGGTCAGCCGCACGGCCGGTATGGCCTGGCGCGTCAGCGCCAGGATCGAGGGCGAGTGCTCGCGCTCGAGCGCCGCCTGCCAGCACTCGACCGTTTCAACGCTGTCGGCCGGGCGCCACATATAGAAGTTCGGCATCGCCCGCATCGCCGCCAGATGCTCGACCGGTTGATGGGTCGGGCCATCCTCGCCAAGGCCGATCGAATCGTGGGTGAACACGTTCACGACCCTGATCCCCATCAGGGCCGAGATCCTCAGAGAGGGGCGGCAATAGTCGGTGAAGCAGAAGAACGACGCTCCCGAGGGGATAAAGCCGCCATGAACGGCGATGCCGTTGCACGCCGCGATCATCCCGTGCTCGCGGATACCCCAGTGGATGTAGCGGCCAGAGAAGTTGTCGGCCTGGATTTCCGTCTCGTCCTTGAACTTGGTGTTGTTGGAGGGCGTAAGGTCGGCCGAGCTCGTGATGAGCTCGGGCAACGCGGCCCCGATGGCGTCGAGCGCCGCTTGCCCAGCCTTACGGGTCGCGACTTCCGGTTTTTCAGCGGCGAGCTTCTGCTTATAGGCGTCGATGACCTTACCGAGGTCTTGCGGCAGATCGCCGCGCAGCCGCCGCTCGAACTCGGCGCGTTGCTTTGCGTCGAGCGCCTCGACCGCCTGGTTCCACGCTTCGCGCTTTGCTGAACTGCGAGATCCCACCGCGCGCCAAGCGGCCAGAATGTCGTCGGGGATGACGAACGGCTCGTAGGGCCAGTTGAGGGTCTTCCGCGCGCCAGCGACCTCGCTCGCCCCCTGGGCGTCGCTGTGCGCCTTCTGGGTTCCCGCATGGGTTGGCAGGCCAAAGCCGATCGTCGTCTTGCAGCCGATCATCGTCGGCCGGTCGGAGTTCTGCGCCGCGTGAATGGCGTCGAGAATCGCCTTGGGGTCGTGCCCGTCGATGTGAGCCGAATTCCAGCCTGCCGACTGGAAGCGGGCGACCTGATCCACGTTGTCGGCAAGCGTGCGCTTCCCGTCGATCGTGATCCCGTTGTCGTCCCAGAAGACGATGAGCTTATTGAGCTTGAGATGGCCGGCGATGCCAATCGCCTCCTGACTCACGCCCTCCATCAGGTCGCCGTCGGAGGCGAGGACGTAAGTGTGATGGTCGACGACGGCGCCAAAGCGGGCCGCCAACATACGCTCCGCGATCGCCATGCCGACCGCCGTCGAGATCCCCTGGCCGAGCGGGCCGGTCGTCGTCTCCACACCCGGCGCGCACCAGTATTCTGGATGCCCGGGTGTCCTCGATCCGACCTGCCGGAACTGTTTGATGTCTTCGATGGTCAGCGCCTTGGCGCCGCCGACGCCCGTCATATAGAGCAAGCTGTAAAGCAGCATGCAGCCGTGACCGGCCGACAGAACGAACCTGTCGCGATCGGGCCAATGGGGATCGGAGGCGTCAAATTTGAGCACGTCGCGCCAAAGGACCGTCGCGACATCGGCCGCCCCCATCGGCAGCCCGGCGTGACCGCTCTTGGCCTTCTCCACTGCATCGAGGGCGAGAAAGCGGATCGAGTTGGCCATCGCGTCGTGAGACACGCTCGTCGCAGCAGGGGACAGTGTCGTTGTCGCCATCGGGAGTCTCCTCAAGAATTGGGGGCCGGCAATTCGGAGTTCCGACCTCGGGCAGTGATTTGACCTTGGGGCGCGGAACGGGCGCGTCAATTAGGGGCGGTGGCAGGAACCTGTCAATTGCGGCTGAGGCCGCGTTGACGTCCCGTTCAAGCATCGCGTAAACAAAACCCCGCAATGGATGGAATCAACACCTCCATGGATTCGCTCGAGACTTCGCTCAAACGTCTCGCCTCCGCGGTCGACGCTCTCGAATGGGCGACGGACCTGCGCATGCGCCACGACGAAGCGCGCGCAAGCACGCAGGAGGAATTCGCGCTGATGCAAGACGATCGCTCGCGGCTTGCGGTCGAACTCGACGCGGCCGTCGACCGGTCCCGCGCGCTCGAATCCGCCAACGTCGAAGCAGCCAAGCGGCTCGCCCGCGCCGCTCAGGCCGTCGAGCGTGTTCTCGGCCGCCCGGCGCCGGTCGCGGACAATTAAGGCCGGTCCGCCTCTTGGAGAAGGCGCGCGCGATGTCACAGGTTTCGGTCACCATCGACGGGCGCAAGTATCGTCTGGCTTGCAACGAGGGCGAAGAAGCGCGACTCGAATCGCTTGCCGGCACGATCGACGAGAAGATCGGCGAAATGCGCAAGACATTCGGCGAGATCGGCGACCAGCGCCTCGTCATCATGGCCGCTTTGACCCTCGCCGACAGCCTGACCGAAGCGCGCGATGAGGCGACGGCCCAGCGCAAACGTTCCGACGACGCCGAGCAACGCGTCCAGGCCCTGGCCTCGACCATCGACGGACTGGGTTCGAGGCTCGAGTCCCTGGCCTCGCGCCTGGCGGGCGAAGCTGAGGCTTGATTCCTTAAACCGCTCAGCGGCTTCGATCCAGCTGCAAATCCCAAGCACCTCGTCCTGAGGAGCGCTGAAAGCGTGTCTCGAAGGACGCTTCAGCGCGCGCGAGACGGCGGACTCTTTTGAGCCATCCTTCGAGACGCGAGGCTTCGCCTCGCCCTTGAGGCATGAGGGCGGTGGTTCGGCCGCGGGAGTCGAACAGCTAGGGAATTATATCTAACCGCCGGATCGCCCGCTTGCGCACAGCGCGCGACGTGGGTATATACCCGCGAATGGAAACCACTTGCTACTGCGCCGCGGTTCGAACGGCCGCGCGAAAGACGACCGCGCTCTATGACTCGCTCCTCGAGCCGGCCGGCGTCACGCTGGCGCAATTCAGTCTCCTGCGAAAAATCAAGCGCGCTGGGACGGTTTCCCTGACCGGGCTTGGGCGGCTCGCGGAACTGGACCGATCGACGATCGGACGAAATGTGAAGGCGTTGGAAAAA
>DATDHT010000323.1:0-7920 GCA_036521435.1 Roseiarcus sp.
GAAGGTCACCACACACAGGAACAGGGTGAGCGTCAGCATCACCAAATCGGTGTGCTCAACGCCGAGCACGATCTCGTGCCCGGTCAAGCGGCTGACCATGATGATCGAGGGCACCGTCAGCCCGATTGTGGCGAGCACCGAACCCAGGAAGATGTTGACCGATCGCTGCAGATGATTGGCGAGGGCCGCACGGACAGCGCCGATCGCCTCGGGGGCTGCGACCAATACCGCAATGATGACGCCGCCGAGCGCCGCCGGAGCCTGCAATGTCTCGATCAGGTAATCGACGGGACGTGCGAACTGCTCGGCGAGAAAGATCACGGGCAGGAGATAGGCCACGAGCAAGGCCGCATGACCGAGCGGAGGGCGCGGGCGAGCCAGCGGCTCGGCGCGGCGCGCGGCGATGACGGAGCCCGCGCCTTCCTCGTGCTCGTTGGCGAGGTTGAAGAAGCCGCGATGACGGCCGGTCTGCATTGTCAGAAACGTGCCGTAGAGGCCGAGTCCAACCAGCACGAGAAGCGTCTCCTGGGCGTGCGACAGATACGGGCCTGGCGTGGTCTGAGTGAAATCCGGCAGGATCAGCGTCAGCACGACCAGGGTGACAATGACGGCGAGATAGGCGTTGGCGCCCTGAAGATTGTATTGCTGCTCGCGATGGCGCCAGCCGCCAACGAGCAGCGACAGGCCGACCATGCCGTTGAGGATGATCATCACCACGGCGAACAAAGTGTCGCGCGCTAGGCTCGGATTGTTCGCGCCATGCAGCATGATGGCGGCGATGCTCGCGACCTCGATGAAGGTGACTGACAGCGTGAGCAGCAAGGTGCCGTAGGGCTCTCCGAGGCGCGCGGCCAGGTATTCCGCGTGGCGCACCACTGAGAGCGACGAGCCCAGAATCGTCGCGAACAGCCACAGGAAGATCATGCCCAGCCAGAGCGGATGGCCAAGCCCACCAAATAACGTATCGCCGAGAAGCAGGAAGGCGAGCGACGTCAGCCCGCTGAAACCGAGGAACCATTCCTGACGCAGGGCCGACATAAGCCGCACTGTTACCAGACGCTTCTATCCGTGCACAGACTGGGCGAGTTGTGCGAAGGCGCCTTCGGCTGCGTTCTTCCGCCAAGACGGCCGCGTTCAATGCGGCGCGCCCCAACCCTGCGCGGTCAGCGGGGAATCGCGAAGCGAAGCGGGCCGCCGTCGCACATTCCGTCGGAGAAAACGAGCGCCTGGTACCGCTCGCCGGGTTTGTCGGCCAAGACGGCCAGGGCTTCGGGCCGTGGCTCGTGATCGCACGAATGCAGCTTCACGTGGCTTAGATCCAGAGTGGCCAAGGCCTTGATCCGGCCGTTGGGATCGGATGTCTCTTGTCCTTCCCAGCGCGAGACAACCCATCCGACGCCGGCGTTTTTCTCGTCGTCGTCAGGGCCGGCCAGCACGAGAACGCCATCGCTTACGGTAAGCAGGTCGCGGATCGCTCGGCCTTGGCCCACGTCGATGCTGACCCGCCCCGGATGCGCGTCCTTGCCGCTGAACAGTCCGTCGGCGTCGATCGCCAGGATATGAGCCTTGCCGTCTTCCGAGGGCCCGCGAAAGCCGAAGAACAGCCGCCCGTTCTTAACGGCGAGGCCTTCGATGTTGACGCCGCGCTTGCCCGTGAGTTGGGGAGCGTCTTTCGGCGCCTCCGTCCCCAGACACATGCTGTCGCCAACGTGAGCCTGCAACTCACGCGTCGTCGCCATGATGGGCCAAAGCCGATCGGTGTCGGCGTAGCCGGCCAGCGCTCCACGCGCGTTTCGTAGAGCCCGTCCGGTTTTCGGATCGACGCGAAAACGGACGACATGACGGCTCTCCGGATTGTTTCCGCAATCATTGCGTTTCGCGCTGTGCGACCCCGAGACATAATAAAAGACGCCGTCGGTCGCCGCCGCTTCCGCGTCGAGTTCGAGACCTCCCGGCCGCAGCTCGACAGGTTCGTTGTCGGGGACATAAGCGTCGCCGTTGATCGCGAGATGGCGCGCCTCGGCGCCTTCATCGAACACCGCGAGGCAAAGGCGCTCGCGAGACGCGCTCACCGGACAAGCGATACCGCTCAGGGCCCTTCGCGTCTTGATGCTCGGAAAACTGAAGCCCATGCCAGCGTCCAATGGACCGCTTCGGGGCGCAATTGTCGGAGGATCGTCTGGCGCGGCCCGGGCTCCGTCCCAAAGAAGGAGCGGAGTCAATGCGAAAAGCAACGACGACACAATCCGGATCATGACCGAAGCCATAGCGCGTGCAGCAGGCCCATCGGCAATGCGTAAGACTACCTACCCCCGGGCGCCAATTTCTGCGTCCTCTCTCCTTCTCCCGCTGGGAGAAGGGGTCGTGGCTGAGGGTAGAGGGTAGCCGCGACGTGTCGACCCTCTTCCCTCACCCGGCGCCTTGGGCCGTCGAGAGACGGGCGTCTTTCGACGCGCTATGGGAGCCACCTTCTCGCTGAGGGAGAAGGGAAATGCGGCGCCTCACTTCGTCTTCGACGTCCAGTTCACATCGTAGGTGAACGTGAACGCGAAAAGCTGCGCATTGTTGCCAGGTGCGTCGACGACTGACCATGTCCCCTTGCCAAGGATGTCCTGGTATTTGCCTGTTCCGCCGATCCACGCGATCGTGCCGGTTTCCGGACCCTCGTAGGTCATAAAAATCTTGTCGCCATCGCCGTCGGTATGAACGCACGTACCGCTGAAGGCGTAGACCTCGCGCCGGGTCTTCGCTTCCTCGATGCAGCGGATCGCGAGGTTATCCAAAATCTTTGATCCGTCGAGCGTCTTCACGATGCCAGTGCACTCAGCGGAGGAGCTCGAGCCCACGGGCCCCATGTCGACGATCACCGCCGAGCGGCAAACCGAATAGGCCGCGAGCTTCGCTACGCCGCTTGCTGGAAACGCGTCGGCGGCGAGGGCCGGCGCGGCCGATGCAACGGCGGCCGCAAGAATCAAGAATGCGCTTAAGGTTCGCAAGGTCGCCTCCTCGCCGATAGTTCAAACGCACGATATCACAGCGCAATCGTCGAGCGCGGCTTGTGTTTGCGGAATCATCGTCGCGCCCGGGCGCCGCCAATCAGTTGTGTTGACTCTCATCCGCGCCTCGCCAAAAATTAGTCGTCGATGAACGCACCAGTCGATGAACGCACCAAGTGTGTGTTGCTAGTCGTCCAAAGAAATCGGGGAGGAAGATATGAATGACCGTGTGGGTTCCCGCTGTGCATCCGCCAGCGCAAAGGTCAATTGGCGCACGGGATGTTTTGCCCTCGCGCTCGCCGCTGTTGTTGGATTTTCTCCTGCCTCGAGGGCCGCGGACGCGGGCAATTGGATCGGCTCGTGGACGTCGAGCCCCCAGCCGGAATGGGGACCGGACTTTCCCGTGCCGCTCGGCATACCAGCCAACCTATGGAAACAAACGATCCGCCAGACCGCGCGGCTGAGCATCGGCGGCGCCCGCGTGCGCATCGTGCTCTCGAATAAATATGGAACGACGCCGCTGACGATCGGCGCGACGACGATCGCGCTCGCTGGGGAGGCCGGCAAGACCAAAGACGGGTCCGGTCACGCGGTGACGTTCGGCGGAAGCCCTACCGTCGTCATCCCTCCCGGCGCGCCAGCGATCAGCGACCCGGTCGATATGAGCGTTGACCCGCTCGCTCTCGTCTCAGTCAGTCTCTACCTCCCTGAAGTCACGCCTTTGACAACCATCCATTGGGATGGACATGAGACTGCCTACGTGGGCCACGGAAACCAGGTGGCTGACGTCGATTTCAAGGCCGATTCCAAACTGACGCAACGCGTTTTCTTGAGTGAGATCCTGGTCGACGCGCCGGCCGGAGCGCGCGCTGTCGTCGCGTTTGGCGATTCGATCACCGATGGCGATGGCTCGACGGTCAGTGGCAACGACCGTTGGCCCGACCGCCTGGCCGAGCGGCTCGCAAAGGTCGGCGGACCGCCTGTGGCCGTCTTGAACGAGGGCATATCGGGCGCGAAGGTTTTGTCCGACCGGATGGGAACCAATGCGCTGGCGCGCTTCGACACCGACGTCCTCAGTCAACCCAAAGCGGACACGGTCATCCTGATGATGGGCATCAATGACCTTGGCTGGCCCGGCAGCGGCCTGGCGCTGCATGATCCGGAGCCGACCGCCGAGGCGATCATCGAAGGATACAAGCAACTGATCGCGCGCGCCCACGCGCATGGGCTGCGAATCATTGGCGCGACCCTCACGCCTTTCGGCGACGCATTCGCGGGCACGCCGTTCGAGGGCTACTACACGCCTGAGAAAGAGAAAATCCGCGTGGCGCTGAACGACTTCATTCGCAGCGGCGCCTTCGACGGAATCATCGACTTCGACAAGGTCATCGTCGATCCGCAGAAGCCCGGCTATGCGCTGCCGAAATACGGCAAGGGAGACAATCTCCATCCGAACGCCGCCGGCTACGAAGCGATGGGCGGCGCGATCGATCTGAACACGATGACAACCAACTGAGCTACGCTCTGCACGCGCGCCCGGCGCTAAAACCGCGCCGGGCCGGTCAATCGTAAAAACACCTTGCTTCTGCCTCTTCCGTCTCGAGCGACGCCGCCATTGCCGCGGTCTACCTTCGTTATTTGCCGAAGCGAACGATCGCGGTAGGCTCGCCTGAACGGAGGCCTCGCCTGACATGATCGACAATCTGGAAAAGAAATCCGCCGCGGAAATCGGGCGCCTTATCGCGAAAGGCAACCTCGATCCGGTGGAGGCCGCGGAATTCTTTTTGAATCGCATCGAGCGCGACCGCGAGAATCCGTCGTTCATTCTCGTCACGCGCAAGCGGGCTTTGGAGGAGGCGGAGGCGAGCCGCAAGCGTCACCGCGAAGGACGCGCGGCGGGCCCGCTCGATGGCGTTCCCATTGCCTGGAAGGACCTTGTCGACATGGCGGGCGAACGCACGACCGCGGGGTCGGCGCTCTATGCCGGCTCGCCGCCGAAAGAGAAAGACGCGCCAATCGTCGCCAATCTGGCCGCGGCTGGCATGGTGGCCCTGGGCAAGACCAATCTCTCGGAATTTGCCTTCTCGGCGCTTGGGCTCAATCCGCATTTCGGCACGCCGAGGAACCCGCGTGATCCGGCGACGCCTCGCATCGCCGGAGGGTCCTCGTCGGGCGCGGCGGTCGCGGTCGCGGGCGGCCTTGCGCCTTGCGCCATTGGTAGCGACACCGGCGGTTCGATCCGCGCGCCGGCGAGCTTCTGCGGCATCGTCGGGTTCAAGACCAGCGAGGGGCGGATCGACAAGCAGGGCGTGTTTCCGCTTTCACGCACGCTCGACACGATCGGCCCGATGGCGCACAATGTCGAGGATTGCGTGCTGATCGACATAGCGTTGCGCGGCCAGTCGACCACGCCCGTGCGCCCTCTCGATCTGAGCGGCGTCGAGTTCGTGGCGCCCGACAAGAGCGGGATCGAGAACGCCGAGTCCGCAGTCGCGGCCAATTTCGAAACGACTCTGAAGCGGCTAGCCGAGGCGGGCGCCAAAGTCACCTCGAGGCCCATCCCTCAGCTTGGCGCGATGCGTGCGCTCTCCGCGCAATATGGCTCGTTCGTTGCGATCGAGGCCTATGCCGAACATCGCGCGGTCTTCGATTCCGCTGACGCGCAACGGATGGATCGCCGCGTGGTGAAGCGGGCCTTGGGGGGACGCGTCCCCGAGCGTGACGCGCTTAACCTGCAACGCGGTCGTGAGGAGCTCATCGCGGGGCTGACCGACGAGCTGAACGGAGCGATCCTGGCGTTGCCGGCGACGCCGATGACCGCTCCCGCCCTTGATCCGCTTGAACGCGACGACGAATTGTTTCGCGTCACCAACCTGCGCGCCATCCACTACACGTTTCTCGGCAATTTGTTCCGGATGTGCGGCCTTGCGCTGCCGTCCGGGACGGACGCCGCCGGCCTGCCGACAGGGGTCCAATTCCTTGCCCCGGGCGGGGATGACGATCGACTGCTGTCGATCGGCCTCAGTATGGAAAGCGCGCTATCGCGCTGAGCGAACCGTCACTTTCCTTTATATGATACGCGCCAGATCGAGCCGCTGCCGTCATCGCTGACAAGCAGCGAGCCGTCATTCGCCGCATTCATCTCAGCGCCGAATCCGTAAGCAATGAGCGCCGAGCGCGCTCATTCATCGCGGTTCGCGCCCCATTCCATAGAATTCATCGTTGGGCGGGATCGAGAACGCATTGGCGAGCCGGTTGGACATCGCGAACATGGCGGCGATGGCGGCGATGTCCCAGGCGTCATCGTCGGAGAAGCCGTGGCTCTTCAGCTCCTCGTAGTCTGCGTCGTCGATCGCGTGCGAGCGCTCCGCCACCTTGACGGCAAAAGCGAGCATCGCCTTCTGTCGCGGGGCGAGGTCGGCCTTGCGGTAATTGACGGCGACCTGATCGGCGATCAGCGGATTCTTGGCGCGGATGCGCAGGATCGCGCCGTGGGCGACGACGCAATAGGTGCAGGCGTTGACGCCCGAGGTCGCGACCACGATCATCTCGCGCTCGGCCTTGCTTAAAGTCCCGGGCTTTTCCATCAGCGCGTCATGATAGGCGAAGAAGGCGCGGAACTCGTCCGGCCTTCGCGCCAGCGCCAGGAACACATTGGGCACGAAGCCCGACTTTTCCTGCACGGCGTCGATCCGCGCGCGAATGTCCTGCGGCAGATCGCCAAGCTCGGGCGTTGGAAATCGGCTGATCGGCGGTTTGGTCATGTTAGGCCTCGCTGCTTTGCCCCATGCTAGAGCAAATTGCGCTCGGGTCGAACTACGATCGTCATTGCGAGCGAAGCGAAGCAATCCACGGGAACGGAGGGCGCTGAACGACTCCTAGATCGCCGCGTCGCTTCGCTTCTCGCGAGGACAATTCCATCAAGACGCAGGCTGCTCTAACATCATGCCTCCCGCGTCGAAAAGCGCGCGGTATCGAGGCCCTGATGCAATTCGGCGCTTACACCTTTGTCGAGACCCGGCGCGATCCCGCGACCGGCGAGCCGGTCGACGTCGACAAGGCCTTCGCCGACATCATCGAGCAGATCGAACTCGCCGATCGCGTCGGCCTCGATGTGTTCGGGCTCGGCGAGCATCATCGGCCGGATTACGCCGTGTCGGCGCCGGCCGTGGCTTTGGCCGCGGCCGCCGCTCGCACCAAGCGCATTCGCCTGACGAGCGCCGTCACGGTGCTGTCGTCGGACGATCCGGTGCGCGTCTATCAGCAATTCGCCACCCTCGATCTCATCTCAGGCGGCCGCGCGGAGATCATGGCCGGGCGCGGGTCGTTCATCGAATCCTTTCCGCTGTTCGGCTATGACCTCAACGACTACGACGAACTGTTCGCGGAGAAGCTCGATCTCCTGCTTCAGATCCGCGCCGAGCCTCAAGTCACGTGGAAAAGCCGCCATCGCGCGCCGCTCGTTCGCCAGGGCGTCTATCCCCGCGCGCTGCAACGGCCGCTGCCGGTCTGGATCGCCTCCGGCGGCACGCCGCAATCGGTGGCGCGCGCCGGCGCACTCGGCCTGGCGATTGCGATCATCGGCGGCGAGCCCGCGCGCTTTGGGCAATTGGCCGACCTCTACCGCGAGGCGGGCCGCCGCGCCGGCGTCGCGCCCGACAAACTCCTTGTCGGGATCAACGGCCACGGCTTCCTCGCCGACACCGCCGAGGCCGCTACGCATGCGTTCTTCGGTCCTTACGCCGAGGTGATGAGCCGCATCGGCCGCGAGCGCGGTTGGCCGCCCCTGTCGCGTGCGCAATTCGATCAGGGCCGTGGCCCGCGCGGACATTTGATGGTCGGAACGCCGGATGAGGCCGTCGCCAAAATCCTCGCTCAGCACGAGGTCTTTCGCCACGATCGCTATCTCATGCAGATGGCGGTC
>DATDHT010000324.1:0-5793 GCA_036521435.1 Roseiarcus sp.
CGTGCTCGCCGGAAATGAGCTTCGGGAGATAGCGCGCCTTCTGCTCGTCATTGCCGTTGCGCACGATCTGGTTGACGCACAGGTTCGAATGCGCCCCGTACGACAAGCCCACCGATCCCGAGGCGCGCGACACTTCCTCCATCGCGACACAGTGCGCGAGGTAGCCGAGGCCAAGCCCGCCGTATTCCTCGGGCGCGGTGACGCCGTGCAGGCCGAGTTCTCCCATCCTCGGCCACAGGTCGCGCGGGAACGCGTTGTCGCGGTCGATTTGCGCGGCGCGCGGGGCGATCTCGTTTTCGGCGAAGGTCCGGGCGCTGTCCCGGATCATCGAGGCGCTCTCGCCGAGATCGAAGTCGAAGGGACGAGGCGTGTTGGGGATCATGGGCGAGGCGCCGGAAGGGAAGCTCAGGAAACGACCTTGTGCGGGATCGGCGATGCTGTCCAGCCTTTAGCGGCGCCGTTTGGTCAAGCGTTCCTGCGGGGCGCCGTTAACGAGTCCGAATCGAGAGTTTTCAAAGGGATGCCGCGCCTTTAACGAGTCACTGGATCCATCCTCCGGCCCTCCACAAGGGCGAGGGTTCCCGCGTCGACGCGGCGCCTTCTGTCTTGTTGGAGGCAAGGCTGAACTACTATTTACATATGTATAATTTGTTTCAAAGGCGGTAATGGCTCCGGCGGAGCGCCCCGCTCGGTCGCTCGGTCGCCGACCGGGCAGTCGCGCTCCGGCCGGACGAGGGCTCGTACGGCGCCCTCGCGGCTAAGCCGGTCAGCAGGCCTGGCGGCTTACTGGCAGGCGTCCCAGAAGCCCTGTCTTCGGCTCGGGTCGGTGTAGAACCAGCAGAGGCCCGGCCCCGGAGCGGCGCCCGCCCAGGACGCCGCCGCCGCCGCGCTGACAAAGCCAAGCGCCGCGCCGGCTGCGATGGCGCCGCCAGGCGCCCAGCCGTAGCCGGCGGGACGAGTCCAACCGCCATAGCGATAGACCCCGCCGTGATACGCCCCACCACGATAGGCGCCCCCGCGGTACGCGCCGCCCCGGTAAGCCCCTCCGCGGTACGCTCCTCCGCGATAGGCGCCGCCGTGATATGCCCCACCGCGATAGGCGCCGCCACCGCGATAGGCGCCGCCGCCGCGATAGGCCCCGCCACGGTGGGCGCCGCCACCTCGAGACGCCCCCCCGCCGCGGTGCATTCCGCCACCGCCGCGGTGCATGCCGCCGCCTCCGCGGTGCATTCCACCGCCGCCACGGTGTCCCCCGCCGCCGCGATGCATGCCGCCGCCGCGGCCCCCTCTCACTTGAGTGATGAAGCCGTCGTCCATATGGGCTGCGGCGCCCGCGGGGGCGAAGATCTCGAGGGCCTCAGCCTCCGGCAAACCGAGACAGAGAAGCGAAACGCCAAGCAACGCATTTCTGGCCAGACGCGTCCAATTCATGGTTTCCTCCCTCATCATCTTCAGCGACTCGTTCGCGGATTGGAAATTCCAGTATCCGCATGGGCTTGGTCGCTCGGCCTGATCGCGATATCCTACGTCAGCCGCGACGGCTTTCCAATAGCAGGGTGGCTTCGGAAGCGAGGATCAACACTCCGCCACGCCGGGATCAATCGTTGCCTCGTCAATTCAGACTGTCGATCAAATTGGCGAACAGTTTGATGCGCCACGGGCGAGCCGCCTGCGGGCGGCAAGAGCGCCGGCGCCAAGAAAACCGGTCAGGAAAAGCGCCCACGTGGCCGGGTCCGGTACAGGAGCGGCGCGGATGCTGAAGTGAGGAACGCTGACAGCGTCGGCGATGGCAGGAAACGAGGATGTGCTGTACGGAAAGTTGATCGGGGTCCCAGCGATCGGATCGTATTCAAGAAAAAAACTGTCAACCCCTTCATCCACGGTGCCTAAGCCGGGGCTTGTGGACCCGATCAGATTGAATGGGCCAAGAGTCTTAGAGCCGAGCTCAGCCAAGCTATATGTATGGCCACCGATGGTCAGGTCGACCGAAGTCAGAGAGTCGACGGGCGACGTAACAGACGCCGCCTGGTAAATGAACTGGCCCGTGACAATCGTATCGGGGAGCCAGCTGGAAAGTCGGCGGTGAAATCGAGTTCGACCGTAATCGCTTGAGCGGGCGCTGCTGCGCCCACCACCAAGCCGACAGTCACGCCTGCAAGAACCAACCCGCGCATGTTCATGGGCATCCCCCCGATGAATTAGCTCAGGAAGCCTATGCTCCGATCCATCGCGGACAAGCGCGCCTTCTCGCAGGCTCAAACCTCACTTGAAAAAGCCGCCCGCTCGCCTGCTGCGAACGGGCGGCCAACACGTGCATTCGAAAGCTTAAGACCCGAATGTCTACTGGCAGGCGTCCCAGAATCCCTGTCGATAGCTCGGGTCGGTGTAGTACCAGCATAGTCCCGGCGCGGGTGGCTGACCCGCGTAGGCGACGGCCGCGCCCGTGGCCAAGACGCCGATCGCAGCGCCGGCCGCAATCGCGCCGCCGGCGCCCCAGTGATACCAGCTCGGCCGCGCCCAGCCGCCATAGCCTCCGCGATAGACCCCGGCGCCGCGATAGACGCCGCCGCCATGGTAGCCGCCGCCTCGGTAGGCGCCGCCTCGGTAGGCGCCGCCGCGATAGCCGCCAACGGCCGTTCCGCCGCGATGGTAGACGCCGCCGCGTGGCCCCACAGCGGTCGCGCCGCGATGCGCGACAAAGGCTTTCGAGATCAACCCGTCGTTCAACTGCGCCGACGGATTGGAACCCTGCAATTCGATGGCGCCCGCTTCTGACGCACTCAAACCTAAGACTGCGATCGCCACGCAGGCGCTTTTGACCAAACTCGACCGAATCATGGATTTCCTCCTTGCGCAGCTCAATCGCTGGCCCGACTTATCGCACAAATCAGCGTCGAGTCGAAAGACCCGGACGGGGCGACGACTCAAATTACTCACTCAGCCGGTCCGCCAAGCGAGGACAAACGCATGGCGGCTCGCCCGGTTCCGGGACCCGGGTCGTCAAAAAGCGAATGCGGAGACTCGGCCGCCGCTCGCGGCGCGGAGGTGGTCGCGAGCAGCGATGAGTTCGATATCGGTGGAAGCCCAGCCTTTGCTCCGGCGGGGTCCCCGGTCTGCAGCCCCGCCTCATCGTCCCGCGCGGGCTTCAGCCAATTGCAGCCGCGCTCGGCTCGAGTGCGGCGACGCGATCCATAGGGCGTCCGGAAGGACTCCCGTCTATCGATAGGCTACGGACCGTGTGTACAAATCTGCGTCAGGAGATCGGCAAGCGTTCGAGATCGGCGATCAACCCGGGCCCGGTCGGCCGCCATCCGAGCTTCTTCTGCGTCAGCGCGCTGGAGGCGGGCATGTCGCGCGCGGCCAGATGCGCAAGCCAGCCGAAATAGCCTCCCGCTTCTTCGGGCGGGATGGATTTGACCGGCAGCTTCAGGCGCCGGCCAATGGTTTCCGCAATATCGCGCGCCGGCACGCCTTCCTCTCCGACCGCGTTATAGATCGCGCCCGGCTCCGACTTTTCGATCGCCAGCCTGTAGAGGCGAGCGACATCGGAAATATGCGCGGCGGGCCAGCGGTTACGCCCTTCTCCGATGTACGCGAAAAAGCCCTTTTCTCGGGCGACCGCGATCCAGGGGGAAATGAGTCCCTGGCGCTCGGGGTCGTGGACCTGGGGCAGGCGAACGACCGATCCGCTGACCCCTTTCGCGGCGGTGGCCGCCTCCTCGGACGCCGCGCGCGGGAACTCGTTGGCGGTGATCGGGGGAGCGTCCTCGGTCGCGGGCTCACCGGGCGCGACCTTGGCGATCGCGGTCCCGGAGGTCACGATCAAAGGTCGGTGGGAGCCCGCCAGAACCGAGCCCAGCGCCTCAATGACGCGTCGATCCGTCTCGCAATTCGCTGCGAACTTCGAGAAGTCGTGGTTGAAGGCGAGGTGGATGACACCGTCCGAGCGGGCGGCGCCGTCCTTCAGGCTGTCGGGATCGTCGATCGATCCGCGATAGACGTCGGCCCCCGACGCGGCCAGAGCCGGCGCCTTGTCGTCCGAACGATAGACGCCGGTCACCTGATGGCCCGCGGCGATCAATTCCTTGACGACGGCCGAGCCGATGAATCCGGTCGCGCCAGTCACAAATACACGCATGAGCAGTCTCCATTTTTTCGTTGGAGACAAGCTTCGTCTTTTACATTATTCTAGTAAAGTAGTGAGCTTATCATGGTATAATGACTAACAGGATGGACGAACCCGTTGCGCGCGAGAACCGGCTTGCCGGCTATCTGAAGGACAGGCGCAAGAAACTCGATCCGGCCGCGTTCGGCTTTGGCTCGGAGCGCCGCCGCACGCCCGGCCTGCGCCGCGAGGAGGTGGCTCAGCGGGCCAACATCAGCCCGACCTGGTACACGTGGCTCGAGCAGGGGCGGGGCGGCGCGCCTTCGGCTGACGTGCTCAATCGGATCTCGCGCGCGCTCATGCTGACCGAGGTCGAGCGCGAGCATCTTTTCCTGCTTGGCCTCGGCCGTCCGCCCGAAGCGCGCTACCGCAAGAACGACGGCGCCACGCCGCGCCTGCAACGCGTGCTCGATGCGCTGGACCCGAGTCCTGCGCTGATCAGAAATGCGAAATACGACGTTGTCGCCTGGAACCGGGCCGCGACTGTGATGCTCGTAGACTACGGATCGCTGCCGCCGGATGAGCGCAACATCTTGCGCTTCATCTTTCTCGATCCGCGCGCTCGTGCGGCGCAATACGATTGGGCGAGTGTGGCGCGCTTCGTGTTGGGCGCCTTCAGGGTGGATGCGGCCCGCGCCGGAGCCGCAGCCGAGATTGAACCTCTCGTCGATGAGCTCTGCCGCCTCAGTCCTGAGTTCAAGGCGATGTGGCGCGACAATGATGTTCCGACCCACCATGGCGAGGCGGTCAAGCATATCCGGCACCCGGTGCTCGGTCCGCTCGCCTTCGAGTTTTCAACGTTTGCCGTCGATGGGCGGACGGACCTCGCCATGGTGGTCTACAATCCGGCGACGCCGGAGGACGCCGAACGGATCAAGTCCCTGCTTGCGTGACGGCGCCGGCTCGGGAAGCAAGGGAGCGCTCATGCCGGACGAACATGTCCCGGACCTCGCCGAGCTCAGGCGTTTTTCCTCGGATGGAGTCGACATCGCCTTCATCGACGCCAAGCCGCAAGGACGCGACCTGAACGAGCCGATCCTGCTCATTCATGGCTTCGCCTCCAACCATCGCATGAACTGGGTCGGTCCTCGTTGGGTCCAAACCCTCACCGAGGCCGGGCGCCGGGTCATCGCGTTTGACAATCGCGGCCATGGGCAAAGCGAAAAGCTCTACGCTTCAGCCGACTATCGCCTCGATCTGATGACGCGCGACGCGGCCAACCTGCTCGTGCATCTCCGTGTCGAGCGCGCCGATGTGATGGGCTATTCGATGGGCGCACGAATCGCGAGCTTCCTCGCGCTTAGCCAGCCGAGCCTCGTGCGCTCGCTCGTGCTCGGCGGCCTGGGCGATCGGCTGGTGCGCGACGGCGGGTTGCCGGAGGCGATTGCCGAAGCCATGGAGGCGCAGTCGCTCGACAGTCTTGTCGATCCGACGCAGCGCTTGTTCCGCGGTTTCGCCGAGCAGACGAAGAGCGATCGCGCCGCGCTCGCCGCCTGCGTCCGAGGCTCGCGTCGCAACCTGACGATCGAAGAGGCGGCGCGCATAAATCAGCCGACCTTGGTCGCGGTCGGCGAGCGGGATACGCTTGCGGGCGATCCCTCGAAGCTCGTCGCCCTGTTGCCGCGGGC